>NZ_JBHRXY010000001.1:0-413615 GCF_042648745.1 Paracoccus angustae
CCATCTGTCATGCAGGCAGGGAATCACAGATCAAGCCACAGGGGTATCCTGAATCGGGAATGGCGCAACGTGCTCTAGTTCGCCGGCTTCGGCTTGGGCCTTCATCCGACGCTGCTGGCGCATCGCGGTTAAAAACTCGGTCAGACGCGCTGCGATATCTGTGCTCGAAAGCTGGGGCGATCTTGCATGCATGATGGGGAACTTGGACACTTGGGCCTCCACGGATCAGAAAATAGCAGGAAATGGAGGAAGCGCTGCGAAGCTGAAGTCATCACATCAAGCTTGACGAATGCTGTCTGGAAGAGATCCGAACTGGCTCGCACGCATCATCCGTTGTCGCCCCGAACAGGGACGGGACGGTCAGCGTATGAGACGAGATGAGCAGAACTGGATCATGAGGCGAGACTACGAGCGCCAGACGAAAAGTCAACGACCTCGACCGCGGTCGATCATGTAAACCGGCCGTATCGCGCTTCACTTCCTCGGTCAGCTACAACTTGTCGGACGGATTGCAGCTCAGGCTACGTCCAAAAAGGGTAACAGAGACGAGGAAATCTCCTCTCTTCGAGGACAGCCGAACTCGCTTTGAACGGGTTGCAGGTCAGTTGTTTTCCGGTGCTTCCGGCACGCCGTCCTTCCACGTCTCCCACTCGCTGACGATCTGATCTACGAGAGGCGCACCCACCAAGGCGATGTTCTCGACCGTTTCCGCAAAGCCGCCCGCTGTCTCACCCGGTGCGGGGTCCAGGTGCTGCAGGGTGGTCTCATTCGGATTGCCCTGGTCGAAGTTTACTGAACCCCGGATGGCCGCGATCCGGTCGGTTCCATGCAGGCGCTTGATGACCTGGGCGATGGCATTGTCCTCCATCTCGGTGACCAGGTAGTCATCGGCTCCGTAAAGATCGGCCATGTATTGCGCCTCTGCCGACAACCCTGGTCCGTGGAAGAAGGTATCACCGGTCATGTGCGTGCCGACCTTTACCGTAGGAGCGGCCTGTGCGGCTTCATCCGGATACCGCATCCGATAGGTCCGTGCTTCTTCCGAGTCCTTCAGCTCGATGTCCGATGACAGGTGAACGCCCCAGGCCACAAGATCCGGGTTCAACTGATGCACGCGGTAATCCTCGTAGCCCTTGCGTGGCATGAAGACGGGTGTGCCCGGCTCGCCCTCTTCAGGCGCCCAGCGATGACCGAGGTCATAGTCGATCAGCCAGCTTCCCCACACCACGTCGCCGATGGTTCCCCTGGAGGGCGGTGTTCCCGCGACCCCGGTGATCAAATAATAGGCCTGGGAGAAGTCGTAGTCCGGGTTCAGCAGGATGGCCTGCATCGAGGCAGATGCATTGACCTTGCCCATTCCCAAGACCGAACCGCAGACGCCATCGTCATTGCAGTGGACGGGCGCAAAGGCACCCGGCACGTCAGTTGCCTCTGCGTCCAGCCAGTAGCGCTTATACCAGTGCTGATACTCACCGGCACGATCGCCGGTGTTCTCGCCGATTTCGAACATGGAGCCCACGAACACCTTGACCTGGATCGGCTCGGCCGATGACGCTCCCGCCAAGGCGAGAGCAAGGGCCGAAACCGCTAGGGAGCTGGTAAGGACATGCATGGTTGCTCTCCTTTTTTGCTGCGGACAGGCACGCCGACATCAGCCACGGCACCTGTCAGCAAGGACAACTGCGAGGATAGAGCAAGACAGGGCGATTGTCAGGCGCCCCTGCGGGAATTTCGGTCAGAACAGCCATTATCGTGCGAACCTTGCGAAGTGCTGTCCTTGAACTTCGGGATCGGCAGGCAGTCAATCCCTCTGCTCAAAGATCATCACCTGTCCCGACATGCTTATGCTGTGCCGCAGGCAACTGGCCTGTTGAAAAACCATTGCGAACAGGGTCATCTGCAGACTGCAGTCACATGTGTCAGCCGGGCGAGCCCTTCGGGCCCGGCAGGGGGCGGCATCTGCTGAGGTCTCAATGTCCAGCGACAGCTCTGTCTGAACGCGCCGGCCCTTGCTGACCTGTTCAGCACAGGGCACCGCTGGCTACCCTCCACCCAGAGACCGGCTATCCTCCAGCCCCACGCCAACATGGCTGCCCAAGATTGCGCCTATCGTGGAAAGGGGCATCTGGTGCCGTCCAGCCGCCAGCACCGAGAACTCATAGGCGTCGTGGCCGAAGAGGCGGTCGGCCGTTTGGCGCATGACCATCAGGTTCTCGGCGCTAGGCCGACCCCACTCAGGACACCCCTCACGGTTTGGATCACGAAGTGCGGCTTGATCAGCCATTCGGGGAGGCACTGATTCTACCAGGTCGCAACTCGATCATGTGATCTAAATGGTGAGGGGAGCCGATCCGCCTGATTCGCCGAGAAAAAATAGCGATCTGGAGCGGAAGAAGGCTCTCCACAGACTGTTGGATCACATTGTCCTCTCGAACCCGCCATTGACATGATTCGATATGGGAAGAAGGTAGCCGTTTTGTTCCTCCGGCGAAAAACACAGCCTCACCGCGTCGGACTTGCCTGCCCGCTATCCCACTCCTCCTTGGGCCTCCTACGTTTGCTCGCCGCCAGCGCATGAGCAGGTCTAGAAACCCATGATGCCGGAATTTGCGAAAAAGTTTCTGATGCGGATCAGGAACTTGGAAGAACAGGACGTTCGCCCGCTTGGTTGTGGATAACCTTGTCAAGTGGCTTTCTTTTTTCACAGGGACTCGGAATCAATAGGGCCATCGACAACGACACTGAGGTGACTTCCGAACTGATCAACCGATGAAAAGAAAAGCCCGGCACAAGGCCGGGCGGGAAGTTGACGGGCGAACCCGTAGAATCGACCTTGAAGGTAAGCTCTCGATAGAAGAGCGCAAGTGGTTCCGTCGACATTTCCAGCAACTTCGTCTCATCCCAACCTGCACCGGTCTCCAGAGCAGGGTTCGCATTCTATTGTCGAAGGAAATCCAACCCATGAAGCTTCCGGCTTCTACGTTTTACCTGCCCGACCCGGCGAACAGCCGCGCGGTCCGCGCGATTCCGAAGGCGTCGCAGGGCCACTTCGTCGGAGAATTTGTCTTCGGCGTGGAGAAGCCGCAGCGCGTCGGGTTCGAAAGTCTGCTCGAGTTCAAGGCGGCGCTCTGCACCGTTTATCGCCCTGGCTTCGTTGACTTGGAAGAACAGATCGCGCCGATCGCTTTCCGCAAGCAGAACGGGGAGATCGGCCATCATCATCTCGATTATAGAGCAACCTTCGAAGGAGGCATGCGGATCGGGATCGTCGTGAAGCCGTTCTATATCGCCGCGCGTTCGACCTTCCGCGCCCACATCATGGCTGTGGCGGAAGCTGCCATGCCCGCTGTTGTGGACAGGATCGCCGTGGTTACGGAACAGCACATTCACCCGGTCGAACTTTACAACGCCACGCTGTTTCACGCCGCCCGTCGGCCTGTCGAGGAGGAGGACATTGCGATCAGCCACCGCGCTGCTCGACTGCAGGCGCCTGTCACGGTGGAACATTTGATGGAGCAGGGCCGTCAGGATGGGGTGACCTTGTTCGGCATCGCGCGGACCATCCACCGCGGCGATTTGAGGCTTGTCCGCAAGGAGCGCATCGATGGTCGAGCTCTGATTGCCGCCAATGATGCCAAGGCCGCAGCATGAGCAGGGGGAGCCATCTTGCGGTTTCGGCGCAGGTGCCCGTCGAAAAAGGCGCCGTGTTCGAGCTGAACAATCGCCGAGGCAAGGTCGCGGAACTTCGCACTACGTCCTGCCTCGTCGTTTGGGACGAATTCGTTGATCCAAACACGGGCGAAGTATTGCCTGCGATCTCCGACACCGTGTCTCATGAGGACTTCTGCCGCTACGATCGGAATGGGCGCTTGAGCATCATCCGTCGCCCCTCTGCTGCTGCAGCCGAAGGGCAGCGTGACCGGAGCCACCGCACCAAGGCGGAAATTGCGCGCATGAAGCATCGTTACTGCTACGTTTCCGCGGCGCAGCAGATGATCTCCGATGGCGACCTGGAAGAAAGTCGTGCCGGCTTCATCGCGCGGGGTGAAATTCTCATCGGTCTCGGCACGGTCTACTACAACCAGTATCTTAAGAAGGAGGCCGGCGCATCAGGCAAACGGGGCGGCGCAAAGGTGAACCTGGGGGATCAGTCCGACCTGCCGAAGTCCCCGGCCAACATCTACAAGTGGTATTGCGCCTTCCGGCGCGGTGGCCAGAACGCCCTGTTCGACAGATATATCAGTTCTGGAAACCGCGGGAGCCGCTATACGGAGGCTGAACAGGCACTTGTTCAATCTGTAATACGTCAACGTCTGGACGAAGAACGTTGTTCGATCGCGTCCATCGTGGACAGCGTGAGAGCGGTTATCGATGTTCGGAACGACGAGGCTGCGCGGAGCAACCCGCCTGGGAAGTTCTTCAACAGACCGGGTTACGAGTTCATCCATAGCGCCATCGATGCACTTGCCCCGCTCGACCATGCCATTCGAACCCGAGGCCTGAAGGTCGCGTATCGCGACATGCATGCCTTGGGGATCGGGGTAAAAACCAGCCGTGCGCTCGAGCGGGTGGAGATCGATGAATACACATTCGATCTCATGGTCATCCTGAAGGGACTCGGGGTCTGGGACTGGCTCCGTCTTGAGGAACGGTCGATTCTCGGGCTGGATGGCTCGACCCGTCGCGTCGTCCTCTCCGCCGCCCTTGATGTCCATACCCGTTGCATCGTCGGCATGCAGATCTCGGCAAGCCGAACGACGTCTCTTCTGCGGGAGACCGTCGAGATGATTTTTATGGACAAGACGCCAATCGCAGATGCGGTCGGCGCGCACGAGCCATGGCACATGCATGGCCGTCCCGAGACGATCGTGCTCGACCGTGGGCCAAACTACATTGGCGACGAGGTCTATGACCTCCTGGCAGATCTCGGCATCGTCAATCTCGGTGCACCCGCCAAGAAGCCTTGGCTCCGGCCGTTCATCGAGCGGCTCTTCAGGACGATCCATCTCGGCTTCGCGCAGCGGTTCTCCGGGCGGACCTTCAGCGACGTCGTGGCTCGGGGAGAGAATGACCCGGCGGCTCGTGCGTCAATGACCATCGACGAATTCCTTCACTGGCTCGTGCGATGGATCGTCGATATCTACCACAATACGGAACATGCGGGCCTTCTGGGCCGCACGCCTGCCGAGGCTTGGACGCAGTCCCAGACCAGTTCGCGTCTCCAGGCTGTCTCGCGCGAGGAACTGCGCAAGGTCTTCGGGATTCGCCGGACTCGCAAGCTGGGCCCATCTGGCATCACCATGATGCACATCCGATATCAGACCGATGATCTGATGAAGATCTACTATGCGCCGCCCAACCGGCAGAAGTCCTTGGAAGTGGCCTGGTGGCCACATGACATCGGCACGATCTCGGTTAAAGTCGGGCCAGACCGCTGGATGAATGTCACGTCAGCGGATCCGATGTGGATCGGCAAGTCCTTCGACGACCTGATGATGGTTCGCTACAGGCTCACAGGCGAACGTGACCGCTCAGACGCCGTAAAGGCGCGGGCGCTGGCGGACCTAAATGCAGCGGCTCATCGGGGCAAAGTGCTCCGGGGGTTGCTGCCGACGTTCGTCACGGACGGGACCTACGACCGCTATGAGGCCGACTTCATGCGGTTCATGTCGACGGCCGAGCGCGAGTTCGACGTGCCCGAGCACATGGACCTGTTCGATGGCATCATAGACCTTCAGGCCGCAGCACCTGCAGCCGACATGTCGCTGATGCCGTCAGCCACCCCAACCGCCTTTCCGCCCACCACCTCGACGTCCTTGGACGACGATGACGACATCATGGAATGAAAACGATGAAGGCGATGATCGAACGCGACGCACAGCCTGCAACCGCGATCGCGGCCCCGCCCGCGCCGCCCGACCTGCCGGGCCGCATTGCGTGGTTGGATGCCCGCTACCTCAAGAATGCCCGCGACGCCGAGTTTCAGGAGTGCCTGCGCGACATCCTCCAGGTCGGACCCGAGGGCACGCTCCTGCCGATCGCCATCCGCGATCCTCTGAACGGAGAGACGCGCGGCATGCAGGTCATTGGCGCATCCGGGGACGGCAAGTCCGTCATGATCCAGCGCAACCTGTTCGCACTGCCCGGCTTCGTGAAAATGAACGCTGGCACCGCAGGAAACTATCTCCACATCACCGTGTCCCCGGAAGCCACGATCAAGAGCCTTGCTTCAGATATCGCGGCTGCTACGGGATATGGCCGGCTGGCGGAACGCACAAAGACACATGAAGCATGGGCTATCGTCCGCCATCGCCTCAAGAAGTTCGAGATTGCGATGCTGTGGATCGACGAAGCACATCACCTGCTGCGGGGAGGGGCGGGGCGAGATGTTGCCGGAGCCCTCCAGACCCTGAAGAACCTGTTGCAGGGGGAAGGGGCTGTCGCCGTCATCCTGTCCGGCGTGCATCACCTCGAAGACCGCATCGCAGCGGATCCCGAGACGTTTCGTCGTTATCGCCTGTGCCAGCGCCTCCAGTCTCTTGCCGCGGGAGGTGGGGACATGCAGCTGCTGAGGCGCTTCATCGAAAAATGCTGCCAGAAGCTTGATCTTTCGCTTCCGGACGATCCTTCCTTCGCCGAGCGTATCGTGTTTTCCCAGGCTGGGGGCCTGGGCCGTTCGATCATCTTCGCCAAGATGACCATTCGTCGTGCGCTAGTTAATCGAAAGGAAGGCGTAAGCATCGAGGATGCGCGCCGAACCTGGATTCTGAATGGCGGAGAAGACAACGGGCCGTGCCCCTTTGATCCCATGCCTTGGTCGGACCTGCGCAAGCTTCTCGCAGAGAGCGGTTGGTGACGAAGTTGTTGACGCCCCGCATTCCTTACGATGCGGCTGAGACTATCCAGTCCTATGCCGCTCGCCTGTCCTTCTTCCATACCGGACAAGGCACGTCGCGCCTGCTCGAAGATTACGAGGTGAGGCCGGCGCGCTTCGCAGCAGGTCACCATGACGAGGTGGCCAAATTTGCTGCTGCGGTGGGTGAAGATATCAGTGCTCTCCAGGCTGGCACAGTCCGCACATACTCTCGCTATAATTCCTTCCGCGAGGAGGATTTCTCGAGGAATGTTCTGTCAACCCACGTGCGGCAGTTCTGCCCGCATTGTTTGCGCGAGGATGGGCCGCCCGCCGAATGGCGCCATCGGCTCATCTGGTGCTTTCTGCCAATACCTGACTGCCTGCGGCACCGTTCCAGCCTCGTGGAGGTTACGCCTGGGGACGCGGCCGACATTCGCGATGCCGTCGCATGTGTCGGAGGCCTTGATGTGGCTGAGACATCGACGTCTTACGCTGAGGGTGGACGACATCTTGCTTGGCTGCATGCGCGCCTGTCGTCGTCGAATCGCCCCGGATGGCTGGATGGACAAAGCATTGAGCAGGTGCTGAACGCATCGGAAATGCTCGGGATTGTCCTGGAGCACGGGCAAGGCGCCCGCCCCGGGCGCTTGTCACGGCGGGATAGGAGTTCCGCGTTGGCAACTGGATTCCGAATCTACGAGGAAGGTGCCGGAGCGGTCTACGGGGCGCTCGACGAGATACGGAGGAGCGCCACGGCCACAGCCGTTCATGCCGGACCCTTGGCGATGTATGGAGCCCTCTACGACTGGCTTGATCGTCGGTCGCAGCTGATCGCTCCGGGACCTGTGCGCGATATCCTGCGCGAGCACATCCTGAACCATGATGCGTATGCGCCAGGTGAGAGGCTCCTGGGCGAGCCGGTGGGGAAACGGCGCCTGCACTCGGTGATCAGTCTTGCGATGACGCTGAAAGTCAACCGCCGGCGCATGTCCCGCCTGCTGCAGAAATTGGGACTGGTGCCCGAGGGTGCTACGGACGGTGAAAGCGGACGCCTTGTATTTCCCGTTGAGGAGGTGGAACAGCTTATCAAGGATTACGAGACCGCGATCCCGCTTGCGCAGGTGCCGGACTACATTGGCGGCACGCAGAGCCAGACATTGGCCTTGTATCGCGCGGGGGTCTTGCCACCTGTCATTCCGGCCGACGCGCCGGGCGCCGTGCGCAGGGTCATTTTCGCACGGCGCGTCCTAGATGATCTGCTCTCGAGGATCGGGGAGCTCTCACCGTTTGATGATACGCAGCGTGAGAAGGTTCTGTCCATCGGAGAAGCCTGCCAACGTCACGGCGGCCGAACTGAGGATCTGACGCAAGCTGTGCTTGCAGGAAAAATCGAAGCCTTTCGCCTGCCAGGGGATACCCGCCTTCACGCTGTTCGAGTCAGCGTCTCGGAGCTCGCGGCTGCAGGACAACCGGGGAGGCATGTAGGCAACCGGCCTTAGCAATACTCTTGTTCAACTCGATAATCTTGTCACAGGGCCCGTATATGCGGGCCCTTTTTCTTTCGCATGGTTCGAAGCGCCACGAAAACTATGTCCCAAACTGCAAAAACCTTTGCTCCTAGGTGTATTAACCTCATTGTTTTCGCACGGAAAATCCTTGACTTCGGCACTAACTATGCCCCGAATAACATGTTGTTCGGAGCATAGCTGCTGCCGGCTGGGGGCTATGTTTGTGCAGTCGGGGTTTAGCGGGGCTATCCGGCGAAGGAGGTTTCGGAGCGGCTCGGTGTCAGCACGCATTCGCTCTATGCTTGGAAGCGCCGGTTCGCAAAGGCAGTGTCGGGTGATACGGTGAAGGATGCCGAGATCCGTCGGCTGAAGCGAGAGCTGGTCCGGGTATCGGAGGAGCGTGACATCCTTAAAACGGGCGCGCCATTGTCCGCCATTGGTCCGAGGACAATGGCGAGCGCGTATTTCGCCAGGGATGCAAAGTGAGATACGCGTTTGTGGCCGAGCATCGGGGTCAGTTTAAGCCTGCGATCGTTGTATTGCTGCTCTGACAGCGTGCGTGGTCGTGGCGCTTTCGTGACGAACTTGTCCCCCAGGGCATCCTTCCATTCCTGAGAAAGGATCGCACCATCAAACCATGGGATCAAACAGCTAGTCCCATTGCGACTGCCGGTCCTTGGCCAGATTGCCGAAACGGGTGAACTGGCCTTCAAAGGACAGCTCGACCGTGCCGATAGGGCCGTGGCGCTGCTTGCCCAGGATCACCTCGGCCTTGCCGTGGCATTGCTCCATGACCTGCTGCCATTTCGCCATCGCGTCCAGATCGCTGTCCGACGGCTTTTCGCGTTCCTTGTAATATTCCTCGCGGAACACGAACATCACGATGTCGGCGTCCTGCTCGATGGACCCGGACTCGCGCAGGTCGGACAGTTGCGGGCGCTTGTCGTCGCGGTTTTCCACCTGCCGCGACAGCTGCGACAGGGCGATCACGGGAATGTTCAGCTCCTTGGCGACGGCCTTGAGACCCTGCGTGATCTCGCTGACCTCGTTCACGCGGCTGTCCTTGGCCGAGGCGGCTTTCAGCAGTTGCAGATAGTCCACCATCAGCACGTCCAGCCCATGCGTCCGCTTCAGCTTGCGGGCGCGGGCGGCAAGCTGGTTGATCGGCAGGGCGGGCGTGTCGTCGATATACAGCGGGCAGTTCTGCAAGGCATGCGCGGCCTCGACAAAGCGGCGGAACTCGGCTTCGTCCATGTTGCCGCTGCGGATGCGTTCCGAAGGCACCTCGGCGGCTTCCGACAGGATCCGCGCGGCAAGCTGTTCGGCCGACATCTCCAGGCTGAAAAAGCCCACCACGCCGCCTTCGACCGTGCCGACCGTCCCGTCCGGGCGCTCGCCCGTCTTGTGGGCCTTGGCGATGTTGAAGGCGATGTTGGTCGCCAGCGAGGTTTTCCCCATCGACGGGCGTCCCGCCAGGATCACCAGGTCGGAATTGTTCAGCCCGCCCATCTTGGCGTCCAGGTCGATCAGCCCGGTCGAGATCCCCGACAGCTTGCCGTCGCGCTGATAGGCGGCGTTCGCGGCCTGCACCGCGCCCGTCACGGCCTTGAGAAAGGACTGGAAGCCCCGCTCGGCCGTGCCCGCCTCGCCCAGCTTGTACAGCGTCTGTTCGGCGGCCTTGATCTGCTCCTCGGCCTCGTCGCCCACCTCGACCGTGGCGGCGCGGGCCGAGATGTCCTGGCCCAGCTGGATCAGTTCCCGGCGCAGGGCGAATTCGCGAATCATCTGGGCATAGTCGCGCGCGGCATAGGCGCTGATCGCCGCCCCCGCGATCCGCGCCAGATAGGGCGCGCCGCCCAGCTCCTTCAGCCCCTCGTCATGTTCCAGGAACGCCTTGATGGTGACGGGGCTGGCAAGGGCGTTCTTTCGGATGCGTTCCGCGCAGATCTCGAAAATGCGGGCGTGGACCGGGTGATAGAAATGATCGGGCTTGATGATCTGGCTGACGCGGTCGAACACGTCGTTGTTGGTCAGCAACGCGCCCAGAAGCTGCTGTTCGGCTTCAAGGGAAAAGGGGATCGTCGGCGTGTCCTCGGCGCTGACGGGCTGGCCCGGAACGATGGCGCGCAGGTTGGTCATGTGCTGCCCCCTTTGGTCTTGCCCCCGTTCTACACCCGATGCGCCGCGCGGGGAACGCCGCGCGGCGCGATTTCGGGGGGCCGATCTGTGGATCAACTGTGGATAAGTCAGGCGTTCGCGGCTTGCCAGGCGCGGGGATCGGTCAGGAAGATCTCGACCTCGGCCAGCGTTTGCGCGTCAAAGACGGCCTGGGCCTTCGCCTCGGCCAGCACGTCCCACCAGGTGCAGAGGTGATGCAGGGAAACCCCATGATCGGCCAGACGCTGCGTCGTTTCGGGGAAGATGCCGTAATAGAAGACCACGGCCGTGTGCGCGCAGGTCGCCCCGGTGTCGCGAATCGCGTCCACGAAGGACAGCTTGCTGCCGCCGTCGGTGGTCAGATCCTCGACCAGCAACACGCGCTGGCCCTCGGTCATCGCCCCCTCGATCCGGGCATTGCGGCCATAGCCCTTGGGCTTCTTGCGCACATAGGTCATCGGCAGGCCCAGCCGTTCCGCGACCATGGCGGCGAAGGGGATGCCCGCCGTCTCGCCGCCCGCGACGTTGTCGAAGGCCTCGAACCCCGCGTCCCGCATGACGGTCGCGGCCATGAAATCCATCAGCGTGCGGCGCACCCGTGGAAAGCTGATGATGCGGCGGCAGTCCACATAGGTCGGACCCTTCAACCCCGAGGCATAGGTGAAGGGGGTCTCGGCGTTGAAATCGACGGCCTTGATTTCCAGCAGCATCCGGGCGGACAGCCGGGCGATCTCCTCGCGCGCGGGAAAGGTCAGGCTCATCGGTCCTCCAGATGCCAGTAAAGGGGAAAGCCGGGATCGAAGACGGTGACGGTCTCGGCGCCCGCGTCGATCTGCGCGGGATAGGTGGCGGGGGTGCCGCGCCTGATCAGCGTGACGCGGCTTTCGTTCGGCGGCAGGCGATAGAAGGCGGCGCCGTGCAGGCTGGCGAAGCCTTCCAGCCGGTCCAGCGCGCCCTCGTCCTCGAAGACCTGGGCCAGGATCGACATTGTGTTCGGTGCCGTGAAGCAGCCCGCGCAGCCGCAGGGTTGCAGCTTGGCGCTGTCGGCGTGCGGGGCGCTGTCGGTGCCCAGGAAGAACCGCGACTCGCCGCCCGTCGCGGCCTCGCGCAGCGCCAGGCGGTGCGATTCGCGCTTGGCGACCGGCAGGCAGTAGTAATGGGGGCGAATGCCGCCGGCGAGGATGGCATTGCGGTTGATGACCAGATGATGCGTGGTGATCGTGGCGGCCAGGTCGTCTCCGCCAGCGCGGGCATAGGCCACGCCGTCGCTGGTGGTGATATGCTCCATCACCACGCGCAGGCCGGGGGTGCGGCGGCGCAGCGGATCCAGCACGCGGTCGATGAAGACGGCCTCGCGGTCGAAGATGTCCACCGCCGGATCGGTCACTTCGCCATGGACGCAAAGGGTCACGCCAGCCTCGGCCATCGCCTCCAGCACGGGCTGAACGCGGTCGAAATCGGTCACGCCGCTGGCGGAATTGGTCGTGGCGCCGGCGGGGTAAAGCTTCACGGCGCGGATGATGCCGTCCTGGAAGGCGGCCACCACATCGGCGGGATCGGTCGCGTCGGTCAGATAAAGCGTCATCTGCGGCTGCAATGCGGCGCCGTCCGGCAGGGCTGCCAGGATGCGGTCGCGATAGGCGGCGGCCTGGGCGCCGGTGACGACCGGAGGCACCAGGTTCGGCATCACGATCGCGCGGCCGAAACGGGCGGAATGGGGGGCGACGGCGGCCAGCATCGCGCCGTCGCGCAGGTGCAGGTGCCAGTCGTCGGGGCGGCGAAGGGTGATGCGGTCGGTCATGGGCTGCCTCTATACAGCGCGGGCGGGCATTGCCAAGCGCGTCATGCACAAAATGGCAGGCAGCCGTGCAACGCTTGCCCTTGTCCTGACGTTTGCGTCACGCCAGATTGAGCAGATGATCCAAAGGATGACGCCATGTTCCCGATGATGCCGAAGAACCCCGTCCGCCTTTGGACGCAATTCGCCCGGATGGCCGTCGAGGCGCAGATGGTGATCGGCCTTCGGACGGCGGGAATGATGGGCATCATGGCGCAGGCCCCGGGAGAACCCTTTGTCATGGTCGCCGAAAAGCAGGCCGCCGCGACCGAGTCGCTGTTCGCCATCGCCCAGGCCGCGGCCCGCGGGCACAGCGCCGAGCGCATGATGGCCGCCGCCCTGCGGCCTTACGGCAAGCGGACCCGCGCCAACTCGCGTCGGTTGGGCCGGGTCCGGTAAGGCGACGGCGGGGTTTTCCCCCGCCGCCACGGTTCAAGGCAGGCGATCAGATCAGCTTGCCCATCGCGACCGCCGTGTCGGACATGCGGTTCGAGAAGCCCCATTCGTTGTCGTACCAGGTCAGGATGCGGCACAGGCGGCCCTCCATCACCTTGGTCTGGTCCATGTGGAAGACCGAGGAATGCGGGTCGTGGTTGAAGTCCGAGGACACCAGTTTTTCCTCGGTATATCCGAGGATACCTTTCAGCGGGCCGTCGGCCGCCGCCTTGATCGCGGCGTTGATTTCCTCGACCGAGGTGTCGCGGCCGGCTTCGAACACCAGATCCACGACCGAGACGTTGGGCGTCGGCACGCGGATCGCCACGCCGTCCAGCTTGCCCTTCAGTTCCGGCAGCACCAGGCCGACAGCCTTGGCGGCGCCGGTCGAGGTCGGGATCATCGACAGGGCGGCGGCGCGGGCGCGGTACAGGTCCTTGTGCATGGTGTCCAGCGTCGGCTGGTCGCCGGTATAGCTGTGGATCGTGGTCATGAAGCCCTTGGCGATGCCGATGCTGTCGTTCAGCACCTTGGCGACGGGCGACAGGCAGTTGGTGGTGCAGCTTGCATTGGACACGACCAGATCTTCGGCCGTCAGCGTGTCGTCGTTCACGCCGAAAACGATGGTCTTGTCGGCATTGTCCCCGGGAGCCGAGATCAGCACGCGCTTGGCGCCGGTTGACAGATGCGGCTGAACCTTGTCCTTGGACGTGAAGATGCCTGTGCATTCCATGATCACGTCGATGTCGCCCCAGGGCAGTTCGGCCGGGTTGCGGATCGCCGTGACCTTGATCGGACCCTGGCCCACGTCGATCGAATCGCCGTTGACCTTGACTTCCGCCGGGAAGCGGCCATGCACGCTGTCATAGCGCAGCAGATGCGCGTTGGTTTCGACGGGGCCCAGATCGTTAATCGCGACGACCTCGATGTCGGTGCGGCCCGATTCGATGACGGCGCGCAGGACGTTCCGGCCGATCCGCCCGAAACCGTTGATCGCAACTTTGACAGCCATGGTTCTCTCTCCCGACCAAGTGACGTTGCGCCTCTCGTATCGCGCTGTTTCGGCTGATGCAAATGCCGCGCGGCCTGCCGGCGGCGTGTTAGCGCCAGAAGCTGAGATATTCGATCAATCCGTCCGCCATGCGGGCGGCCATCAGCGGCAACTGCCATTGAAGCCACAACTGGTCGGCGGCGAACAGCCCCAGGATCAGAACCAAAAGCGCGATGGCGATGGCGTTGGTCATGTCCGCCTTATCCGCCGGGCGCGGGGACGGCGCAAGCATCCTTACTCGTCGTCCTGAGGCAGGATCAACGTGATCTCGCCCGCTTCCTCCAGCCGGCGGATGGCCGAGACGACCTCGGTCATCGCCTCCTCGATGTCCGAGGAGCGCAGCTTGCCCAGGTCGTTGCGTTCCTCCCGCAGGCCGTCGGACATGCGCTGCGACAGGTTCGCCAGGATGAACTCGGCCGCCGCGGCCTCGGCTTCGCCGGTGGCGGCAAGCGCGCGGACCAGGACGGGCTGCTCGACCTCGCGGATGATGCGGGGAATGTCGCGGGGCAGGACGCGGGCGGGGATATGGGCGAAGATGAAGATCGCCTTGCGCACGCTGCCCGCGAATTCGGCGTCGTGGCGGTCCAGGCTGTCCAGAACGTCGTCGCGCAGGTCGGCGGTGGCGAAGTTCAGGATCGCCCCCATCCGGTCCGTCGCGGGGGTGGACAGCGCCGGCCGGGGCAGGGCCTCGGCCGCTTGCAGCAGCACCAGGCCGACGCGGTGCAGCGATTCGGGCGTGACCCCCGCCGTCATGGACATGGCCTGCGCCACCGCCCGCGCCCTTTCGCGGGGCAGGCCCACGAACACCTCGGAGGCGCGTTCGACCGGCAGCTTGGACAGCATCAGGGCCACCATCTCGACCGCCTCGGAATTGGCAAGCGACAGGATGGCGGGCGCGGGCAGGGCCGCGATGCGGATCCAGGGATCGCCCCGGCCCTGGATCACCGCGCGGCGGCGCAGCCGGTCGGTACTGTCCTCGGACAGCTGCTGGCCCAGCATCGCCAGCGTGCCGTCCAGATCGCCCGGAAAGGTCACGCCGACAGCTTCCAGGCGGTCGCAGAATTCGGTGATGATCGCGTCGCGGGTCTGGCGGTCTATCAGCTCCATCCCCGCCATTTCTTCGGCCAGAAGGGTCTGGCTTTCGCTGTCCAGGCGCGACAGGCTCGACGCCTCGTCGTCATCCAGAAGAAGGCGGACGATCACCGCCGCCTTTTGCCTTTGGTTCAATGCCGTTTGTATCGTCATGGCCCTGTCCAGATTGACCGTCGCTGGAATCAGTCTGGCACGGCTTCCCTAACATGCGGTTTACGCCGGATGCTTCTGGTCGGTTTCGAACACCCGGCGGAAGATCGTGTCCACATGCTTGGTGTGATAGCCAAGATCGAACTTCTCCTCGATCTGGGCCGGGGACAGGGCGGCCGTCACTTCGGGATCCGCCAACAGTTCTTCCTTGAAATCAGCGCCTTGTTCCCAGACCTTCATGGCGTTTCGCTGCACCAGGCGATAGGCGTCCTCGCGCGAGACGCCAGCCTGGGTCAGCGCCAGAAGCACCCGCTGCGACATCACCAGCCCTTTGAACCTGTTCATATTGCGCAGCATGTTGTCGGGATAAACGACCAGCTTGTCGATCACGCCCGTCAGCCGGTTCAGCGCGAAGTCCAGCGTGATCGTCGCGTCCGGCGCGATCCCGCGTTCGACCGAGGAATGGCTGATGTCGCGTTCGTGCCACAAGGCCACGTTCTCCATCGCCGGGATCACGGCCATGCGGACCAGCCGCGCCAGGCCGGTCAGGTTCTCCGTCAGGACCGGATTGCGCTTGTGGGGCATCGCGGACGAGCCCTTCTGGCCGGGGCTGAAGAACTCCTCGGCCTCCAGAACCTCGGTCCGCTGCATGTGGCGGATCTCGATGGCGATGTTCTCGATGCTGCTGGCGATCACCCCAAGGGTCGCGAAGAACATCGCGTGGCGGTCGCGCGGGATGACCTGGGTGCTGATCGGCTCGGGGCGCAGGCCCAGCTTGGCGCAGACATGCTCCTCGACCGCCGGGTCGATGTTGGCGAAGGTGCCGACCGCGCCCGAGATGGCGCCGGTCGCGACCTCCCACCGGGCCTTTTCCAGACGGTTCCGGTTGCGGTCCATCTCGGCGTAGAAGCGCGCGAAGGTCAGGCCCATGGTGGTCGGTTCGGCGTGGATGCCGTGGCTGCGCCCGATGCGCACCGTGTCCTTGTGTTCATAGGCGCGCCGCTTCAGCGCCTCGAGCACGCGGTCCAGATCGGCCAGCAGGATGTCGGCGGCGCGGACAAGCTGGACGTTCAGCGTCGTGTCCAGAACGTCGCTGCTGGTCATCCCCTGGTGGACGAAGCGCGCCTCGTCCGCGCCGACATGCTCGGCCAGGTGGGTGAGAAAGGCGATCACGTCGTGCTTTGTGACGGCCTCGATCTCGTCGATGCGGGCCACGTCGAATTCGACGTCCTTGGCGCGCCAGACGGCCTGGGCGTTCTCGCGGGGGATCACGCCCAGGTCGGCCTGGGCGTCGCAGGCATGGGCCTCGATCTCGAACCAGATGCGGAAACGGGTCTCGGGCGACCAGATGGCGGTCATGGCGGGGCGGGCATAGCGGGGGATCATGGCGGGCCTCTTTTCCGGTTGGGGCGGGAATAGCGGCGCAATGACCCGGCGGCAAGTTTTCGATTTCCTCCCGGCGCGGCACGGGAACATTCCGGCGGCGCAAGCTGTTGAGGATTCGACCTATCCGACAAGACCGGAGAAAAGCCATGCATCCGACTCACGACGACGACCGCCCGCTGACCGAAGCCGACCGCACCAGCGAAACCCGGTTCGGCCCCCGCCCCGTGCCCCCGGGGCATCATGGGCCCAGGCCGTCCGTCCAGGCGCGGCGCGTGATCGCCTCGGGGAAGGTTTCGCCCGATGGCCGCTCGTCCTTTCCGACGCCCTCTCTGGGGGCCAAGATCGCCGTCTGGGGCGGGATCGCGGTTGGCGTCGCGGGCGGCACGGCGGCGGCCGTTCTGGCCGTGCGCAAGATCGCCGACGCCGTTTCCGGCGATTCCTACGCCTCGCATCACCGCCGCAAGTTCCAGGCCCCGCGCTTTGTCGAGATGGACGAGCACGAGCGCGAGGCGATGCGCCGCCGCGTCCGCGCCCAGGAACATGCCGACCACCAGGAGGTCAGCCGCCTGCGGGCCGAGGCCTCGCAGCATCGTCCTGCGCAAAAGCCCAAGGCCTCCAAGCCCAAGGGCAATTTCGTCGAGGATCTGATCCACACGTCGACCAAGCTGTCCGAAAGCCTTGAAGGCGTGGCCAAGTCGCTGTCGATGGCCATGGACGGCTTTCGCAGCGTGGCGCGCCAGGCGACCGAGGTCGTGGCGGAGTTCGCCGATACCGCGGACCAGTTGCGCGCGGCCCTGCGGGGCGAAAGGCCGAGGTCCGCGCAGCGGGACCCGGGCGATTCGGATCGCGCGCATCGGCTTTGATCGACAGAAGACAGGGAAAGCGCCATGAGAAGCAGCACGCCTGGCGTCCTGGATGCCCTGTTCGGCGATCTGGACGATCCGACCCGCAAGCGGTTCGGAATGAAGACCGACGGGACGCCTGACGCCGACAGCCCGTCGCGGCCCCGTCCGGCGGGCAAGGATGTCGGGCTGCGCGACCTGGGCAAGGACGACTGGATGGAGATCGCGAAATCGACCTTCAACCAGATCGGCACCGACCGCGTGACGGCGGTGGCGGGCGGGATCACCTTTTTCGGCCTGTTGTCGCTGTTCCCCGCCATCACGGCGCTGGTGTCCATCTATGGGCTGGTGGCCGACCCGGCGACGATTTCCGGGCATCTCGACCTGCTGCAAAGCTTCCTGCCGCAGGGCGCGCTGGACATCATCCGCGGCCAGGTCGAGGCGATTACCTCGTCGCCGGGCACCGTGCTGTCGCTGGCAGGCCTTGGCGGGCTGCTGGTGGCCTTTTATTCCGCCAACGGCGGCATGAAGGCCTTGCTGTCGGCGCTGAACGTGGCCTTTTTCCAGGCCGAAACGCGCGGATTCCTTCGCCTGAACGTGGTGTCCATGGCGTTTACCTTAGGCGGGCTGGTGCTGATCGTTCTGATGCTGGGCGTGATCGCCGTTATTCCGATCGTTCTGCAAATGCTGCCGCTGGCCGAATCGACCAGCACCTGGGTGGCGGTTGTCCGCTGGCCGATCATGTTCGGGGTGCTGATCCTGGCGCTCGCGGCGCTGTACCGTTGGGGTCCCGACGTGCCGGATTCCCGCTGGCGCTGGATTTCGCCCGGCGCGGTGCTTGCAGCCGTGGGGCTGGTGATCACGTCGATCCTGTTCAGCTGGTATGCCGCGAATTTCGCCGACTACAACGAAACCTATGGATCCTTGGGCGCGGTGATTGCGCTGATGATGTGGCTGTGGTTCGCATCGACCGTGGTTCTGGTCGGCGCCGAAGTCAATTCCGAGATCGAGCGCCATCTGAAGAAGCTGGCAGGCGTGCCCGACAACCGGAAGGCTGAACAAAAGTGATCAGCGTTCGGTCAGCTTCAGCTCGATGCGCCGGTTCGCCGCCAGCGCCTCGGGCGTCGTGCCCTGGGTGACGGGCCGCGTGTCGGCAAAGCCCGTGGCCGCAAGGCGGTTGGCCGGAAAGCCCAGGTCTTCGGTCATGTAGCGCACCACGGCAAGTGCGCGGGCCTGGCTCAGTTCCCAGTTGTCGCGATAGCGCCCCGTCCCGGACAGGAGGGTGCTGTCGGTATGGCCGTCCACCCGGATGATCCAGTCGATTTCCGGCGGAATGTCGTCCGCGATGTCGGACAGCATCCGCGCCACCCGGGCGATCTGGTCGCGCCCCTCGGGGGACAGGGTCGTGGCGCCAGGCGGGAACAACACTTCGGACTGGAAGACGAAGCGGTCGCCCACCACCTGCACGCCCTCGCGCCCGGACAGGATCTCGGACAGGCGGCCGAAGAATTCCGACCGATAGCGGGCCAGATCCTTGGCTTCCTCCTCGGCGCGCTGGCGGGCCTGTTCCTCCAGCGTCAGGCGGCGGTCGGTTTCCTCGGCCGCGCGCAGCAGGGCGGCGTTCAACTGCTGCCCCAGAGTCTCGACGCGCAGTTCCGCCTGCTTCTGCTCATCCCCCGCGGCGTCCAGAAGCGCCTGCAACGATCCCAATTGCGCCGTCAGCGAGGCCACCTGTTCGTTCAGCAGCGCGACCCGCCGCTGGCCGTCCTCCGACAGGGCCTTCTGGTCGGACAGCGCCTTTTCCGCCGTGGCCAGAAGCGCGGCCCGACGCTCGGCCTCGGTCAGGCTGCGGGCCGCCCGGGCGGTCGCCTCGTCGCGCGCCGCCTCGGCCGCGGCAAGCAGGGTCAGGGTTTCCTCGGCGCGCTTGCGGCTTTCCTCCAGCGCCAGGGTCATGGCGGTCAGTTCGGCATCCGCGCTTTCCAGCCGTTCGCGCAAGGCGCGCGCGGCCTCGGCATCGGTCAGCCGGGCCGCCTCCGCCTCGGTCAGCTGCGCTTGCAATTCGCCGGCCTTGGCCTCGGCCATTTCGGTCTTCTGGCGCAGATCGGCCAGCAGGGCTTCCAGCGCCTCGCGGCGGGCGGCGGCAAGGCGCGCCTGTTCGGCCTGGGCGTCGATTTCCCGGCGGGCGGCAGCCACCGCCAGTTCCGCGGCCCCGGCGCGGCTTTGCTGCTCCTCCAGCCGTGCCTGGGCTTGCCGCTGCTGCGCGCGGGCTTGTTCCCGGTCGGCCGCGCGTGCGGCCATCAGCGCCGCGACCTCGGCTTCGAAATCGGTCAGGCGGGACCGCGCCTGCGCCAGTTCGCCCCGGCTGCTTTCCAGTTGCGAGGACAGCCGCGCGATGCGGGCGGCGCGGTCGCGCGCCTCGGCCTCGGCATCGGCAAGCTGGCCTTCCAGGTCCGCGCTGCGATCCTCGGACGCGGTCAGCGCCTTTCCAAGCGCCGAAACCTGTTGGCCAAGCTGTTCCAGCCGCCGTTCCTGGGCCGAGATCGTGCGTGTCTGTCCGGCGATCGTCTGGTCCTGTTCGGCGATGGTGTCGTCCTTGTCGGTGATCTGTTCGCGCAGCACTGACTGCATCACGGTGAAGATCGTCAGCACGAAGACCAGCACCATCAGCAGCGTGGCCAGGGCGTCCACAAAGCCCGGCCAGATATTGGCGGAAAAGCGGTGCCCCGAGGATGCGGCGCGGCGCAGGGCCATGGCTCAGGCCCTGTCCCGCGACACAAGCGGGTCGCGCAGAAGATCGTCGCGGAACGGATCGTTGAAGCGCGCCGCGCGAACCGCGCGGGTCAGAACCAGGATGTCCGAGCGCAGTTCGGCCACCATCTCGTCCCGGCCTTCGGTCAGATCCTTGCTCAGCCGGTTCAGCGCGGCCTCGATCCCGCTCAGGTCGGGGGCTGCCGCCGCGGGACGTTCCGTTTCCCTTCGGACCAGATCAACCAGCCGGTCCTGCCCGCCGACCAGCCGTTCCTGTCCGTCCGCCAGCCGGGACAGCGCCTCGGTCAGCCCGGCGATGCGGGACAGGGAGGCTTCCTGCTCGGCCTCGCTGCGCTGGACCAGCGCCTCGATGGCCTGGGCCATCACCACCACGCGTTCGTCCGCCATGGCGGCGGCATCGTCGCGTTGCAGGTCGCGTTCGGCGTGCAACTGCTGCAAGCGGTCCATCTGGGCCGCCATCTGTTCCAGAAACCCGGCCAGGGCGGCCTGATCGACGGCATCGCCTTCTGACCCTGCCAGGCTGACGCGGGTGAAGCCCGACATCCATTCTTCCAGCTCGCGGTAAAAGCGGTTCTGGCCGTGGGTGGCGAACAGCTCCAGAAGGCTGACGACCAGCGATCCGGCAAGGCCCAGCAGCGACGAGGAAAAGGCGGTCGCCATGCCGCCCAGCTGGGATTCCAGCCCGCTCATCAGCTTGTCGAAGACCTGGATGCCGCTTTCGCCCTGCTGCGGGGCCAAGGTGCGGATCGTCTCGACCACGGCGGGGATGGTCGTCGCCAGGCCATAGAAGGTTCCCAGAAGACCCAGGAAGATCAGCAGGTTAGCCAGGTATCTTGTGATGTCGCGCAACTCGTCGATGCGGGTCGCCACCGAGTCGAGGATCGAGGCCGCCGCGCCGGTCGAGATGACCCCGCCTGCCGCCCCGCGCGTGCCAAGCAGCGCGGCCAGGGGCGCCAGAAGGCGCGGGGGCTGGTCGCTGGTGTCCAGCCCGCCCCGCGCCGCGATGCCCTTTTCGACCGCATTGCCGCGGCGGGCGGCGAACCGCTCGATCCAGCTGACCGAGCGGATCAGCTGGCCCACCTGCCAGAAGCAGGCCAGGACACCCAGGGCGAAAACGGCCAGGATCAGGCCGTTCAGCCACAGGTTCGCGCGGAAGATCGGCAGGATGCGGCCATAGGCGATCCAGCCGCCCGCCAGCACCAGGGCCAGCACCGTGACCATCATCACGATCTGGCGCACGGGCTGCGTGAAATGCGGGCCGACGGGTGCTGGCGCCCGGGTCGCGGTGATCCGCCGGTTCGCCGCGCCCGTGCGGTGCGGAAGGGCGGACTGGTCAGGCCGCTGGCTGCTGGTCGGGTCGGTCAACTGGTCGCATTCCCATGGCCATACACTGTCAGCCGAGAGTGTAGGGCGCACCCCTTCGCTTGCCAAGCGATCCGACGTTCAGACCGGTGGGTTTCCATCGCTTTCCAGCAGCTTGCGCACCTCGTCCGTCAGATGGTCCATTGTCGCGTCGGCCAGGCCGATCTGCGCCAGATGCGCGGCGGTGTTGAACAGGTAATCGGCGTTGGGGCCGCGTCCGCCCTGCGCCCGGGCGATGATCCGCGCCTGTTCGGCCAGATCCAGCCCGCCCGCATACTGGACGTGATCGCGCCGCATGACATAGGCCAGCGCCTCGATCCGGCGGCCGTCCTCGAGCCGCAAGGGCAGGATCGCCTCCTGATAGGCGTCCGTCACCAGTTCCCGCGCGCGCAGATAGGCCAGCACCTCGTCATGGTCGGCCTCGGCGATGCGCAGCGCCAGGCCGCTGCATTCGCCGCCCGGCTGCGCGTCGAGGCCCAGCACCAGCCCCGGCAGCGCCGCCGTGCCGCGATGCTGGATCGACCGCAGGCAGAAGCTGCGGGCATAGCCCGTCACCCAGGCCCGCGCGCTTTCGACCGGCGAAAAGCCCGGATCCCAGATCAGCGATCCGTAGCCGAAAACCCATTCAATCTTTCGCATCGTCCCGAACCCGTCCATTCACCGAAAGTTAGGACGGCGCGTGCCATGACGGAAGGGGACAGGTGGGCGGATGAGGATTTCAAGGCTGCTTGCAATCATCGCGCTGGCACTTGCCGGAGTGTGGTTCGCGGCCGAGCCCCTGCTGGTCGCGCAGGCGCGGCGGCACGTGCAGGCGGACGGCATCGCCCCGCAACCCGGATGGGGACGCCTTGGGCTGGCGCTGTCGGGCGCCACGCTGCCGACGCGGGCGGGGCCGCTGGTCTTGCCAGGCCTGGATCTGTGGGTGACGCCGCTGGCGCCGACGACCCTGCGGGCCGAGCTGCCCGCAGCGGCCTTTCTCGATGCCCCGGCCGGCCGGCGGCAGATCGGGATGGAGGATGCCGTTGCAGCCGTGACGCTGTCGCCTTTGGGCGCGGCAAGGCAGGCAAGCGCATCCTTTGCGGCCCTGGCGCTGGACGGCGCGCCGCTGTCCGGGCAGGGCGGCGTGACGGCGCGCAGGGTGGCGGACGACCGGCTTTCCGGCCATCCCCTTCAGGTGCGGATCGACCTTCCCGACCTGCGCCTGCCGCAGGCCAGGTCCGCAACCGGCGGGCTGCGCCTGTGGCTGGATCGCGCCCCCGGCCTTGCGACCCAAGCGCCGCCCGCCGTGCTGGGCGTGATGACCGAGGGGCTTGAGATCGACACCGGCGGTTTCACCGTGCGGCTGGCCGGGCAATTGAGCAAGGGCGCGGACGGTCTGGCCCAGGGGCGGGTCGCGCTTTACAGCGGCGATGCCGCCGCCATGCTGGATGCGGCGATCGGGGCGGGGCTGATCCCGCCGAATGTCCGCCTGCTGGCGCGGGCCATGCTGAACAGGATCGGACAGATGGATTTCGCGAGCGGCGGGGAAGAATGGCCGGTCATGCCGCCCGCGGCCCAGGGTCAGGTCCGCATCCCGCTGGAAATGCGCGGGGGTCGGATGTATCTCGGCACGATCGAGATCGGGGCGGCCCCAGCCTGGCCCGTGCCTTGAAAAGCGTCCGCATTCGGGGGATCGGAAGAAGAAGGGCAGCTTGCCTGCCTGCACGCCTGCCTGCACGGGCACGATGAGGAAACGCCGCGTTATCTTGCCCGCGTGTGACGCCGCCATTCCGCCACCCCCAAAGAACCGCGCCGGACCCGAGCGGGCTTGCAAGCGCGTGTCGCGTCCGGCCTAGCCGCCAGTGGCGACGCGTCCGAAATCGGGTGCGGCGGTGTCCTGGCCGGCCTCGATGATGCCGCGGCGGATGGCGCGGGTGCGCGTGAAATAGTCGAACAGCTGCTGGCCGTCGCCCATGCGGATGGCGCGTTGCAGAACAAACAGTTCCTCGGTGAAGCGGCCCAGGATGTCCAGCGTCGCCTCCTTGTTGTGCAGGAACACGTCGCGCCACATGGTCGGGTCGCTGGCAGCAATGCGGGTGAAGTCGCGGAACCCGGCGGCGGAATACTGGATCACCTCCTCGTCCGTGACGCGGCGCAGGTGGTCGGCCACGCCCACCATCGTATAGGCGATCAGGTGCGGCGCGTGGCTGGTCACGGCCAGAACCAGGTCGTGATGGGCGGCCTCCATGCTGTCGGTCTTGGCGCCCATGGCGCGGACCAGATCCGACAGCCGCGCGACCGCCTGCGGATCGCTGTCGGGCAGGGGGGTCAGCAGCCACCAGCGGTTGCGGAACAGGCTGGCAAAGCCCGCGCGGGGACCGGAATGTTCGGTGCCCGCCAAGGGGTGGCCGGGCACGAAATGCACGCCTGGGGGGATGTGCGGGGCCACGGCGTCGATGACCGACTGCTTGACCGAGCCGACATCCGTGACCGTCGCCCCCGGCTTCAGATGCGGCGCGATGTCCGCCGCAACCGCGCCCATGGCGCCCACCGGGACGGCCAGAACGATCAGGTCGGCCCCCGCCACGGCCTCGGCCGCGCTGTCGGCGATGCGGTCGCACAACCCGATCTCGCGGGCGGTGCCGCGGGTTTCCGCGCTGCGGGCAAAGCCCACCACCTCGCGCGCAAGCCCGCCCTCGCGGATGGCATGGGCCATGGACCCGGCGATCAGGCCAAGCCCGATCAGCGCCACGCGGTCATAGATCACGGTCATGCGCGGCCCCGTTCCGACATGAAGCGGCCCAGGCAGTCCAGAACGCGGCTGACGCCATCCTGGTCGCCCACGGTGATGCGCAAGGCGGCGGGCAGGCCGTATCCCGCGACGCGGCGCACCAGAATGCCATCGCCGCGCAGGGCGGCGTCGGCGGCCTCGGCCTCGGCCGGGTCTGCAAAGCGGGCCAGCACGAAATTCGCGAAGCTTTCGTCGCAGCCGATGCCCATCTGGACCAGCGACTGGCGCAGCCGGTCGCGCATCCGGGCGTTCAGGTCGGCGCACTGGTCGCGAAAGGCGGTGTCCCGGACCGCGGCCTCGGCGGCGGCCATCTGGGCGTTCGACAGGTTGAAGGGCTGGCGGATGCGGTTCAGCACGTCGATGATCTCGCGCGCGCCGTAGCCCCAGCCGATGCGCAGGCCCCCAAGTCCGTGGATCTTGGAAAAGGTCCGCGTCATCACGACGTTCGGGTGGCGGTCGACCAGTCCCGCGCCGCCATCGCCGGACGCGAATTCCGTATAGGCGCCGTCATGGACCAGCAGAACCGCGGGGGGCAGCCCGTCCACCAGGCGCTGCACCTCGTCCGGGGTCAGCATGGTGCCGGTCGGATTGGCCGGGTTGGCGATGAAGACGATCCGCGTCCGGTCCGTGACGGCCGCCAGGATCGCGTCCACGTCGATGCGGCGCGTATCCTCGGGAACGGTGACGGGAACCGCGCCGACCATGCGGGCCAGGATCGGATACATGGAAAAGCCGTGCTCGGTCGTGATCACCTCGTCGTCAACGCCGGCAAAGGCATGGACCACGAATTGCAGCACCTCGTCCGAGCCCACGCCGCAGACGATCCGGTCGGGGTCCAGGCCGTGAACCTCGCCGATGGCGCGGCGCAGGGGGCCGTGATCGGTGTTCGGATAGCGGTGCAGATCCGCCGCCGCCGCGGCATAGGCCGTCTTCGCCTTGTCGCTGCACCCCAGCGGGTTTTCGTTCGACGACAGCTTCAGCACGTCGCCGCGCCCCGGCAGCCGGCTTTCGCCGCTGACGTAAAGCGCGATGTCCATGATTCCCGGGCGTGGTTTGATCGGCATGATGATTTTCCTTTGCCCTGCCTTTATTCCGTGACGCCTGCCTGGGGAAGATCGCAAATTCGTTTGTCTCGGGACGGGTTTTGGACAACAAGGGGATCCGTTGTTTCCTGTGCTGTCCGTTTCCATGTCCTGTCTGGCCAAGCCGCGCGTTCTTATCGTCGCCCCAAACGTGTCCGCGCGCTTTGGCGGAGAGGCGATCCTGCCGTTGAACTATTTCCGGCTGCTGACCCGGCGCGGCTATGTCGTTCATCTGCTTGCCCATGAACGAAACCGGCAGGAACTTCAGACGCTTGCGGAGTTCGACCCGGCAAGGGTCCATTTCATTCCCGACACGCGATGGCACAGGCTCGCCTTGCGCGCCTTCAGCGGAACCGTGCTGCTCAGCACCATGATGACGGCGCTGAACGAGGTCTTCCAGAGCCGCGTCATCGCCAGGCTGGTCCGGGACCGCGAGATCGACCTGATCCACCAGACCACCCCGGTGTCCCCCGCGATCCCCAACAGGCTGCACCGGTTCGGCCTGCCGCTGGTCATCGGGCCGATGAACGGCGCTATCGACTATCCCCCGGATTACCATGGCGGAGGCGGCGCGGCGCGGCGGCGCGTCAAGGACGCGGCACGGTTCGGGCTGCGGATGATGAACCATCTGATGCGCGGCAAGCTCAACGCCTCGCTTCTTCTGGTGGCCAATGAGCGGACACGCGCGGCACTGCCCGATCCGAATCATCCCCGGATCCGCATGCTGGTCGAAAACGGCGTCGATCTGGACCGATGGCAGTCCCCGCCTTCGATGCGGCAAGCAACGGGCGAGGGGGCGGGGCGGCTTCGGCTGGTCTTCCTGGGCCGGCTTGTCGACTGGAAGGCGGTGGACATCACGCTGGAGGCGGTTGCCCTGGCCCGGGCCTCCGGTGCGAAGGTCACGCTGGACGTGATCGGCGACGGTCCCGAACGGGCGGCGCTTGTGTCGCTGGCGCAGGAACTGCACCTTGGCGATCATGTGCGCTTTCACGGCTTTGTTCCTCAGGAACGCTGCGCGGCCGTGATCGGGCAGGCTGATGCGCTGGTTCTGAATTCCCTGTGCGAATGCGGCGGCGCGGTCGTGCTGGAGGCCATGGCCATGGGGCTGCCGGTCGTCGCCAGCGCCTGGGGCGGTCCCCTGGATTATCTTGACGAACGGTCCGGCATCCTTGTCGATCCCTCGCCCCGGGCCAGCTTTCCGGGCCGCCTTGCGGAAGCCTTCGCCAAGCTGGCGGGCGATCCGGACCGTCGGAGGCGCATGGGCGCCGAAGGGCAAAGGGTCGTCCGGGAACGGTTCGACTGGCAGGCCAAGATCGACCAGATGATCGTTTACTACCACGAGGCCCTTTCGGTCGCGAAGCCGCAGCCCTCGCGGACCGTTCCGGCCTCCGGCAAGACCTCTTGACCTTGGACGCCAGGCGGAACCTCGGGCAGCCCCGCCGACGAGGTTGACCGGCTTTCCCTTCCGGCGCAGGCTGGTGCTTGACCGCCGGCGGAACGCTGGCCTATAAGAAATGAACGACCGTTCAATAAACCGGAAGGGGGTTTGCGGATGTTCATGCGTGGGATGGAGTTCGACCTGGGCGAGGATGTGAACGCCCTGCGCGACATGGTGCACCGCTGGGCGCAGGATCGGGTGAAACCCATAGCCGCGCAGGTGGACCGCACGAACGCCTTTCCGAACGAGCTGTGGACCGAAATGGGCGATCTGGGCCTTTTGGGCATCACCGTGCCCGAGGAGTTCGGCGGTGCGGGCATGGGCTATCTGGCCCATGTGGTCGCCACCGAGGAGATCGCGCGGGCCTCGGCCAGCGTCAGCCTGTCCTATGGCGCGCATTCCAACCTGTGCGTGAACCAGATCAAGCTGAACGGCACCGACGAACAGCGCCGCAGGTATCTGCCCGACCTGTGCAGCGGCGCGGCCGTGGGCGCCCTTGCCATGTCCGAGGAAGGCGCGGGCAGCGACGTGGTTTCGATGAAGCTGCGGGCCGAGAAGAAGAACGACCGTTATGTGCTGAACGGCAGCAAGTACTGGATCACCAACGCCCCGGATGCCCATACCCTGGTGGTCTATGCCAAGACCGACCCCGGGGCGGGCAGCAAGGGCATCACGGCCTTTATCGTCGAACGCGGCATGGCGGGCTTTTCCACCGGCCCGCATTTCGACAAGCTGGGGATGCGGGGGTCGAACACGGGCGAGCTGATCTTCGAGAACTGCGAAATCCCCTTCGAGAACGTCCTGGGCGAGGAAGGCCGGGGCGTCCGCGTGCTGATGTCGGGTCTGGATTACGAACGGCTGGTCCTGTCGGGCATCGGTACCGGCATCATGGCCGCCTGCCTGGACGAGGTGATGCCCTATGTCCGCGAGCGCAAGCAGTTCGGTCAGCCGATCGGATCGTTCCAACTGATGCAAGCCAAGATCGCCGACATGTATGTCGCGCTGAACACCGCGCGCGCCTATGTCTACGAGGTCGCGCGCGCCTGCGACGCGGGCCGCGTCACCCGCCAGGACGCGGCGGGCGCGGTGCTTTACGCCAGCGAACAGGCCATGGTGCAGGCCCACCAGGCCGTGCAGGCGCTTGGCGGGGCCGGGTTTCTCAACGACAGCGTGGTCAGCCGCCTGTTCCGCGACGCCAAGCTGATGGAGATCGGCGCGGGCACCAGCGAAATCCGCCGGATGCTGATCGGGCGGGAACTGCTGGGGCTGGTCTGATGCGGTGGCTGGCCCTGGCCGCCTTGGCGGCATCGCCCGCCTGGGCGCAGAGCGATGCCGAATGGCCGCCCTTCGACGCCTCGCTGATCGACGCCTGCCTGGAAAGCGCCGACCGGCAGACCGGGACCGGGACCGGGACCGGCACGGCGCCGGATCATGCCGCCTGCATCGGCGCGGCGTCCGGTCCCTGCATCGACTCGCCCGACGGATACAGCACCGTGGCGATGTCCTATTGCCTGGGCGAGGAACTGGATGTCTGGGACAGGAAGCTGAACGACAGCTATGCCAAGGTGCTGGAGGCCGCCAAGGCCGCCGATGCCGAGATGGCGGAGCTGGGATCGGCCGCCGAAAAGCAGGAGCCGCTGCTGCGCCAGATGCAACGCGACTGGATCGCCTTTCGCGATTCGGCCTGTTCCTACGAAGGCAGCCGCTGGGGCGGCGGCACCGGCGCCGGTCCGGCCGGCGTCGATTGCAGCCTGCGCCTGACGGCGCAGCAATACCTGCGCCTGCGCGCGTGGGAGCCGCGCCATGACTAGGGCGTTCCCGGTCCGGGCCGAGGCCCTTGTGGCGATGGAGCGGGACTGGATCGCCTGTCGCGACGCGCGCTGTGCCTATGACGGGATCACCAACGGCGGCGGGACGGGCGGCGCCTTGGCGGAACCGACCTGCACGCTGAACGAGACCGCCCGGCAGGTGATCCTGCTGATGGCCTATCGGCGGGACAGGACATGACGGCCCGCGCGGCGGCGTGGCGGCGCACCCCCGGGGGGATGCGCCTGGCGCATGGGTCAGAACTTCGTCACGTAACCGATGCCCGCGACGACCGGGTCCACCTCGACCTGGCCGATCGCGGCGCCGTTCAGCGTCACATCGGCGTCGATGTCGATCCAGCGCAGGTCAACGCGGACGGCCGAACGATCGTTGATCCAATAGTCGGTGCCCAGATGCGCGGCCAGGCCCCAGCTGTTCTTCACGCGCAGGTCAGAGCCGGTCAGTGGACCCCGGGATTCGGCGTCATGGAAGCCGGTGAAGTTCACGCCGACGCCGACAAAGGGCTTCAGCTGCGGGGTGGCGTCGAAATGGTATTGCAGCGACACGACCGGAGGCAGGTGCTTAACGGTGCCGATCTCGGTCCCGCGCGACCTGATCGAATGCTTGAAGGGCAGGGCGCCCAGAAGTTCGACCCCGACATTGTCGCGGATGAAATACTCGACGGTGACCTGAGGGCGGGTGTTGTCGCCGATCTCGACCGGAACTGTGCCGCCCGCCAGCGCGCCGTTGTCGGACTTGGGGTTCACGTTGGCGATGCCCAGACCGACGGTCAGGTCGCCCGCCTGCTGCGCGGCCACCGGCGAAACGACGGCCAGCGCGGCTGCGGCGGCAAGGCACAGGGTTTTCATCATGAAGCTCCTTCAAAGGTTGCAGGGCGCGGCATGGACCCGGGGCAGGGCCGAAAACATGATCTGGATCAAACCGCTGTGAAGAAAACCTCGGCTGCGGCATCGCGTCGCGCCTTTTCCTGGACCCAAAGGCCATGAAGCTGACATCCGCCGCCCTGACGACATCGGACACGTTCCGCGCCAACCGCGACGCACATCTGGCGCTGCTGGAGGTCGCGCGCGAAGCGGCCCTTGCCGCCGCTGCCGGAGGCGGACCCAAGGCGATGGAGCGTCACGTCGGTCGCGGCAAGATGCCCCCGCGCGAAAGGGTGGCGAACCTGCTGGATCCGGGCAGCCCATTTCTGGAAATCGGCGCCACGGCGGCGCATGGCATGTATGACGGCGCGGCCCCCGGCGCGGGCGTGATCGCGGGCGTGGGCCGGGTGCATGGCCAGGACGTGATGGTTGTGGCCAACGACGCCACCGTGAAGGGCGGCACCTATTATCCCCTGTCGGTCAAGAAGCACCTGCGCGCCCAGGAAATCGCCGAGCAATGCCGCCTGCCCTGCGTGTATCTGGTGGATTCCGGCGGCGCGAACCTGCCCAACCAGGACGAGGTTTTCCCCGACCGCGACCATTTCGGCCGCATTTTCTACAACCAGGCGCAGATGAGCGCCCGGGGCATCCCGCAGATCGCCGTTGTGATGGGGTCATGCACGGCCGGCGGCGCCTATGTCCCCGCCATGTCCGACATCACCATCATCGTGCGCAACCAGGGCACGATCTTCCTGGCCGGCCCGCCGCTGGTCCGCGCCGCCACCGGCGAGGTCGTCACCGCCGAGGACTTGGGCGGCGGCGATGTCCACACCCGCCTGTCCGGCGTGGCCGACTATCTGGCCGAGGATGACGCCCACGCCCTGGCCATGGCCCGCCGCGCCATTGCCAACCTGAACCGCCGGATGCCCGACACGGTGGCCTGGCAATCCCCCGAGCCCCCCGCGCACGACCCCGAGGAAATCCTGGGCGTGGTTCCCGCCGACCTGCGCACTCCCTACGACATCCGCGAGGTGATCGCCCGCGTGGTGGACGCCAGCCGCTTCGACGAATTCAAGGCCCGCTTCGGCGAAACGCTGGTCACGGGCTTCGCCCATGTCGAGGGCTGCCCCGTCGGCATCGTCGCCAACAACGGCGTCCTGTTTTCCGAAGCCGCCCAAAAGGGCGCCCACTTCATCGAACTGTGCAGCCAGCGGTCCATCCCGCTGGTCTTCCTGCAAAACATCACCGGCTTCATGGTGGGCCGCAAATACGAAAACGAGGGCATCGCGCGGCACGGCGCCAAGATGGTGACGGCGGTCGCCACGACCAACGTGCCCAAGATCACGGTGCTGGTCGGCGGCAGCTTCGGCGCGGGCAATTACGGCATGGCGGGCCGCGCTTATTCCCCGCGCTTTCTCTGGACCTGGCCCAACTCGCGCATCAGCGTCATGGGCGGCGAACAGGCGGCGGGCGTGCTGGCCACCGTGCGCCGCGAGGGGATCGAACGCGCCGGCGGCACCTGGTCGCCCGAGGACGAGGCCGAATTCAAGCGCCCCACCATCGAGATGTTCGACCGCCAGTCCCACCCCCTCTACGCCTCGGCACGGCTGTGGGACGACGGCATCATCGACCCCCGCAAGACCCGCGACGTTCTGGCCCTGTCGCTGCGCGCCAGCCTCAACGCCCCCATCGAGCCGACGCGCTTCGGCCTGTTCCGCATGTGACGGGGGCGATGATGGATGCCTCCGGCGGGGATATTTGGGCAAAGATGAACGGACCGGCTTCAAGGGGATCCGCATGACCCGCCCTGCTTTGGACCCGAAATATCCCGCGGGGGTCCGGGGGCGCGAAGCCCCCGGCGGCCACCGCCCTGTGCGAGACCTGCCATGTTCCAGAAAATCCTGATCGCCAACCGCGGCGAGATCGCCTGCCGCGTCATCGACACCTGCCGCAAGCTGGGCGTCCGCACGGTCGCGGTGTTTTCCGACGCCGACCGCGCCGCCCGTCATGTCGCCATGGCCGATGAAGCGGTCCATATCGGCGGACCCGCGCCCAAGGACAGCTACCTGCGCGGCGACGCAATCATCCGGGCCGCGCTGGATACCGGCGCGCAGGCGATCCATCCGGGCTACGGCTTTCTGTCGGAGAACCCCGATTTCGTGGATGCCGTGACGGCGGCGGGACTGGTCTTCATCGGCCCATCCGCCAGTGCGATCCGCGCCATGGGGCTGAAGGACGCCGCCAAGGCGCTGATGGCCCAGGCGGGCGTGCCGGTGGTGCCGGGCTATCACGGCGAAAACCAGGATCCGGCCCATCTTGCGGCGCAGGCGGGCCTGATCGGCTATCCGGTTCTGATCAAGGCCGTGGCGGGCGGCGGCGGCAAGGGGATGCGCCTTGTCGAACGCGCAGCCGACTTCGAAAGCGCCCTGCAATCGGCGCAAGGCGAAGCCGCGACCGCCTTCGGCAATCCCGCCGTCCTGATCGAGAAATACATCCAGCAGCCCCGCCATATCGAGGTCCAGGTCTTTGGCGACGGCACCGACGCCGTTCACCTGTTCGAACGCGACTGTTCGCTGCAACGCCGCCACCAGAAGGTGATCGAGGAAGCCCCGGCGCCCGGCATGACGTCCGAGATGCGGCAGGCCATGGGCGAGGCGGCGGTCCGCGCCGCCGAAGCCATCGGCTATGCGGGCGCCGGCACCATCGAGTTCATCGTGGACGGCAGCCAGGGCCTGCGCCCCGACGGCTTCTGGTTCATGGAGATGAACACCCGCCTGCAAGTCGAACATCCCGTAACCGAGGCGATCACCGGCGTCGATCTGGTCGAATGGCAGCTGCGCGTCGCCAGCGGCGAACCCTTGCCCGCGCGGCAGGAGGATCTGACGATCCAAGGCCATGCCTTCGAGGCGCGCTTGTATGCCGAGGACGTGCCCGCGGGCTTCCTGCCCGCCACCGGGCGCCTGGCGCATCTGCGCTTTGCCGAAACTGCGCGCAACGAAACCGGCGTGCGCCAGGGCGACACGATCAGCCCCTGGTATGACCCCATGATCGCCAAGGTCGTCACCTGGGGCAGGACGCGCGCCATCGCGCTCAGCAAGCTGGAAGCCGCCCTGGTCGATACCGAGGTCGCGGGCACCGTCACCAATATCGACTTCCTGATCGCGCTGACGCGGCATCAGGGATTCCGCGAAGGCCGCGTCGATACCGGCCTGATCGCCCGCGACCTGGACGCGCTTGTGGCGGCGTCCGAACCCCAACCCGCCGCCCGCGCCCTGGGGGTGATCGGCCTGGCTGGCCTTGCCGATCCGCAGGTCAAGGGCGGCATGACCCTGTGGCAGCCGCTTCGCCGGACGATTGCCTGGCAAGGGGGCGAAGCCGCATTGGAGGTTCTCGGCCCCGGCGCCGCGCGCGTGACCCTGGACGGCCGGCCGCACGAGGTCCGCTGGCAGGGCGACCGCTGGTGGGTGGACGGCAGCCTGTGCCGCCACCGCATCACCGCCCATGGCGGCGGCATCAGCGTTTTCGGCGCGGGCAGCCTGCATCTGGCGCCGCTCGACCCGCTGGACCGGCGGGCGGACGCGGACGCAGGGGCCGCGCTGACGCTGTCGCCCATGCCGGGACTGGTGAAATCCGTCCATGTCGGCGCGGGCCAGGCCGTGAAGGCGGGCGACCGGCTGGCCGTGCTGGAGGCCATGAAGATGGAGCACAGCCTGACCGCCGCCCGCGACGGCGTGGTGGCCGAAGTCCTGGCCAGCGCCGGCGACCAGGTCGAGGCCGGCGCCCCCCTGGTCCGGCTGGAGGATGCCGATGCCTGAACCCACCCCCACCGACGCCCCGCCCCCCGCCCAAGGCGGCCCGGTCAAGGACGACAGCGGGGAAATCGTCCTGTGGCACGTCCCCTTGTCGCGGTCGATGCGCATCCTGTGGCTGCTGAACGAGCTGGATCTGCCCTTCAGCCTGAGGGTGATGGATCTGCGCGGCAAGGACATGCGGGCCGCCGAATACGCGGCCATCCATCCGGTCGGCCGCGCGCCCGCGTTGCAGATCGACGGCAACGTGATCCACGAATCGGGCGCGATGGTGGAATACCTGTGCGAAACGCGCGGCCCGCATCTGTGGCGCGCGCCGGGCGAGGAGGGACGGCTCGGCTGGCTCGACTGGCTGCATTTCGCCGAAACCATCGGCCAGCACATCGCCAGCCTGACGCAAAGCCACCTGATGCTGCGCGATCCCGCAACGCGCTCGCCCACGGTGATGAAGCTGGAAACCGCGCGGCTGGCCCGCACGCTGCGGCTGGTCGAACAAACGGTCGAGCGGCAGGACTGGCTGATGGCCAGCGGCTTTTCGGGCGTGGACTGCGCCGTCGGCTGGTCGGTCTGGACCGCTGGCCGCTTTGTCCGCCCCACCCCGGCCTTGCAGGCCTATGCCGACCGCTGCGCGGCCCGCCCCGCCTTCCGCCGCGCGCTGCCGCAGAAAGGCGAGCCGCAGCTTTACGAGCGCGACTTCTACGAGCTTCCCGATGCGTGAAACGGTTGAAATCTTCGAAATGGGTCCGCGCGACGGCTTGCAGAACGAAAAGCGGCTGATTCCGGCGGCGGACAAGATCGCGCTTGTGGACCTGCTGTCGCGGGCGGGCTTCCGGCGGATCGAGGTCACCAGCTTCGTCAGCCCGAAATGGGTGCCGCAGATGGGGGACGCCGCGCAGGTCATGGCGGGCATCGCCCGCGTTCCGGGCGTCAGCTATGCCGTGCTGACCCCGAACATGAAGGGCTACGAAGGGGCGAAGGCCGCCCGGGCCAGCGAGGTCGCGATCTTCGCCAGCGCGTCCGAAGGCTTCAGCCGCGCCAACCTGAACGCGACGATCGCCGAAAGCCTGGAACGGCTGGCCCCCGTGGCCGCGGCGGCGAAGGCCGACGGGATCCCGGTGCGCGGCTATGTCAGCGTGGTGACGGATTGCCCCTTCGACGGCCCGACCCCGCCCGGCGGCGTGGCCCGCGTCGCGGCGGCGCTGCGCGACCTGGGCTGTTACGAGATCAGCCTGGGCGACACCATCGGCCAGGGACGGCCCGAAACCATCGACGCCATGCTGGCGGCGGTTCTGGATGAACTGCCCGCCGACCGGCTGGCCGGGCATTATCACGACACGGCGGGCCGGGCGCTGGAGAACATCGACGCCAGTCTCGCGCGCGGGCTGCGGGTTTTTGATGCCGCTGTGGGCGGGCTTGGCGGCTGTCCCTATGCCCCCGGCGCGGCGGGCAACGCGGCAACGGAAAAGGTCGCCGCGCATCTGGCAGCGCGGGGATTTTCGCATGGGCTGGACATGGCGGTCGTCGAACAAGCCGCCGCCTTCGCACACAGCCTCAGGGGGACGGCCCATGTTTGACACGATCCGCATCGACACCGACGGGCGCGGCGTGGCGACGCTGTGGCTGGCCCGCCCCGACAAACACAACGCCCTGTCCCAGCCGATGATGGAGGAACTGACCCAGGCCGCAGCCCGGCTTGGCGCTGATCCCGCCGTGCGCGTGGTCGTGCTGGCGGGCGAGGGCGCCAGCTTCTGCGCGGGCGGCGACCTTGCTTGGATGCGCGCGCAGATGGATGCCGATGCGGCAACCCGGCGCGCGGGCGCGCGGACCCTTGCCGGAATGCTTTCGGCGCTGAACCTGCTGCCCAAGCCGCTGATAGCCCGCGTTCACGGCAACGCCTTCGGCGGCGGGATCGGCATAATGGCGGTTGCCGACATCGCCATTGCCGCCAACACCGCGCGCTTCGGCCTGACCGAGGTGAAGCTTGGCCTGATCCCCGCCACCATTGGCCCCTATGTCCTGGCCCGCATGGGCGAGGACAAGGCCCGGCGCGTCTTCTTCTCGGCCCGCCTGTTCAGCGCGGACGAGGCGGTGACGCTGAACCTCGCCGCCCGCGCCGTCGCCCCCGAGGACCTGGACGCGGCGGTCGAAGCCGAGGTCGCGCCCTTTCTGCTGGCCGCTCCCGGCGCGGTGGCCGCCGCCAAGGCGCAGTGCCGCGCCCTCGGCCCCCGCATCGACGGGGCCGTGATCGAAGACAGCATCGACCGCCTGGTCGCCGTCTGGGAAGGCCAAGAGGCGCCCGAGGGCATCGCCGCCTTTTTCGACAAGCGCAAGCCGCGCTGGCAGGTCTGACCGGCATCCGCTATTGCGGAGGGCAGGACAGCAGGGGCGGCAGGCATGGAAGTCAGGATACTGGACGCGCGGATCCACGAATGGGGGCTGCCCGATTACCAGACGGCGGGTTCGGCGGCGATCGACCTGTTCGCCTGCATCGACGCGCCCCTGGACATCGCCCCGCAAGCCCCGGCGGTGCTGATCAGCGCCGGGATCGCGCTGTCCTTCGACGATTTCTCGTTTGCCGGACTGGTGCTGCCCCGGTCGGGGCAGGGCCACAAGCGCGGGCTGGTGCTGGGCAACTCGACCGGGCTGATCGACCCCGATTACACGGGCGAGATCCTCGTCAGCACCTGGAACCGCAACCCCGCAGGCTCGGCGCCGATCACCGTCCGGCCGGGCGAGCGGATCGCGCAGATGATCTTCGTCCCCGTCCTGCGTCCTGCCTTCGCGGTGGTCGACAGCTTCAGCCGGACCACGACGCGGGCGGCGGGCGGGTTCGGCTCGACCGGGGCCTGAGAGCGGTGCTGGGGTTCTGGCTGCTGGTCGGGGTCGCGGCGGCCGGATGGGTTTTCGGCCTGCCGCGCCGGTGGCTTCTGGCGGCGCTTGCCGCCGTTTGGGCGCTCATCGAACTGTCCCATCTGGCGGGCATGGGAACGACCTTTGGCGGATCGGCGCGCGGCTGGCTGGTCGCGGCGGGGTTGGCGGGTCTGGTGCTGGCCTATCGCGGGGGGCTTGCGCGGCTGCGGGCGCGGGCGGCGCCGGCCGAAGCGCCCGCCGTTCCGCAGGCAGGCATGGCCGATACGGAACTGGACCGCTATGCCCGCCACCTGGTGCTGCGAGAGATCGGCGGCCCCGGCCAGATGCGCCTGCGCGAGGCACGGGTGCTGGTGGTCGGCGCGGGCGGGCTTGGGGCGCCGGTCTGCCTTTATCTCGCGGCGGCGGGGGTGGGGCGGATCACGGTCGCGGACGACGACCGCGTCAGCCTTTCGAACCTTCAACGCCAGGTGATCTTTCGCAGCGACCAGCGCGGCGAGGGCAAGGCCCAGGCCGCATCGGGGGCAATGCGCGCGCTCAATCCGCATGTCGCCGTGACATCCCTGGCGCGCCGCATCACCGACACCGACGCCGACCTGATCGCCCGGCACGACCTGGTTCTGGACGGCACCGACAGCTTTGCCGCGCGCGACGCGATCAACCGCGCCTGTGTCGCCGCCCGCGTGCCGCTGATCGCCGGGGCCATCGCGCAATGGGAAGGGCAGGTCACGCTGTACGATCCTGCGCGCGGCGGGCCGTGCCTGTCCTGCCTGTTCCCCACGGCCCCCGCGCCGGGCCTTGCCCCGCCCTGCGCCGAGGCGGGCGTAATCGGCCCCTTGCCCGGCGTCGTCGGCAGCCTCATGGCGATGGAGGCGATCAAGCATCTGACCGGCGCGGGGCAGGGCCTGCGCGGGCGGATGCTGATCTTCGACGGGCTTTACGGCGAAAGCCGGATGATCGGCACCGCGCGGCGCCCGGACTGCGCGGTCTGCGGATCGGGTCTGGCACGAGGCGTCGAACCTTCCTAGGTTCATGGCAGCAAGGAGACGCCATGAATCCCGAACTGACCCGCTGGACCGGACCCGAGGGGCTGCCCCGCTTCGACCTTATCGCGGATGGGGACTTCGTTCCCGCCTTTGACCGCGAACTGGCCGCCGCCGAAGCCGCGATGGAGGCTATCGCCGCCAATCCCGACGCGCCGACCTTCGCCAACACCGTTGCCGCGCTCGAGGTCGCAGAGGAGGGGCTGAACCGCGTCCTGTCCATCTTCTACACCTTGGCCAGCGCCGATTCGAACCCCGCGCGCGAGGCGCTGCAACGCGACTTCGCTCCGCGCCTGGCGGCCTATAACAGCAAGACGGGAATGGACCCCCGCCTGTTCGCCCGCGTCAAGGCGGTCGCGGCGACGGCGGACACCCTGCCGCCCGAGGATCGGCGCATCACCGAACTGGCCTTGCGCGGCCTGACCCGATCGGGCGCGGGGCTGGAAGGCGCGGCCCGCGACCGCATGGCCGAAATCCGCGCCCGCATGGCCGTGCTGACCACGCGGTTTTCCCAGAACGTGCTGGCCGACGAACGCGATTACGTCCTGCCGGTCCCGGACGACCGGCTGGCCGGACTGCCCGACTGGCTGGTCCGGTCCATGCGCGCGGCGGCAGCGGCGCGCGGGATCAAGGGGCAGGTCGTCACCCTGTCCCGGTCGCTGATCGTGCCTTTCCTGGAACATGCCGGCGACCGTTCGCTGCGCGAGATGGCCTTTCGCGCCTGGATTGCGCGGGGAACGGGACAGGGCGCGGGCGGCGAGGCCGCGAACAACCTGCCCCTGGCGGCAGAGATCCTGGCGCTGCGGCACGAACGCGCGCGGCTGCTGGGATACCCCGATTTCGCGGCCTACAAGCTGGAACCCGAAATGGCGGGCACCGCCGACCGCGTGGCCGATCTGCTGGGGCAGGTCTGGGAACCGGCCCGCGTTCGCGCGGCCAGCGACGAGGCCCGGCTGACCGCCCTGGCGCGAGAGGACGGCGTGAACGGCGCGCTGGAACCTTGGGACTGGCGGCTTTACGCGGAACGGCTGCGGCGGCGGGACCACGACTTTGACGCCGATCAGGTCAAGCCCTACCTGACGCTGGACGCGATGCTGGCGGCCATGATGGACGTGGCGCACCGCCTGTTCCGGCTGGAATTCCAGCCCTTCGACGCACCCTTGTGGACCCCCGATGCGCGGGCCTGGAGGATCATGCGGGACGGGCGGCTGATGGCGGTCTTCGTGGGCGATTACTTCGCGCGTCCCTCGAAACGGTCGGGGGCCTGGTGTTCGGCGCTTCAGGTCCAGCACAAGATCGGCGCGGGGCAGCGGCCCATCGTGGTGAACGTCTGCAACTTCACCCCGCCCGAGGCGCCGGGCGCGCCCGTCTTCCTGTCCTGGGACGACGCGCGGACGCTGTTTCACGAATTCGGTCACGCGACGCATCACATCCTGTCCGACGTGACCTGGCCCTCGATTTCCGGGACGGCGGTGGCGCAGGACTTCGTGGAACTGCCCAGCCAGCTTTACGAACACTGGCTGGAACAGCCCGCCGTGCTGGATGCCCACGCGCGCCATTACCAAACCGGGGAATCCTTGCCCGCCCAGTTGCGCGACCGGCTGCTGGCGGCGGGAAAGGCGGATGCGGGGTTTTCCACCACCGAATACCTGGAAAGCGCGCTTGTCGATCTGGCCTTTCACCGGGGCGAGCCGCCCGCCGATCCGATGGCCGAACAGGCGCGGGTGCTGGCGGCGCTGGATGCGCCGTCCGCGATCCCGATGCGCCATGCGACGCCGCATTTCAGCCACGTGTTCAGCGGCGACAGCTATGCCAGCGGATACTACAGCTACATGTGGTCCGAGGTGATGGACGCCGACGCCTTTGCCGCTTTCCAGGAAACCGGCGACATCTTCGATCCGGCCACCGCGCGGCGGCTGGAGGAGACGATCCTGTCCAGGGGCGGTTCGGCCCCGGCGGACCAGCTGTGGCTGGCTTTCCGGCAGCGGATGCCGGGGGTGGACGCGTTGCTGCGGGGGCGGGGGCTGGCCTGACAGGCAGGCGGCAAGGGCGGAGAAAGGAATCGCATCGCGTTTCCCCGCATCGGTGAACGGGTTCCATCGGAAACCTTGCTGCACAACAAGCCCCCGAGGGGCCGGTGCCCGCCCAGAGGGGCGGGACGGGCGCTGGCCGGACCTTTGGGGCCGTCCGGCTCAGGTGGTGATGTCACCGCGTGGCGAGGGCGTCGGCCTTCGCCGTTCCGGGCCACCGGGATCGGGGGGCGGCCAGCCCTTCAGTCCCGCACCTCGTCCGGGTCCACGCCCCAGATCGCCGATTTCGGCACCCAACCACGCTGCCCGCCGCCGGAAATCCGGCACCAGTCCGGCTGGCATTCGCCAAGGCGGACGATGGCGCCCATCTCGGCCCGGGCCACGATGTCGGCGTCGGGGTGGGGACGGCTGCGCAGTTCCACCATGTCCTGCGTCACCAGCGCGGTGCGCACGCCCGACAGCAGCGCATAGTGGATCCAGCCGCCCGCGCCATCCTTGTCCTCGACCCGGCGCCAATGGCCGAACTCGGCCACCACGCGCAAGGGCATCCCGGCATGGCGGAACACCCAGTCGATGCGGTGCGACAGGCTGGGGCCGCGGCGGGCGTTGCCCTCGGACCCTTTCAGGCTGACATAGCGCGGCACCGGCAGGTTCGTGACCGGACCGCGCGTCGGCCCGCCGTCATCCTGGACGCGGATGATCCGCGCGTCGGCCGATTGCGGCACGCCGTCCACCTGCGCCAGCGCCAGCCCCACCGATGCCGCCAGAACCGCTGCCCCGCCACCCAATAGCGTCCGTATCCGCATAAACCCGTCCGTTCCTGCCGACCGCCTTTGGCGATCCCTTCTGCCCCTTTTGCCGGGCCGCAAGGCGCCCCGATGGGGTCTTGTGCGCGCCCCATATCGCGGGCAGTTTGCCAAAAGCGGCGTGCTTTTGAAAGGCCGCCGCGACATGACATCGAGAAAGTGAGGCCATCATGCACAGCCCGCAGCCCTCGCGCCAGAAACTGCGCGTCGCGGTGACGCGCCGCCTGCCCGAGGCGGTCGAGACGCGCATGTCCGAGCTGTTCGACGTGATCCTGCGCGAGGACGACAACAAGATGTCGCGCGACGATCTGGCGGCGGCGATGCGCGGGGCGGATGTGCTGGTGCCCACCGTGACGGACCATATCGACGCCGCCATGCTGGCCCAGGCGGGCGAGCGGTTGAAGCTGATCGCCAATTACGGCGCGGGCGTGGATCACATCGACGTTCATTCCGCCCGCCAGCGCGGCGTTCTTGTGACGAACACCCCCGGCGTCGTGACCGAGGACACGGCCGACATGGTCATGGCGCTGATCCTGGGCGTCACCCGCCGCATCCCCGAAGGCATGGCCGAGATGCAGGCGGGCCGCTGGGCCGGATGGGCGCCGACCGCGCATCTGGGCGGGCGCGTGGGCGGGCGCCGGCTCGGCATCTTGGGAATGGGCCGGATCGGGCAGGCCGTGGCGCGGCGGGCCAATGTCTTCGGAATGCAGGTCCATTACCACAACCGCCGCCGCCTGCGCCCCGAGATCGAGCAGGATTTGCAGGCGACCTACTGGGAAAGCCTGGACCAGATGCTGGCGCGGATGGACATCATCAGCGTGAACGCGCCGCATACGCCGTCCACCTTTCACCTGCTGAACGCCCGGCGGCTGAAGCTGCTGAAGCCCACGGCGGTGGTGGTCAACACCTCGCGCGGGGAAGTCATCGACGAAAACGCCCTGACCCGGATGCTGCGCGCCGGCGACATCGCGGGCGCAGGCCTGGACGTGTTCGAGCACGGGCACGAGATCAACCCCCGCCTGCGCGAACTGCCCAACGTCGTTCTGCTGCCGCACATGGGATCCGCCACGGTCGAAGGCCGGGCCGAAATGGGCGAAAAGGTGATCATCAACATCAAGACCTTTGCCGACGGCCACAGGCCCCCGGATCTGGTCGTGCCCAGCATGTTGTAGTCCAGGGGGCCGCCGGATGGCGAATGGGACGCGGACAATGACGGGTGCAGGCACGGCCGGGATCGGGGCGCGGTGGGCCGTCTCGGCGCTGTTCTTCGCCAACGGCCTGGTGGTCGGAAGCTGGGCGCCCAAGCTGCCCGCCATGATGGCGCGGCTGGGGATCGGCGAATCCGTCGCGGGGCTTCTGGTGCTGGCGCTCGGGATCGGGTCGATCTGCCTGATGCCGGTTTTCGGGGCCTTGGTGGCAAGGCGGGGGTCGGCCCACGCCGTCAGGCTGGCGGCGACGCTGTTCGCGCCCAGCCTGATCTGGATCTCGCTGGCGCCGACGGTCTGGGCCGTGGCGATCACCGTTCTGGCCTTCGGCGGGCTGATCGGCGGCATGGATGTCGCGATGAACGCCAACGCCGTGGCGGTCGAGCGCGCCCGGCGCCGCGCGATCATGTCGTCCTGCCACGGCTTCTGGTCCCTGGGCGGGCTGGCGGGCGCCGGGACGGGGGGCATTGCCATCCAAACCCTGGGCGAGCTGACCCATGCCGTTGTCGTGACGCTGATCGTTGCGGCGATCCTGGCCCTGGCCTTTCCGCGCCTGCTGCGCGACAGCCCCCCGGGCGGACACAAGCACCAGCCGCTGCGGCTGCCGCGCACGCCGCTGCCTTACCTGATCGGGGTGATGGCGCTGGCCTCGATGATCCCGGAGGGCGCGATCCTCGACTGGGCGGCGGTTTACCTGCGCCGCGAAATGGGCGCCTCGCTGGCCTTGGCGGGGTGGGGCTTTGCCGCTTGCGCAGGGACCATGGCGGTGATGCGCTTTCTGGGCGATGGCATCCGCGGCCGCTTCGGCGCGGTCAGGACGCTGCGGATCAGCACGGCCATCGCCATGGCGGGGCTGGCGCTGGCGGCGCTGGCGCACTCGCCGGGGACGGCGATCGCCGGGTTCGGGCTGGCGGGCATCGGCATCGCCAACATGGTGCCGATCGCCTTTTCGGCGGCGGGCAACCTGCCGGGGCTGGCGCACGGCGTGGGGCTGTCGGTCGTCACCACCATGGGCTATTCGGGGATCCTGCTGGCGCCCGGCAGCATCGGCTTTCTGGCCGAGCGGATGAGCTTTTCGGTGATCTTTCTGGCGTTGTCGCTGCTGCTTCTGGTGCCGCTGCTGTTGTCGCGCCTGGCGCGGACGGCCGATTTCGATGGCGGCGCCTAGGGGCGCACGACGCCCGCGACCAGCATCACCGACACCATCGTCAGCCAAACGGAGGCGGCGCGCCGAACGGCCCGCAACCGCCCCGTGCCCGCGCCGCCTTGGCGGGCCAGGGCTCCGGCTCCGCCCCAGATCATCGCCACGCCCGCCGCCACCAGGCAGAACAGGGCCAGCCGCGACAGGAACTCGGGCGCGGCCGAAGGAGGCAACAGCACAAGGCCGATGATCAGCGCCTTGGGGTTCAGCATGGTTGTCAGACAGATCCGCCATGCGGTGACCTCGCCCCCCGCATCGGCCAGGGGTCCGCGGCCCCACAGCTTGATCGCAAGGAACATCACCCATGCCGCCGCCGCCAGCTTGATCGCATGGCCGGCCAGGGGATAGTGCGCCATCAGCCCGTGGCCGACAAAAGCCAGCGGCAGGATCGCCGTCACGTAGCCCAGAAGCTCGGCCGGAATCAGGCGCATCGCCCGGAGGAACCCGGTCGAGGCACCGGCAAGGCCCATCAGCGTGTTGGTGGGGCCGGGCGTCAGCAGAAGGCCCAGAATGGCGGACAGAAAGGCGGCAAGGGTCATGGTCGTTCCTCGCGTCGGTCCGCCACGGGAATATCGGCCCCGGGGCGGGGCGGCCTTGATCCGGATCAATCAGCGATAGACGTTGTCCTCGGCCGGAAAGCTCCGCGCGCGGACGGCGGCGGCATAGTCTGCAATGGCGCGGTCCGCCTGCGCGCCCAGATCCGCGAACCGGCGCACGAAGCGCGGCACGCGGGCGGACAGGCCCAGCATGTCGTCCAGCACCAGGATCTGCCCGTCGCAGCGGGCGGACGCGCCGATGCCGATGGTGGGCACCGCGACCGATTCCGTCATGCGCACGGCCAACGGTTCCACGACCCCCTCGACCACGATGGCGAATGCGCCCGCCTCGGCCACGTCGGCCGCGTCCTGGATGTGGCGCGCCCAGCTGTCCGCGTCGCGTCCCTGGGTCTTGAAGCCTCCCAGCGTATGCGTCGCCTGCGGCAGCAGGCCGACATGGCCCATCACCGGGATGCCGCGTTCGGTCAGAAAGCGGATCGTGGGCGCCATGCGGCTGCCGCCCTCCAGCTTGACGGCCCCGCAGCCCGTTTCGCCCATGATGCGCGCGGCGTTGCGGAAGGCCTGCTGGGGGCTTTCCTCATAGCTGCCGAAGGGCATGTCCACGACCGCCATGGCGCGCTGGCTGCCGCGCACGACCGCCTGGCCGTGCAGGATCATCATCTCGACCGTCACGCCCACGGTCGAGGGCAGGCCGTGAACCACCATGCCCAGGCTGTCGCCGACCAGGATCAGGTCGGCATGGGCGTCCACCATCGCGGCCATGGGCGCGGTATAGGCGGTCAGCGCGACGATGGGGGTCGCCCCCTTGCGGGACGTGATCTCGGGCGCGGTGACGCGCTTGGTGCGGGTTTCAACGGACATCGGGGGCGCCTTTCGGATGGGCGACACGCTGGTCGATCAGCAGCACGTCGCCGAAGCGGACGGCCAGCAGGATCACCACCGGGCGCTGGATGGTGGCGATGCGCGACAGGGTGGCGGCATCGCGGATGTCGATGGAGCGGATCTGGGCCAGGGGTTCCGCCCCGATGATGCGGCGCAGCTCGGCCCGGACGGCAGAAAGGCCCGCACCCTCGGCCACCATCTGCCGGGCGCGGTCCAGGGCGCGGTTCAGCACCGGGGCCGCTGCCCGCTGGGCGGGCGACAGGCGGCGGTTGCGCGAGGACATGGCAAGGCCGTCGGCCTCTCGCACGGTGGGCACGGGCAGGATTTCGACCGGGACATCCAGGTCCGCCACCATCTGCCGGATCACGGCAAGCTGCTGGTAATCCTTTTCGCCAAAGGCCGCCGCGTCGGGCCGGACGATGTTGAACAGCTTCGTCACCACCGTCGCCACTCCCCGGAAATGGCCGGGCCGCAGCCGGCCCATCAGCATCCGCGACAGGTCCGTGACCTCGACCGCCGTTTGCGCGCCGGGGCGATAGATGTCGTCCACGGCCGGCAGGAACACCGCGTCGCAGCCTGCCTGCCGCAGTAGGCCCAGGTCGTTTTCCTCGTCCCGCGGGTAGGTCGCCAGATCCTCGTGGGGGCCGAACTGGGTGGGGTTCACGAAGATCGAGGTGACGATCCGCCCGCCGCCCCGGGCGTCCAGCCAGCGGCGGGCCTGGGCCACCAGCGACAGGTGCCCGTCATGCAGCGCGCCCATGGTGGGCACCAGGGCCACGCGGCCCTGGCCTTGACGCCAGTCGCGCATGGCCTGCTTGTCGCGGCAAATCTGCATTCCGTCCCCCCTTGGTGGCGCGCAGCCTAACGGACGGCGGCGGATTCGCACAAGTGCTGCGTTGCAGCATGTCGTTTTTGGCCATTATAGGTCGGCCCCATCGAACCCGCGGGCGGCGTCCGTGGCAGTAACGGTGTCAACAACCCACCAAGGAGTCGCGCGAATGAAGTCGCATGTGAAGGTTCTTGTCGTCGGAGGCGGCGCGGTCGGCTGCGGCATCGCGCTTCATCTGGCCCGCGCCGGGTGGGAGGTGATGCTGGTCGAGCGCGACGAGCTGACGGCCGGATCCACCTGGCACGCGGCGGGGCTGCTGCCGCTGTTCAACATGGGCTATGCGACGACCCATATCCATGACTATTCGGTCAAGCTTTACGCGGATCTGGAATCGCAGACCGGCCTGAACGCGGGCTTCACCCGCTGCGGCAACCTGCGGATGGCGCAGACGGATGCGCGCATGGACGAATACATGCTCTATTCCGCCACCGCCGAGACGGTCGGGATCGAGCATGAATTCCTGACGCCCCAGCAGATCAGGGACCGCTGGCCGCTGGTCCGCACCGAGGATCTGAAAGGCGCGCTGTTCCACCCGACCGACGGCTATATCAACCCCGCCGACGTGACCCAGGCCATGGCCAAGGGCGCGCGCATGGCCGGCGCCACCATCGAGCGCAAGATCCAGGTCAACGGCTATCGGTGGACCGGCAGCGAATGGATCGTCACCTGCGAAAAGCTGGTGGAAAAGGGCGGCAACCTGGTCGGATCGGGCGAAACCTTCGAGATCCGGGCCGAGCATGTCGTGACCGCCACCGGCAACCACGCGCAGCGCACCGCCCGTCTTCTGGGGATCAAGATCCCCGCGATCCCGGTCGAGCACCAGTATATTGTCACCGAACCCGACCCGGCCCTGGTGAAGTGGCGCGCCGAAGGCAACCCGGAACACCCGGTCCTGCGCGATGCCGACGCGAAATGGTATGTGCGCGAGGAACGCGGCGGCTGGATCCTCGGCCCCTATGAACGCAACGCCCCCGCGCGGTTCCTGTATGACGTGCCCGAATCCTTCCGCGCCGACCTGTTCCCGCTGGATCTGGAACGGATCGAGGAGGAATACATGTCCATGATCCACCGGCTTCCGACCTCGGAAACGGTGGGGCTGAAGGACGACTACAACGGGCCGATCTGCTATACCCCCGACGGCAACCCCCTGGTCGGCCCGGCCCCCGGCCTGCGCAACATGTGGCTGGCCGAGGGCTTCAGCTTCGGCATCACCGCGGCGGGCGGCGTCGGCCATTACCTGACGCAGATGATGGTGGAAGGCGAGGCCGAGATCGACATGGCCTCCCTCGATCCGCGCCGCTACGGCGGCTGGATGACGACCGAATACGCCGCCCGCAAGAACGAGGAGGCCTATGAGCACGTCTTCATCCTGCACCACCCCGACGAGGAGCGCGAAGCCTGCCGCCCGCTGCGCACCTCGCCCGCCTATGACCGGCAAAAGGCGCGCGGCGCGCAGTTCGGCCATGTGAACGGCTGGGAACGCCCGAACTACTTCGGCCCGCAGGACTTCGACGACCATGCGTCTCGCAGCTTCCGCCGCGGCGGCTGGTGGCAATACGCCAAGGCCGAGGCCGAGGCGATCCGCAATGCGGCGGGCCTGATCGACGCGACGGCATTCGCCAAGCACACCGTCAAGGGACCGGGCGCGACGGCGTTCCTGGACTGGCTGACCACCAACAAGCTGCCCAAGGTGGGCCGCATCAACCTGACCTATGCGCTGACCGACGCGGGAACCACGCGGACCGAATACACCATCGTCCGCCTGGCCGAGAACGACTACTATCTTGTCTCCGCCGGGGCCTGGGCGGCCTATGACGGCGACCATCTGGTGAAATCCGCAGAGGATTTCATGGCGGCGGGCGGCGATTTCGTCAGCATCCAGGACGTGACGACCCAATGGGGCGTCTTTGCCCTGGCTGGGCCTGCGTCCCGCGACATCCTGGCCAAGCTGATCCGCGACGCGCAGCCCGAAACCGCGCTGTCCAACAAGCGGTTCCCCTGGCTGTCGGCCAAGCGGATCGAGCTGGGGATGGTTCCGGTCAACGCCATCCGCGTCGCCTATACGGGCGAACTTGGCTGGGAACTGCACCACCCGATCGAAATGCAGAACCACCTGTTCGACCGGCTGGTCGAGGCGGGCGAGCCTTTGGGCATGAAGCTGGTCGGCGCGCGGGCGCAGAACTGGCTGCGGCAGGAAAAATCCTATCGCGCCTTCGGCACGGAACTGGGCCGCGACGCGACCCCGCTGGAAGCCGGTCTGGACCGCTTCGTGGACCTGTCCAAGGATTTCCGGGGCAAGGCGGCGATGGAGGCCAAGGGCATCCGGTCGATGTGCGTCACGCTGCTGATCGACGGGCCGCAGGACGCCGATCCCTGGGGCCGCGAGGGGATCTTCCTGGACGGCCGGAAGATCGGCCGCCTGACCTCGGGCGGGTATTCGGCGGCCTTCGGCAAGCAGATCGGCATGGGCTATGTCCGACCGGATCTGGCGGCGCCGGGGACAAAGCTGAAGGTCCGCATGTTCCGCGAATTGTGGGACGCCGAAGTGACCGAGGACAGCCCTTACGATCCGCAAAACGCGCGGATCCGTGTGGACGGCTGACGCCCCGCCTGCGCCGCCGGTCAGCCGACCAGCAGGCGCAGGGCATCCTCGTAGGAGGACGTCCGGATCTGCGATTCGGGCAGATAGGTCTTGCCGATGTTCAGGGCCGCATAGCCATGGGTCAGCGCCCAGACCGCCGCCTCGAACGCGGCGGCGGGGCGGCTGGCCGTGAAGGGCGCGCACAGGCCCTTGAGAACAAGATAGCTGCCATGGGCGGTATCGCGCAGTTCCGGATCCTGCGTGGGCAACTGGTCGAACATCAGTCGGAACAGCGCCGTCCGCGAACCCGCAAAACGGATATAGGTCATGTTGACCGCAAGCAGCGCCTGAAAGGGACTGGTCCCTTCGGGCAGGCTGTCGCGGGTGGCGGCCAGATCGTGCAGGAAGCTTTGAAATCCCTTTGTCGCGATGGCGATCTTCAGGCCCGGCATGCCACCGAAGTGATGGGCCGGCGCGGCGTGGGACACGCCCGCCCGCGCGGCCACGCGCCTCAGCGTCAAACCTTCCGCTCCTTCCTCGTCCAGCAGGGCGACGCCTGCCGTGATCAAGGCTTGGGGCAATGCGCCGCGAACAGGCATCTTACCTCATTGCCAAACTTGACAGTGTAAAGCCTTTGCGCGAATGTGCCTCGTCACCGAAAGGTTAACGGCATGCCGGTGTGGAAGACAAGCATGCCGAAGGGGTGACGGGTAACGAGTACCTGGGTGGCTCGTTCAAGGCTCTGGTCTGAGTTTTTTATATGTATTTCATTTAATTGGTATTCAGGCCAGGGCTGCGGCGCCTTGTCAACACCTTGTTGCAATCTGTGCAATAAAATGTCTAAACATGTCAACCCAAGATTGAAACAAAAAAGCCGGACCCGAAGGTCCGGCTTTTTTGTGTTCTGGAGCGGGCGATGAGATTCGAACTCACGACCCTAACCTTGGCAAGGTTATGCTCTACCCCTGAGCTACGCCCGCATCCTGTTCCGTTTGGCGTTCCGTTTGACCGTCTCGCCTTCGGTGAGCGGTGATTTATGGGACTGCGCAGGGGGGCGCAAGAGGGAAAATCACCTTTCGGGCGGATTTTTTCGGCCGGTTGACAGGCTTCGTCCAGCCGCGCGAACCTGGCCGCCAGCAAGGGGGAAAGCCGTGGCCGCGACCGAGCAGCTTTCGCAATTCGTGCGTGACGCCCTGGCGGGCGGACACGAGGCGCCGCGCATCCGCGAAGCCCTGCAAGGGGCCGGCTGGACCGTGCCCGAGATCGAGGGCGCGATGGCCGCCTGGCAAGGCGGGGGCGACCTGCCGCCTGTGCCGCGCCCGCGCCCCTATGTTTCGGCGCGCGAGGCGATGTTGCATGCGCTGCTGATGATCGCGCTGGTGTTGTTGTGCTTTCATGTCACGCGCCTCGGCTTTCAGGTCATCGACGCCGCCATTCCCGACCTGACAGAGGCAGGCCCGCCCGACACCGGGTCGATGCGGTTCTCGATCGCCGCGATCATCGCCTTTCTGCCGTTGTTCCTGGCTTTGGACCATCGCATGGCGCGGCAAACCGGCCCAAGCGACCGGCAAAGACGCTCGCAGGCGCGGCGGGTCTTCGCGTCGGTCACGGTTCTTGCCGCCGCCCTGGTGCTGCTGGGCGATGTGGTTTCGGTCGTTTACGCCTTTCTGTCGGGCGCCCTGACGCCGCGCCTGGCTGCGAAATGCGCCCTGGTGGCGGTGATGGGGCTGCTGGTGGGCGCCTGCTACCGCGAGGACCTGGATGGTTAGGCACTGGCCCGTCCGGGCGCTGGCCGCGCTGTCGCTGGCGGTCCTGGCCGCCGGGATCGCGGCAAGCGGCGGACCCGCGCAGGGCAGGGCGGAACGGCGCGACCAGACCCGGGACCGCGACCTGTCCGAGATCCAGTCGCTGCTGCACTGCAAGGCGCAGGGTGCCGGTCAGGTGGTGACCGACCCCGCCCCGACCGAGGCCTGCCCGGCGACCCCGCGCCTGGCCGACCCCTTCACCGCCGCGCCTTACCGGATCGAGCTTGTGGCGCCCGACAGCATCAGGCTCTGCGCCGCATTCGAACGGCCCGCCCCGTTTTCAGCGCGCGACGGATCGGGCTGCATCGTCCAGCGGATCGCGGTGGATTAACGCTTACTCCGCCGCCCGGACGCGCGCGGGCCGCAGCATCGGCGCAAGATAGCGGCCCGTATGGCTTTCGGCGATCCTGGCCACGTCCTCGGGCGTGCCGACCGCCACGATGCGCCCGCCGCCGTCGCCGCCTTCGGGGCCGATGTCGATGATCCAGTCGGCGGTCTTGATGACATCCAGGTTGTGTTCGATCACCACCACCGTGTTGCCCTGGTCCACCAGCCGGTGCAGCACCTCCAGAAGCTTGCGCACGTCCTCGAAATGCAGGCCGGTGGTGGGTTCGTCCAGGATATACAGCGTCTTGCCGGTGGACTGGCGCGACAGTTCCTTGGCCAGCTTCACCCGCTGCGCCTCGCCCCCCGACAGGGTGGTGGCCTGCTGGCCGACCTTGACGTAGCCCAGGCCCACTTCCATCAGCGCGTCCATCTTGTTGCGGATGGCGGGAACGGCGGAAAAGAAGCCCTGCGCGTCCTCGACCGTCATGTCCAGCACGTCGGCGATGGACTTGCCCTTGAACAGCACCTCAAGCGTTTCGCGGTTATACCGTTTGCCCTTGCAGGTCTCGCAGGTGACGTAGACATCGGGCAGGAAGTGCATCTCGATCTTGATAACGCCGTCGCCCTGGCAGGCCTCGCACCGGCCGCCCTTGACGTTGAAGCTGAACCGGCCGGGCTTGTAGCCGCGCGCCTTGGATTCGGGCAGGCCCGCATACCAGTCGCGGATGGGGGTGTAGGCGCCGGTATAGGTCGCGGGGTTCGACCGGGGGGTGCGGCCGATGGGCCGCTGGTCGATGTCGATCACCTTGTCCAGATGCTCCAGCCCCGTGATGGTCTCGCAGGGGGCGGGGGTCTGGCGCGCGCCGTTCAGGCGCAGGCTGGCGGTCTTGAACAGCGTCTCGATGGTCAGCGTGGACTTGCCGCCGCCCGAAACGCCGGTCACGCAGACGAACCTGCCCAGCGGAAACTCCGCCGTGACATCCTTGAGGTTGTTGCCAGTGGCCTTGACCACCTTCACGGCCTTGCCGTTGCCCTTGCGGCGTTCGTCGCTGACCGGGATTTCCCGGACGCCCGACAGGTACTGCCCCGTCAGGCTGGCCGGGTCGGCGGCGATCTGGTCGGGCGTGCCGTGGCTGACCACGGTGCCGCCGTGGACGCCCGCGCCCGGCCCCATGTCAAAAACGTAATCGGCATGGCGGATCGCGTCCTCGTCATGTTCCACCACGATGACCGAGTTGCCCTGGTCGCGCAGCCCCTTCAGCGTGTCCAGCAGCCGGTCGTTGTCGCGCTGGTGCAGCCCGATGGAGGGTTCGTCCAGCACATACAACACCCCGGTCAGGCCCGACCCGATCTGGGACGCCAGCCGGATCCGCTGGCTTTCGCCGCCCGACAGGGTGCCCGCCGCGCGGCTCAGCGTCAGATAGTCCAGGCCGACATTGACCAGAAAGCCCAGCCGTTCGCGGATTTCCTTGAGGATCGCATGGGCGATCTCGTTCTTCTGCTTGGAAAGGTGCTGGGGCGCGGCCTCGATCCAGGCAAGCGCCTCCTTGATCGACAGTTCGACCACCTGGCCGATATGCTGGCCCGCGATCTTGACCGCAAGGGCCTCGTCTTTCAGGCGATAGCCATGGCAGGCGCCGCAGGGGCGGTTGTTCTGGTAACGCTCGAATTCCTCGCGCACCCATGCGCTGTCGGATTCGCGCATCCGGCGTTCCATGTTGGGGATCACCCCCTCGAACACGCGGCGGACGTTGTAGACGCGGCCCGCGTCGTCAAAACGGAACTCGATCTCCTCCTTGCCCGAGCCGTGCAGGAACATGCGCTGCACGTCAGCGGGCAGGTTCTTCCACGGCGTCTTCTTGTCGAAGCCGTAATGCTTGGCCAGCGCGTTGACCGTCTGCGTCAGATAAGCGGACTTCGACTTGGCCCAGGGGGCGATGGCGCCCTTGTCCACGGACAGCGCGGCGTCCGGCACCACCAGCCGTTCGTCGAAGAACAGTTCGGCCCCCAAGCCGTCGCAGACCGGGCAGGCGCCGTATGGGGCGTTGAAGGAAAACAGCCGCGGCTCGATTTCCGGGATGGTGAAGCCGCTGACCGGGCAGGCGAAGTTTTCGCTGAAGGTCGTCCGCTCCGGCTCGTCGGCGGCGGTTTCCACGACGGCGATGCCGTCGGCCAGATCCAGCGCGGTGCGCAGCGAATCGGCCAGGCGCGTTTCCAGCCCTTCGCGCACGACGATGCGGTCCACCACCACGTCGATGTCATGGCGGAACTTCTTGTCCAGCACGGGCGGCTCGTCCAGTTCGTAAAACCGGCCGTTCACCTTGACCCGCTGGAAGCCCTGCTTGCGAAGCTCCAGGAACTCCTTGCGGTATTCGCCCTTGCGGTCGCGGACGATGGGCGCCAGCAGATAGGCGCGCGTGCCTTCGGGCATCTCCATGATCCGGTCCACCATGTCCTGGACCTGCTGCGCCTCGATCGGCAGGCCGGTGGCGGGGGAATAGGGCGTGCCCGCGCGGGCGAACAGCAGCCGCAGGTAGTCGTAGATCTCCGTGACTGTTCCGACGGTTGACCGGGGGTTCTTCGAGGTGGTCTTTTGTTCGATGCTGATGGCGGGCGACAGGCCGGTGATGTGATCGACGTCGGGCTTGCCCATCATGTCCAGGAACTGCCGCGCATAGGCCGACAGGCTTTCGACATAGCGGCGCTGCCCTTCGGCATAGATCGTGTCGAAGGCCAGCGAGGACTTGCCCGAACCCGACAGCCCGGTAATCACCACCAGCTTGTCGCGCGGGATGTCCATGTCCACGCCCTTGAGGTTGTGTTCGCGCGCGCCGCGAACCTCGATGAACTTCTGTTCCATGCTGCGTCCCTGGCCGACCAAGCGCATCACATAGTGCGGCGGGGGCAAAAAGCAACCGCAGAATGGGAACATCAGGCGAACACGACCTTGCGTAAACCTTTTGTTGCAGTCGGGGTGTCGTGGCGCTTGCGCTGCGCTGCGGCATCGCTAGTCTCTCGCGCAACTTCGAAGGGGGACGGCGCGATGTTCAACAAGATTCTTGTGGCCAACCGCGGAGAGATCGCGATCCGGGTGATGCGGGCGGCCAACGAGCTGGGCAAGCGGACGGTCGCCGTTTATGCCGAGGAGGACAAGCTGGGGCTGCACCGCTTCAAGGCGGACGAGGCCTACCGGATCGGCGAGGGGCTGGGTCCGGTGGCGGCGTATCTCTCGATCCCCGAGATCATCCGGGTGGCGAAGGAGTCGGGCGCCGACGCGATCCATCCGGGCTATGGCTTGCTGAGCGAGAACCCCGACTTCGTGGATGCCTGCGCGCAAGCCGGGATCACCTTTATCGGCCCGCGCGCGGACACCATGCGGGCGCTTGGCGACAAGGCCAGCGCACGGCGCGTGGCGATCGGGGCGGGCGTGCCGGTGATCCCCGCGACGGAGGTGCTGGGCGACGACTTCGAGGCGATCAAGCGTGAGGCCGCCGCCATCGGCTATCCCTTGATGCTGAAGGCTTCCTGGGGCGGCGGCGGGCGCGGGATGCGGCCGATCAGCGGCCCCGAGGAACTGGTGGACAAAGTCCGCGAGGGCCGGCGCGAGGCCGAGGCCGCCTTCGGCAACGGCGAGGGCTATCTGGAAAAGATGATCCTTCGCGCCCGCCACGTCGAGGTGCAGCTGCTGGGCGACACGCATGGCGGGCTGTATCACCTGTATGAGCGCGACTGCACCGTTCAGCGCCGCAACCAGAAGGTCGTCGAGCGCGCGCCCGCGCCTTACCTCACCGAAGACCAGCGGGCCGAGGTCTGCGGACTGGCGCTGCGGATCGGGCAAGCGGTCGGATACCAGAACGCGGGCACGGTCGAGTTCCTGATGGACATGGACACGCAGCAGTTCTACTTCATCGAGGTGAACCCGCGCGTGCAGGTCGAGCACACCGTGACCGAGGAGGTCACCGGCATCGACATCGTGCAGTCCCAGATCCGCATCGCCGAGGGCGCGACGCTGGCCGAGGCGACGGGCGTGCCCTCCCAGGATCAAATCACGCTGTCGGGCCACGCGCTGCAATGCCGTGTCACGACCGAGGATCCGCTGAACAACTTCATCCCCGACTATGGCCGGATCACCGCCTATCGGTCGGCCACCGGCAACGGCATCCGGCTGGACGGCGGCACCGCCTATTCGGGCGGCGTGATCACGCGCTACTACGACTCGCTGCTGGTCAAGGTCACAGCCTGGGCGCAGACGCCCGAAGGGGCGATCCGCCGCATGGACCGCGCGCTTCGCGAGTTCCGGGTGCGGGGGGTCAGCACGAACATCGACTTCGTGATCAACCTGCTGAAGCACCCGACCTTTCTCGACGACACCTATACCACCAAGTTCATCGACACCACGCCCGAGCTGTTCCGGTTCGACAAGCGCCAGGACCGGGCCACCAAGATCCTGACCTATCTGGCCGACATCAGCGTGAACGGCCACCCGGAAACGGCGGGCCGCCCCCGGCCGCCTGCCCAGGCCCGCCCGCCGGTGCCGCCCGCGCCGAAGGCGGAGCCCGCGCCCGGCACCCGGCAGATGCTCGAGGAGAAGGGCGCGCAGGCGGTGGCCGACTGGATGGCCGATCAGAAGCGCCTCCTGATGACCGACACCACCATGCGCGACGGCCACCAGTCGCTGCTGGCGACGCGGATGCGGTCCATCGACATGATCCGCGTGGCCCCATCTTACGCCGCCAACCTGCCGGGGCTGTTCAGCGTGGAATGCTGGGGCGGGGCGACCTTCGACGTGGCCTATCGCTTCCTGCAGGAATGCCCCTGGCAGCGGCTGCGCGACATCCGGCAGGCGATGCCCAACCTGATGACGCAGATGCTGCTGCGGGCGTCCAACGGCGTGGGCTACACCAACTATCCCGACAATGTGGTGCAGTCCTTCGTGCGTCAGGCGGCGGACAGCGGCGTGGACGTGTTCCGGGTCTTCGACAGCCTCAACTGGGTGGAAAACATGCGCGTCGCCATGGACGCGGTGATCGCCACCGGCAAGATCTGCGAAGGCACCGTCTGCTATACGGGCGACATGCTGGACCCCGACCGGTCCAAGTACGACCTGGCCTATTACGTCAGCACCGCCCAGGACCTGAAGGCCGCCGGCGCGCATGTGCTGGGCCTGAAGGACATGGCGGGCCTTCTGAAGCCCGCCGCCGCGCGCATCCTGATCCGCGCGCTGAAGGAGGAGGTGGGCCTGCCCGTCCACTTCCACACCCATGACACCAGCGGCCTTGCCGGGGCCACGATCCTGGCGGCGGCCGAGGCGGGGGTGGACGCGGTCGATGCGGCCATGGACGCCTTTTCGGGCGGCACCTCGCAGCCCTGCCTCGGCTCCATCGTCGAGGCGCTGGAGGGCACCGAGCGCGACACGGGGCTCGACATCGCGGCGATCCGGCAGATCAGCAACTACTGGGAACGCGTGCGCGAGCAATACGCGGCGTTTGAGTCCGGCCTGCAATCCCCGGCCTCCGAGGTCTATCTCCACGAGATGCCGGGCGGGCAGTTCACCAACCTCAAGGCGCAGGCGCGATCGATGGGGCTGGAGGACCGCTGGCACGAGGTGGCGCAGGCCTATGCCGACGTGAACCGCATGTTCGGCGACATCGTGAAGGTCACGCCGTCGTCCAAGGTGGTGGGCGACATGGCGCTGATGATGGTGGCCCAGGGGCTGACGCCCGCGCAGGTCATGGACCCGGCCACCGAGGTCAGCTTCCCCGACAGCGTGGTGGACATGATGAAGGGCAACCTCGGCCAGCCCCCCGGCGGCTGGCCCGCCGAGCTGCAGCGCAAGGTCCTGAAGGGCGAGGCGCCCATCACCGACCGCCCCGGCGCGCATCTGCCCCCCGTGGACATCGAGGCCACCCGCCGGAAGCTGTCCGAAGACCTGGGCGTCGCCATCGACGACGAGGATCTGAACGGCTACCTGATGTATCCCAAGGTGTTCACCGACTACAGGACGCGCCACGAGACCTATGGCCCGGTGCGCGTGCTGCCGACCCGGAACTTCTTCTACGGCATGGAGCCGGGCGACGAGATCAGCGTCGAGATCGACCCCGGCAAGACCCTCGAGGTGCGGTTCCTGACCATCGGCGAGACGGACGAGAAGGGCGAGGTCAAGGTCTTCTTCGAACTGAACGGCCAGCCGCGCCAGGTCCGCGTGCCGAACCGCAAGGCCACCGCGACCGCCGCGGCGCGTCCCAAGGCCGATCCGGCCAATGCCGGCCATGTCGGCGCGCCGATGCCGGGCGTCGTGGCCTCGGTCGCGGCGACAGTGGGCGCAAAGGTGCGTCAGGGCGACCTGCTGCTGACCATCGAGGCGATGAAGATGGAAACCGGCCTCCACGCCGACCGCGACGGCACCGTCAAGGCCGTCCACGTCCGCCCCGGCGAACAGATCGACGCGAAAGACCTGCTGGTGGAGGTCGAGTGAGACGATCGCCGCGGTCCTACAGAAGGGCCGCGACGATGAGCACCCACAGGGTCAGCGCCGCGCCCGTGGCCAGGGCGTAAAGCCCGTTCCACCGCGCACCTGCATGACGGGCCTCGACCCCGCCCAGCTTGCCCACCAGCAGGACCGAGGCGGTGAAGGGCGAGGTGTTGCCGCTGATGGCCCATCCGCCGGTGATCGCCACCACCATGGCCGTGGGGTGAATGCCCAGCGTCTCGGGCGCGGGCAGCAGCGGCACCAGCAGCGACACGGCCAGGATCGGGTTCATGCCGATCTGTCCGGTCAGCGGGATCGCCCAGACCAGCGCCGCCAGGAACAGCAAAGGCGGGACAACCGACGGATCCGGCCCGTGCGCGGCCATGACCGGCACCAACAGGTACGAGCCCAGGCTGCCGATGAAGCCTGCCATGAACAGCAGGATGATCTCGCCCCGATAGCCCGCCAGATCGCGCGTGGCGAACTGGCCGATGCGCGCGCCCAGGGTGGCGGCGCGGCCACCCGGCAGGGGCGGCAGGATCAGGAGCCAGCCCATCGCGACCAGCGGAACCACCGTCATCACCGCGCCCGTCACGGCGACGCCGGTCGCCAGATGCAGCGCGAAGACGCCCCCCACGACAACGGCCAGCAGGACCAAAAGCGGGCGCAGGCGGACCAGCCAGCGGTCGGTCTCGATCGCGCGGGGCGGGGGCGGGGCGGAAAGCCGCGGCTTGAACACCGCGTCCAGCAGCCAGCCGATGCCGATCATCAGGGCCGAGCTGACAAGGCAGAACCCGACCGCGCCGGGCCAGGACGCGCCTTGCACGACCGACAGGGTGACGGCCATCGACAACGCCATCGGCGACCAGCACAGCGTCGAGGCGAAGCCCCGCTGGACCGCCACCAGCATCCGCCGCAGCCGGTGGCGGCGCAGTTCCTGGTTCGCCTCTCGCGCGGTGCTTTCGGCGGCGAGCGACCCCAGAAGCGAGATGGATCCGTAAAGCAGGATCAGCCCGAACAGATGCCCGCCCAGCGTCAGCGCCAGATAGCGCCTCCCCGGCGGCTGGCGCGCCAGGAAGCGCCCGCAGTCCAGGATCGCCTGCGACCCGATGGCCGCGCTGCGGAGCGCCGACAGCGCCGTGAACAGCGCGATAACGAAGCCGCCGCGCGTCAGCGCCGTCAGCGTGGCCTGCGCCCAGTCGGCACGGGCTGCGGCAGCCCAGGCCACGAGGGCGAGGCCCACCGCGACAAAGGCCAGCCGCGACAGCTTTGCGGTCAACGAAAACAGCGCAAGCGCCCCGACCAGCAGAACCGCGGCGGCATCGGCGAAGCCCTGGCCCGCGCCGTATTCATGCGGAACCGTTGCCAGCAGGGCGAGGGCGGTCAGGATGCCGCCGATCCGGGCGCTGATAGGGGGCATGGTCCGGGTCCGTTGTCAGGGTTGGCCCGCCATAGCCCCGCCTTGCACGATGCGCAATCAGCCGCCTGCCACAAAGGGCAGGCGATAGCTGATCGCCTCGGCCAGATGGGGCGTGCGGACGGCGGCGGAACCGGCGAGGTCCGCAATGGTGCGCGCGGTGCGCAGGATGCGGTGATAGCCGCGCGCGGTCAGGCCCAGCCGTTCCGATGCCTTCAAAATCAGGGCCCGGCCTTCCTGATCCGGCGCGGCGATCCGGTCCAGAAGGCTGCCAGACGCCTCGGCGTTCACGCGGATCTGCGGATGGCCGCGGAACCGCGCCGCCTGCACCTCGCGCGCCTCAGCCACCCGCGCCGCGACCTGCGCCGAGGTTTCCCCGTCCGAGGGCAGTTCCAGGTCCAGGAAGCCGACGGCCGGAACCTCGAGCCGCAGGTCGAAGCGGTCCATGAGCGGACCCGAGATCTTGCCCATGTAGTCCCCGCCGCAGGTCGGCGCGCGCGGACAGGCCCGGGCGGCATCGGCCAGATAGCCGCAGCGGCAGGGGTTGGCGGCGGCGATCAGCAGGAAGCGGCAGGGATAGCGGATATGGGCATTGGCGCGGGCCACCACGACCTCGCCCGTCTCGATGGGCTGGCGCAGGGTTTCCAGCACCTGCCGGGGAAATTCGGGAAACTCGTCCATGAACAGGACGCCGTTGTGGGCCAGGCTGATCTCGCCCGGCTTGGCGCCGCGCCCGCCGCCGACGATGGCGGCCATCGACGCGGTGTGGTGGGGTTCCCGGAAAGGCGCGCGGCGGGAAATGCCGCCGTCGTCCAGGGTGCCCGCAAGCGAATGGATCATGGAGGTTTCCAGCGCCTCGGCCGCGCCAAGGGGCGGCATCAGGCCGGGCAGGCGGGCGGCGAGCATGGACTTTCCCGCGCCGGGCGGGCCGACCATCAGCAGGTGGTGCCGCCCGGCTGCGGCGATCTCAAGGGCGCGCTTGGCGCGTTCCTGGCCTTTCACCTCGGACAGGCAACCCCCCGTGACGGCGCCGTCGATCACGCCGGGCTGCGCGCGGGCGATGGGCGCGCGGTCGGTCAGATGGTCGATCACCTCGCGCAGCGTGGCGGGGGCAAGAACCGGGACGGCATCGACCCAGGCGGCTTCCGGGCCGCAGGACCGGGGGCAGATGAGCGCGCGGTCGTCCTCGGCGGCGGCCATGGCGGCGGGCAGGGCGCCCGTCACCGCGACCAGCCGCCCGTCCAGCGCCAGTTCCCCCAGGGCCACGCAGCGGGACAGTTCCTCGCCCGGCACGATCTCAAGGGCGGCCAGGATCGCCAGGGCGATGGGCAGGTCGAAATGAGAGCCTTCCTTGGGGATGTCGGCGGGGGACAGGTTCACGGTCAGGCGGCGGTTCGGCATGGCGATGGACAGCGCGCCGAAGGCGGCCTTCACCCGCTCGCGCGCCTCGCTGACGGCCTTGTCGGGCAGACCCACGATGGCAAAGCCCGGCAGGCCCGCCGCGACCGAGCACTGAACCTCGACCAGCCGCGCCTCGATCCCTTCGAATGCGACGGAATAGGCGATGGCGACCATGACGTTTCCTTCTCGTTCCCGCGATGGTTAACGGCGGGGGGCTTAAGGAAAGGTTAACGGAAGGCGATTGCTTGCGAGGAGGGGGCGGGACGGCTATGTGTCTGGCACGGCGCGACAAGGGGGCAAGATGAACGGCAAGCGTATCCTGCTGATCGTTGGCGGCGGCATCGCGGCCATGAAGGTGCCGGGGCTGATCCGGCTGCTGCGCGCCGAGGGCGCGGCCGTTACCCCCGTCCTGACGCAGGCGGGCGCGCAGTTCACCACGGCCATGACCCTGTCGGTCCTGTCGGGCGAAGCCGCGCACGACAGCCTGTGGGACATCGCGTCCGAAGCCGAGATCGGCCATATCCGGTTGTCGCGCGACGCCGATCTGGTGGTGGTGGCGCCCGCGACCGCCGACCTGCTGGCCAAGATGGCGCATGGCCTGGCGGACGACCTGGCCTCCACGCTGCTGCTTGCGACCGACAAGCGCGTGCTGGTCGCGCCCGCCATGAACGTGCGGATGTGGCACCACCCTGCGACGCAGCGGAACCTGCGGGTGCTGCGCGACGACGGCATCCTGTTCGTCGGCCCCGAGGATGGCGACATGGCCTGCGGCGAATACGGCACCGGCCGCATGTCCGAACCCGAGGCGATCCTGGAAGCCATCCGCGAGGAACTGGCCCCCGCCGCGCCCCTGAAGCTGCTGCCCGAGGCGCAGGTCCGCACGGGCGCGCTGGCGGGGCGGCATGTGATCGTGACCTCGGGGCCGACGCACGAACCCATCGACCCGGTGCGCTATATCGCCAACCGATCCTCGGGGGCGCAGGGAACGGCGATCGCCGCCGCCTTGCGCGACATGGGCGCGCGGGTCAGCTTTGTCACCGGCCCGGCCGAGATCGCCCCGCCCGAAGGGGTCGAGGTGATCCGCGTCCAGACCGCCCGTCAGATGCGCGACGCGGTGGAAGCCGCGCTGCCCGCCGACGCGGCGGTGATGGCGGCGGCGGTGGCGGATTGGCGGATCCGCAACTCGTCCGCGAAGAAGATGAAGAAGGACGGCACCGGCAAGCCGCCCTTGCTGGAAATGACGGAAAACCCCGACATCCTGGCCTGGATCAGCCAGCCCGGTGAACGGCGCCCGGGGCTGGTGGTGGGATTTGCGGCGGAAACCAACGACGTGATCGCCCATGCAACCGACAAGCGGCTGCGCAAGGGCTGCGACTGGATCGTCGCCAACGATGTCAGCGAAGGCACCGGCATCATGGGCGGATCGGAAAACGCCGTCACCGTTATCACCGGAACAGGCGCCGAGGCATGGCCGCGCATGGCCAAGGAGGCCGTGGCCCGCAGGCTGGCGCAAAAGATCGCCGAGGCGATCGGATGAGAACCTATCTCGACTGGAACGCCACCACTCCCCTGCGCCCCGAGGCAAAGGCCGCGATGCGCGACGGGATGGAGATCGTGGGCAACCCGTCCTCGGTCCATACCGAGGGCCGCGAGGCCAGGATGGCGATGGAACGCGCGCGCGAGGAACTGGCGGCCGCCCTGGGCGCGGAAGGCGCGGACGTGATCTTCACCTCGGGCACGACGGAAGCGGCGGCGATGGTGCTGGCGGGCAGGGGCGTCCATTGCGCGCCGGTGGAACACAGCGCGATCAAGGTCTGGTGCGAGCAGGATCTGGCGGTGGACGGCGACGGGATCGTCACGGTGCCGGACCCGGCGCGGGCCAGCCTGCAACTGGCGAACAACGAAACGGGCGTGATCCAGGATCTGCCGCAGGGGCTGGCCTCCAGCGACCTGACGCAGGCTTTCGGCAAGGTGCCTTTCGCCTTCAACTGGCTGGGCGTCACGGCGGGCTTTGTCAGCGCCCACAAGCTGGGCGGGCCGAAGGGGATCGGCGCGCTGATCGTCAGGCGCGGCACCGACGTGCCCGCGCTGATCCGGGGCGGGGGTCAGGAACAGGGCCGACGCGGCGGGACCGAGAACCTCCTCGGCATTCTGGGCTTTGCGGCGGCGGCCAAGGCGGCGCAGAAGGATCTGGAGGCGGGCCTGTGGGATCAGGTCGCCGCCCGCCGCGACGCCCTGGAGGAACGGCTGCTGTCCTTGCCCGGAACAATCGTTGCCGGAAAGGGCGCCAGGCGCTTGCCGAACACGACCTGCCTTCTTACATCGGGCTGGAAGGGTGAAACCCAGGTCATGCAGATGGATCTGGCGGGCTTTGCCATTTCGGCGGGCTCGGCCTGTTCCTCGGGCAAGGTCCGGGCCAGCGGCGTGCTGCAAGCCATGGGTTTCGACGATAAGGCCGCGCAATCGGCAATTCGGATCTCGATAAGCCCGGCTATGGGCGACGATCAGGTGAACCGATTTGCGGATGCGTGGGAAAGCGCGTATGGACGCTGGCGCGAACGCAACGGCTAGGCGACACACCCAGCCTTGGGAAGGACAAAGGATGACTGCAACCACCGATCTTGACGTGCGCGAGGGCGTTGACCGCGAAACGGTCGAGGCCGTGCAAAGCATTGGCAGCTACAAATACGGCTGGGATACCGAGATCGAGATGGACTATGCCCCCAAGGGGCTGAACGAAGACATCGTCCGCCTGATCTCGCAGAAGAACAACGAACCGGAATGGATGACCGAATGGCGGCTGGAAGCCTATCGCCGCTGGCTGACCATGACGGAGCCGAGATGGGCGATGCTGAACTATCCAGACATCGACTATCAGGACCAGTATTACTACGCCCGCCCGAAAAGCATGGAAGTGAAGCCGAAGTCCCTGGACGAGGTGGATCCGAAGCTGCTGGCGACCTATGAAAAGCTGGGCATTCCGCTGAAGGAACAGATGATCCTGGCAGGGGTCGAGGGGGCATCGCCGTCCCCGGGCGTGGACATGGCGATCGCTGCGACCGAAGGCCGGCGCGTAGCCGTCGACGCGGTGTTCGATTCGGTGTCGGTCGGCACGACCTTCAAGGACGAACTGGCCAAGGCCGGGGTCATCTTCTGCTCGATCTCCGAAGCGATCCGCGAGCATCCCGAGCTGGTGAAGAAATATCTCGGCTCCGTGGTGCCGCAGTCCGACAACTATTTCGCCACGCTGAACAGCGCGGTCTTTTCGGACGGCAGCTTCGTTTACGTCCCCAAGGGCGTGAAATGCCCGATGGAGTTGTCCACCTATTTCCGCATCAACGCGGAAAACACCGGGCAATTCGAACGCACGCTGATCATCGCCGACAAGGGCAGCTATGTCAGCTATCTTGAAGGCTGCACCGCGCCGAAGCGCGACACGCACCAGCTGCACGCGGCGGTCGTCGAAATCGTCGTGCTGGAGGACGCCGAGGTCAAGTATTCCACCGTCCAGAACTGGTATCCGGGCGACGAGGAAGGCCGTGGCGGCATCTACAACTTCGTCACCAAGCGCGCCGACTGCCGCGAGGCCCGCGCCAAGGTGATGTGGACGCAGGTGGAAACCGGCAGCGCGATCACTTGGAAATACCCGTCCTGCATCCTGCGCGGTGACGAATCCCAGGGCGAGTTCTATTCCATCGCCATCGCCAACAACCACCAGCAGGCCGACACCGGCACCAAGATGATCCATCTGGGCCGGAACACCCGCTCTCGTATCGTGTCCAAGGGCATTTCGGCGGGCAAGGCGCAGAACACCTATCGCGGCCTGGTGACGATGCATCCGCGCGCGACGAACAGCCGCAACTACACGCAGTGCGACAGCTTGCTGATCGGCGATCAGTGCGGCGCCCATACCGTGCCCTATATCGAGGTCAAGAACACCTCGAGCCGCGTCGAGCACGAGGCGACGACATCCAAGGTCGATGACGACCAGCTGTTCTATTGCCGCCAGCGCGGCATGGACGAGGAGGAGGCCGTGGCCCTGGTCGTCAACGGCTTTTGCCGCGAGGTCTTGCAGGCCCTGCCGATGGAATTCGCCATGGAGGCGCAGTCGCTGGTCGCCATTTCGCTGGAAGGCTCGGTCGGCTAAGGGCCGCGACGGGATTTGATGATAGTGCCGTGGCTTCGGCACCGCCGCCACCATCCGATGAGGAAAAGATGCTGAAAATCGACAACTTGCACGTCAAGCTTGAGGAAGAGGACAAGCGGATCCTGAAGGGTCTGTCGCTGGAGGTTCCGGCCGGTCAGGTTCATGCGATCATGGGTCCGAACGGGTCGGGCAAGTCCACGCTGTCCTATGTCCTGTCGGGCCGCGACGGCTATGAGGTTACCGAGGGCACCGCCACGCTGGACGGCGAAAGCCTGCTGGACATGGAGCCGGAGGAGCGCGCGAGCGCCGGCCTGTTCCTGGCCTTCCAGTATCCGGTCGAGATCCCCGGCGTCGGCAACATGACCTTTCTGCGCACCGCCGTGAACGCGCAGCGCAAGGCGCGCGGGCAGGACGAACTGTCCTCGGGCGATTTCCTCAAGCTGGTGCGCGCCAAGGCCGCCGAATTGCAGATCAGCCCGGACATGCTGAAGCGCCCGGTCAACGTGGGCTTCTCGGGCGGGGAAAAGAAGCGCAACGAGATCTTGCAGATGGCCATGCTGGAACCGCGCATGTGCATCATGGACGAAACGGATTCGGGCCTTGACGTCGATGCGATGCGGCTGGTTTCGGACGGCGTGAACGCGCTGCGTTCGCCCGACCGCAGCTTTCTGGTCATCACGCATTACCAGCGCCTGCTGAACCACATCCAGCCGGACGTGGTGCATATCATGGCGGATGGCCGGATCGTGAGGTCGGGCGGGCCGGAACTGGCCCTCCAGGTCGAGGAAGAAGGCTACGGCGATCTGCTGGCGGAGGCCCGCTGATGGCGGACACGGCAGTCAAGGCGAAAGACCAGACCCCGACAATCGAGGGCGCGGCCAGGCCCGTCAACGCGCTTGAGGCGCGCTTGGCGGCGCTGAACCTGCCGCAGGGCGGGTTCGCGGCGGCGGCGCGCCAGGACGCGCTGGACCGGTTGCAGGACATGGGCCTGCCCGGCCCGCGCGACGAATACTGGCGCTATACCGACCCGCGCCCCTTCAATGCTCCGGTGCCTGCCGCGCTGGCGGTTCCGGCTGCGCAGGAAACGCCGCTGTTCGACGGACTGGACAAGCTGACGCTGGTCTTCGTCGATGGCGTCTTCGACGAAGCGGCCTCGGACGATCTGGCGCTGGACGGGGTCGAGATCGCGACTCTGGCCCAGGCCGATGCAGGCGCCGGCTGGGCGGCCGATCTGTACGGCACCCTGGAAGCGGCGGGCCAGAAGCCGGTCAAGCGGCCCTTTGCGGCGCTGAACACGGCCGCCGCGCGCGACGGGCTGCTGATCCGCGTGACATCGACGCCCGCCCGGCCGATCCATGTCGTGCATCGGCGTGCCTCGGACAGCGCGGATGCGATCTGGCACCACGTCATCCGCATCGAGGAGGACGTCGAACTGACGCTGCTGGAAACCGGGATGTCGGGCGCGCGGTCGAACAGCGTGATCGAGGTCGATCTGGCCCCCGGCGCGCGCTTCCACCATGTCGCGTCCAAGCGCGCGGTCGATCCCCGGGTCGGCATCGGCCACATCTTCGCCCGCGTTGCGGAGCGCGCGCAGTTCAAGTCCTTCACCCTGTCGGTGAACGGCACGACCATGCGCAACGAGGCCGTGATCGACATCGCGGGCGACGACGCCGTGGCCCATATCGCCGCAGCCGTGCTGGGCGATGGCGGCAAGGCGCCGTTCCACCAGGACGACACCGTGTTCATCACCCACGGGGCCGAACGCTGCGAAAGCCGTCAGGTCTTCAAGAAAGTGCTGAAGAACGGGGCCGAGGGCGTGTTCCAGGGCAAGATCCTGGTCAAGCCCGGCGCGCAGAAGACCGACGGCTACCAGATCAGCCAGGCGCTGCTGCTGGACGAACGCAGCCAGTTCCTGGCCAAGCCGGAACTGGAAATTTACGCCGACGACGTGAAATGCTCCCACGGCTCGACCACCGGCGCGATTGACGAGGAAGCGTTGTTCTATCTCCGCTCTCGCGGGGTGCCGCGGGAACGCGCCATCGTGTTCCTGGTTCTGTCCTTCCTAGCCGACGCCCTGGCCGAGATCGAGGACGAAGGAATCCGGGAGTGCATCTATGAACGGCTTGACGTGTGGCTGACCCTGAACGCGGTTCAATAAGGCGCGCGCCGGGGGGCATCGCCCCGCGGGTGCTGCAAAGCTGGTGGGCCCCGCGCCGGGTGGTGCGGGGCCTTTCCGCCATGCCGGAACAGGTCAAGCTGGTGGTGCTGATGGCCGCGATGCTGGTCTTTCTGATCGCGCAGGCCCCCGCCCATGCGCGGATGGCGCAGCTGGACCCCTCGATCCCCTTTCAGGCCCGGATGGGGGGCGCGCTGCTGGCGGTGATGTTTCTGATGCCGGTTCTGGCCTATGCCCTGGCCGCGCTGACGGCCGCGCTGTCCCGCCTGACGCCCTGGCGCCTGTCGCCCGAGGATTCGCGCCTGGCGCTGTTCTGGGCGCTGCTGGCCGTGGCGCCCGCGATGCTGCTGGCCGGGCTGGTGGCCGGGCTGGTTGGGCCGGGACCGGGGCTGGCCGTGGTGCAGGCGGTCTGCGGGGCGGGCTTTCTGATGATCTGGGGCGCCGGCATCGCGGCGCTGGCGAGGCGAGCATGAGTTTCGACGATTTCAAGGCCCTGGTCGGCCTGTCCTTCCGCGATCCGCAAAGGGCGGCGCAGCTGCTGATGGGACAGGACTGGCCGGTTCAGGCGCGCTGGATGGCGCTGCTGGCGGCGGTGTCGGTCTCGGCGCTGCTGGCCTGGCTTGCGGGCGCGATGTTCGCCGCGCCCGCCGAGAATGACGCGCAGGTCGTTCTGCTGAGCCGGCAGCCCATGGTGCTGGCGGTCATGCAGATGGTGGCCATTCTTGTCGCGGCGGGCCTGATGTCGGGCGTGGGCCGCATGTTCGGCGGCCGGGGCCGGTTCGAGGACGCGCTGCTGCTGACCGTCTGGATCGAGGTTCTGCTGCTGCTGGTCCAGGCCGCCCAGATCGTGCTGTCTCTGGTTCTTCCCTCGGCCGCCGGGATGCTGGGCATCGCGGCGATGGCCCTGTTCCTGTGGCTGACCGTGCAGTTCACCAAGGCGCTGCACGGCTTTCGCAGCAGCCTGAAGGTCATGGTGGGCCTGATCGGAACCGCCATCGCCGCCGGGTTCCTTCTTTCCATCCTTGCCGCCGCCCTTGGGATCATGCCGGAGATGCCGCAATGAGCTTTGATGTCGATAAGGTCCGCGCCGATTTCCCGATCCTGTCGCGGCAGGTGAACAAGCGCCCGCTGGTGTATCTTGACAGCGGCGCCAGCGCGCAAAAGCCGCGCCAGGTGATCGAGGCGGTCACCCGCGCCTATGAAGACGAATACGCCAATGTCCACCGGGGCCTGCATTTCCTGTCGAACCTGGCGACCGAGAATTACGAACGCGTCCGCGCCATCATCGCCCGCTTCCTCCACGCCCCGCACGAAGACGAGGTGATCTTCACCAGCGGTTCTACCGAGGGGATCAACCTCGTCAGCTATGGCTGGGCCGCGCCCCGCTTGCAGGCAGGGGACGAGATCGTGCTGTCGGTGCTGGAACACCATGCTAACATCGTGCCCTGGCATTTCCTGCGCGAACGGCAGGGGGTGACGCTGAAATGGGTGGAACCGGAACCCGACGGGTCGCTGCCGCCCGAAAAGGTGTTGGCCGCCGTGGGGCCGCGCACGAAGCTGATCGCCGTCACGCACATGTCGAACGTGACCGGCACCATCGTGGACGTTGGGGCGATCGCGCGGGGCACGGACGTGCCGGTGCTGGCCGACGGCAGCCAGGCGGCGGTGCACATGCCGGTTGATCTGGCCGCGCTCGGCGTCGATTTCTACTGCATCACGGGGCACAAGCTTTACGGTCCGTCAGGATCGGGCGCGATGTGGATCCGGCGCGGCCGCCAGGCCGAGATGCGGCCCTTCATGGGCGGCGGCGACATGATCCGCACGGTGACGCGCGACAGCGTGGATTACGCCGACCCCCCCTTGCGGTTCGAGGCGGGCACCCCCGGCATCGTCAACCAGATCGGACTGGGCGCGGCGCTGGAATACCTGATGGACCTGGGAATGGAGAACATCTCCGCCCATGAACGGTCCTTGCGCGATTACGCCCGCGACCGGCTGCGCAGCCTCAACTGGTTGCAGGTCCAGGGCGATGCGCCGGACAAGGGCGCGATCTTTTCCATGACCATGCAAGGCGCCCATGCCCATGACCTGTCCACCATCCTGGACAAGCGCGGCATCGCCGTGCGCGCAGGCAGCCATTGCGCCATGCCGCTGATGGAGTTCTTCGGAATCACCGCCAGTGCCCGGGCATCCTTCGCGATGTACAACACCAGGCAGGAAGTGGACGCCTTGGTCGAAGGATTGAGCTTCTGCCGCGAGCTTTTCGCGTAAAACTTGCAAAGATCCGGAAGGTCGCCGAAGAACCTCTTGCCCCATGACGGAATGTCTGCATCCCTGACCGGAACACGGCTCAAGGGGCGGATATGGCAGAGATTCTTGTTCTGGGTGCGGGCATGGTCGGCGTCACGACCGGGCTGGCCTTGCAGGCGCGCGGGCATCAGGTCACCATCGTCGAGCGCGGCGTGCCGGGTCGCGAGACAAGCTATGGCAATGCGGGCCTGATCCAGACCGAAGCGGTCGAACCCTATGCCATGCCGCTGGCGCCGGGGGCGCTGATGCAGATCGCTCTTGGCCGGGGCTACGACGTGAAATGGAACCTTTCGGGCCTGCTGTCCCAGATCAACGCGGTGTGGACCTATGCGATCAACTCGCTGCCGGCGGGGCATCGGCGCGCGACCCTGACATGGGGCAAGCTGATCCGCCAATCGACCGAACGCCACGCGCCGCTGGTCGAAGCCGCCGGCGCCGACAACATCATCCGCCGCGACGGCTATATCGAGGTGCACCGCACCCCCGCCCGCATGGAAAGGGCCCGCGAGACGGCCAAGCGATTCAGGGACGAATTCGGGGTCGAGGCCAGGCTGATGGACGGCAAGGCCCTGCGCGCCATGGAACCCGCCATCAAGATCGAGGTCGAGGGCGCGACCCATTGGTCGGACACCTGGACCTGTTCCGATCCCGGCGGGCTGGTCGCGGCCTATGCGGCGCTGTTCGAACGGCGGGGCGGGCGGATCGTCAACGGCGACGCGGGCGACCTGCACCGCGCAGGCAACGGCTGGCGTGCGGGCGAAGCCCATGGCGAACACGCGGTGGTGGCGCTTGGCCCCTGGTCTCCCATGCTGCTGCAACGCTTCGGCCTGCGGGTTCCGATGGTGTTCAAGCGCGGCTATCACCGCCATTACCGCATGGAAACGCCGCCGAACCATCCCATCGCGGATTTCGGCAACTCGGTTGTGCTGTCGCCGATGCGGCGCGGCTTGCGCATCGCCACGGCCGCCGAACTGACCAGCCATCCGCGCCTGGCCCCGCCGCAACTCAAGCACGGTGAAAAGGCCGCCCGCGAACTGTTCGACATCGGTCCCCCCGTCGAGGCCGAACCCTGGACCGGCCGCCGCCCCTGCATCCCCGACATGCTGCCGGTGATCGGCCGCGTGCCCGACCAGCCGAACCTTTGGGCGCATTTCGGCCATGGCCACCAGGGCTTCACGCTTGGCCCGGTCACGGCGGAAATCCTGGCCGAGGAACTGGACGGCGGTCCGGGCTGGGCCGAGTTGCAGCCGACGCGGTTCAAGCGCTGACCGCTTCTTCTTTGTCCAAATACCCTCGGGGGTGAATTGGCGCATGGCGCCAAGAGGGGGCGCGAGCGCCCCCTGCTGCCGCGATCCGTCAGCAGCCCCCGTTGACTTTCGCGCGCGGGGACACACCTTCTAGGTCTGCCGATGAAGGATGCCCCATGGGTCACAACAACACCAACGCGCCCGTCGCGCGTCCCGTCGAAGTCACCCGCCCCAAGCTGGAGGGCGGGCGGCGTTTCGTGATGAAAAGCGAGTTCCAGCCCGCGGGCGACCAGCCGACCGCCATCGTCGAACTGACCCAAGGCGTGCAGGCGGGCGAACGCGACCAGGTGCTGCTGGGCGCGACGGGCACCGGCAAGACCTTCACCATGGCCAAGGTGATCGAGGCGACGCAGCGCCCCGCCATCATCCTGGCGCCCAACAAGACCCTGGCCGCCCAGCTTTACGGCGAGTTCAAGGGCTTTTTCCCCGACAACGCGGTGGAATACTTCGTCAGCTACTACGACTATTACCAGCCCGAAGCCTATGTCCCCCGGTCCGACACCTATATCGAGAAGGAATCGCAGATCAACGAGGCCATCGACCGGATGCGCCATTCGGCCACGCGGGCGCTCTTGGAACGCGACGACGTGATCATCGTGGCCTCGGTTTCCTGCATCTACGGCATCGGCTCGGTCGAGACCTATTCGGCGATGACCCAGGACATGCTGGTGGGCGACAGCTACGACCAGCGCGAGTTCCTGTCCCAGCTTGTCGCGCAGCAATACAAGCGCCTCGATGCGGCCTTCCAGCGCGGCGGCTTCCGCGTGCGCGGCGACGTGGTCGAGGTCTGGCCCGCCCACCTGGAGGACCGCGCCTGGCGCTTCGACTTCTTCGGCAACGAGCTTGAGGCGATCACCGAGTTCGATCCGCTGACGGGGCAAAAGACCGACAACTTCCGCCAGATCCGCATCTATGCCAACAGCCACTACGTCACGCCGCGCCCGACCCTTCAGCAGGCCATCAAGGGCATCAAGGCGGAACTGCAAACCCGGCTGAAGCAGCTTGTGGACGAAGGCAAGCTGCTGGAGGCCCAGCGGCTGGAACAGCGCACCAACTTCGACCTGGAGATGCTGGAGGCCACCGGCGTCTGCAACGGCATCGAGAACTACAGCCGCTACCTGACCGGCCGCGCGCCGGGCGAGCCGCCCCCCACGCTGTTCGAGTTCATCCCCGACAACGCCATCGTCTTCGCCGACGAAAGCCACGTGTCGGTGCCGCAGATCGGCGGCATGTATCGCGGCGACTTCCGGCGCAAGTTCACGCTGGCCGAACACGGCTTCCGGCTGCCAAGCTGCATGGACAACCGCCCCCTGAAGTTCGAGGAATGGGACGCCATGCGCCCGCAATCGGTGTTCGTGTCCGCGACCCCCGCGCAATGGGAACTGGACCAGACCGGCGGCGTCTTCACCGAACAGGTCATCCGTCCCACCGGCCTTCTTGACCCCGAGATCGAGATCAGGCCCGTGGAAATGCAGGTGGACGACCTGCTGGACGAGATCCGCAAGGTCAGCAAGGCAGGTCTGCGGACGCTGGTCACGACGCTCACCAAACGCATGGCCGAGGATTTGACCGAGTATTTCCACGAGCAGGGCATCCGCATCCGCTACATGCACAGCGACATCGACACGATCGAGCGGATCGAGATCCTGCGCGATCTGCGCCTTGGCGCCTTTGACGTGCTGGTGGGCATCAACCTGCTGCGCGAAGGCCTGGACATCCCGGAATGCGGTCTGGTGGCGATCCTGGATGCCGACAAGGAAGGCTTCCTACGCTCGGAAACGTCGCTGATCCAGACCATCGGCCGGGCGGCGCGGAACGTGGACGGTCGGGTGATCCTCTATGCCGACACCATCACCGGCAGCATGGAACGCGCCATGGCGGAAACCGAACGCCGCCGGCAGAAGCAGATGGCCTATAACGAGGCCCACGGCATCACGCCGCAAACCGTGCGCAAGAACGTCGAGGACGTGCTGGCGGGCCTTTGGCAGGGCGACACCGACCAGTCGCGCGTCACAGCCAAGCTGGACCGTCCGATGGTCGGGGCGAACCTGCAAGCCCATCTGGACGCCCTGCGCAGCCAGATGCGCAAGGCTGCCGAGAACCTGGAATTCGAGGAAGCCGCCCGCCTGCGCGACGAGGTGAAGCGCCTGGAGGCCGTGGAACTGGCGGTGGCCGACGATCCCCTGGCACGTCAATCCGTGATCGAGGACGCGGCCGAGGAAGCCGTCAAGGCATCCGGCCGGTCCACCGCGGGCCGGGCAGGGCAGCGCGGCGGCAACAAGCGGTCCAAGCGGCGGCGCTAGTCCCCCGCGGGGCGGGACAGCACCTCGCTGATCTTGCGCGCCAGCTGGTCGAAGCTGAAGGGCTTGGGCAGGAAGTTTCCGCCCGACCGCACCCGGTCGTCGGTTTCCAGAGACTTGCCGGTATAGCCGCTGGTGTAAAGAACCCTCAAGCCGGGACGCATCGCTTGCGCCTGTTCGACCAATTGCGGACCGGTCATCTGCGGCATGACCACATCGGTAAACAGCAGCCTGATGTCCTGCCGCGCCCGGAGCAGGGCCAGGGCGGCGGCGCCCGAACCCGCTTCCAGAACCGTGTATCCCAGTTCCTGCAAGGCGGACACGGTAAAGCTGCGCACGCGGTCCTCGTCCTCGACCGCCAGGATCACGTCTTCGGGGCGGCCCGGGGGCGCGTCCGCCGCCGGGTCGCCCGCGGCCTGCGGGGCGCCTTCCCGGCAGCGGGGAAGATACAGGTCAACGGTCGTGCCCCGGCCGATCTGGGAACTGATCGAGACATGCCCGCCCGACTGGCGGATGAAGCCGTAGACCTGGCTGAGGCCCAATCCCGTGCCCCGTCCGGTCGGCTTGGTGGTGAAGAAGGGATCGAAGGCCTTGGACAGCACCTCGGGCGTCATCCCGGTGCCGGTGTCCCGCACGCGGATGCGGACATGGTTGCCCGGCTCGATCCCCAGGTCGCGGGCCTGGTCGCCGTCCAGATCGGCATTGGCCGTTTGCAGCACCACCCGCCCGCCGTCCGGCATGGCGTCGCGGGCGTTGACGGCCAGGTTGACGATGGCGTTTTCCAGCTGGTTCCGATCGACCTTGACCGCCCAAAGGTCCGGCTGCAACTGCGCCTCGATTACGACCGTTTCCCCCAGAGACCGCGACAGCATGTCCGACAGTCCGGTCAGCAAGCCGTTGGCATCGACCACGGCCGGCTCCAGCGGCTGCTGGCGCGAAAAGGACAACAGCCGCTGCGTCAGGGCGGCGGCGCGGTTCGCGCCTTCCAGCGCGCCCTCGATATAGGGGCCGACATCGCTGTTGCCCCGCGCCAGCTGGCGCTGCGTCAGGTTCAGGCCGCTGATGACCACGGCCAGCATGTTGTTGAAGTCGTGGGCGATGCCGCCGGTCAGCTGGCCCACGGCCTCCATCTTCTGCAACTGGCGCAACTGGCGTTCGGCGGCTTCGCGGCGCTCGAATTCCTCGCGCAGGACGATCTCTCGCTGGGCGAGGGCGGCTTCCTGCTCCTCGACGCGGCGGTTGAGGCTGCGCAGCGCCTCGGCACGCTCCATCGCGAGCCAGGTCTGCTGGACGATTTCCTTGGCAAGGATGATCTCCGGCTCGGTCCAGATGCGCACGGCGGCCTGGTGCAGATAGATGCCCGCCGCCCATCGTCCGCCAGTCAGCAGGGGCACGCAGATCCCGGCCAGCACGCCGTCCCGGGCATAAGGCGCGAACGCGCCTTGCGCATCCTCGCGACTGTCGCCGAAGATCAGCGCGCGGCCTGCGCGGCGTTCGGTGTCGGCAAGGCGGCCATAGTGATCCGTCGCCTGCATTCCGATCAGCGGCTTCAGCGCGCCGTCCGTCCAACATGCCTCGTGGCAGATGCTTTCGGGGCCGTTCAGGCGATAAAAGCCGACGCGGTTCACGCCAAGCCGTCGGCCCAGGGCCTCGGACGCGCTTTGCAGGATCTCGCGCGGGTCGGTCAGCGTGCGCTGGCGGCCGATCTGTTCCAGGACGAACTCGCGTTCCTCCTTGGCGGCGCGCAGCCTCAGCTCGGCCTCCTTCCGGGCGGTGATGTCGTAGCTGACGCCGGGCAGGCGGACGCAGTCTCCGTTCGGGCCCGGAATGCACCGGCCTTGCGCCGAGACCCAGCACACGGTCCCGTCCGCGCGCAGCAGGCGGTATTCCGAACTGAAGGAGCCTACCGTGCGGATCGTTTCGGCGACTTCGGCTTCCACTCTGGCGCGGTCCTCGGGATGGATGCCTTTGAAGAACTCGGCGATGGGGGCGCCCCCGATGGCAACGGCTTCGTCCACGCTATAAAGCGTGGCGAAACGCTTGTCCGACGTGACGCGGTCCGCCGGAACGTCCCAATCCCAGATGCCGACGCTGTTGCCCGACGACATGGCGAGATCCAGCCGTTCGGCGGCCTCGGCCCGCGCGCGTTCGGCCAGGATGCGGGCCGTTGTCTCGTTTGTGACGCAAAACAGGCCGCAGATGCGCCCGCTGTCGTCGAAGACCGGCGAATAGGTGAAGGTCCAATAGCTTTCCTCAGGCTCGCCCTGGCGGCTGAGATCAAGGCGCATGTCCACCATCCGCTGACTTTCGCCGCGCAGGCAGGAGTCCACCAAGGGCGCGATGTCGTCCCAGATGCTGGCCCACAGATCCCGGAAGGGGCAGCCAAGCGCATGGGCTTCCCGATAGCCCAGGATCGGCCGGTAGGCGTCGTTGTAGAAGGACAGAAGATCCGGCCCCCAGGCCAGATACATCGGCGTCGGGCAGGTCAGCATGGCGGACAGGATGGCGCGCAGGGACACGGGCCAGGACTCAAGCGGCCCCAGGTCCGTCGCCGACCAGTCGCGAGACGCGATCTGCCGCGCGACCTGGCTGTCCGTGGCGGGCAGCCAGGTCTCGGCGGGCGTTTCGATGTTCATCTGTCTGTCCTGATCGCGCATCCTGTCGGAATCGTCCCGATGGTCAAGGGCTTATCCCGGGCCGAAGTGCGGGGATATTCGCGTGGAGGACGTGAAGCTGCAAGGGTTCCGCAGGGTCATCGCGCAACTGCGCCCGCAGGACATGCAGGAAGGCAACGGGTGGGATCGGCGTGCCGCCATGCAAGGGAACCCGGAGACCCGGATTCCCGCGGCGCGCGATGCGTTACTGCTGCCAGCTTTTCACCAGCTCGTCATAGCTGATGGTTTCGGGCTGCGGATCCTCGTTCTCGAGCTTCAGCTGCGGGGCAAGGCTGCCATGTTCCTTGGCATAGGCGTTCCACCATTCCAGGTCATGTTCCTCGGCCATCTTGGGGCCTATGTCGCCCTGGACGCCCGCGCGTTCCAGCCGCTCCAGCACCTTTTCCTGTTCGGCGCACAGGCTGTCCATCGCCTCTTGCGCGGACTTGGCGCCGGACGCCGCGTCGCCGATGGCCTGCCACCACAGCTGCGCCAGCTTGGGATAATCCGGCACGTTGGTGCCGGTGGGCGACCATTGCAGGCGGGCAGGGCTGCGATAGAACTCGATCAGGCCGCCCAGCTTGGGGGCGCGGTCGGTGAAGGACTGGTGGTCCAGCGTGGACTGGCGGATGAAGGTCAGGCCGACATGGCTTTTCTTCACGTCCACGGTCTTGGAGGTCACGAACTGCGCGTAAAGCCAGGCCGCCTTGGCCCGGTCGTCGGGCGTCGATTTCAGCAGCGTCCACGAGCCCGCGTCCTGATAGCCCAGCTTCATGCCGTCCACCCAGTAGGCGCCATGGGGCGACGGGGCGAAGCGCCACTTGGGCGTGCCGTCCTCGTTCACCACCGGCAGCCCCTCCTTGACGAAATCGGCGGTGAAGGCGGTATAGGTGAACATCTGCTGGGCGACCTCGCCCTGGGAAGGCACGGGGCCGCTTTCGCTGAAGGTCATGCCCTGGGCGGCAGGTGGCGCATAGGCTTCCATCCAGTCCAGGTATTTCTGGATCGCATACACCGCGGCCGGACCGTTGGTGTCGCCGCCGCGGGCAACGCAGCTGCCGACGGGGCGGCTGTTTTCATCCACGCGGATGCCCCATTCGTCCACCGGCAAGCCGTTGGGGATGCCCTTGTCGCCGTTGCCGGCCATGGACAGCCAGGCATCGGTGAAACGCCAGCCCAGGCTGGGATCCTTCTTGCCATAGTCCATGTGGCCGAAGACCTGCTTGCCGTCGATCTCGCGGCCCGTGAAGAACTCGGCGATGTCCTCGTAGGCCGACCAGGTGACGGGCACGCCCAGGTCGTAGCCGTATTTCTCGCGGAACTCGGCCTTGTTCGTCTCGTCGTCGAACCAGTCCTTGCGGAACCAATACAGGTTGGCGAACTGCTGGTCGGGCAGCTGGTACAGATTGCCGTCAGGCGCGGTGGTGAAGGACTTGCCGATGAAGTCGTCGATGTCGAGGTTCGGGTTCGTCACCTCCGCGCCCGCGTTCGCCATCCAGTCGGTCAGGTTGCGCGCCTGCTGGTAACGCCAGTGGGTGCCGATCAGGTCGCTGTCGTTGACATAGGCGTCATAGATGTTCTCGCCCGACTGCATCTGCGTTTGCAGCTTTTCCACCACGTCGCCTTCGCCGATCAGGTCGTGGGTGACGGTGATGCCGGTGATGGCCGAGAAGGCGGGGGCGAGGGTCTTGGATTCGTATTCGTGGGTGGTGATGGTTTCCGACACCACCTTGATCTCCATCCCCGCAAAGGGCTGGGCGGCGTCGATGAACCATTGCATCTCTGCCTCTTGCGCTGCGCGGTCCAGGCTGGACATATCGCCGATCTCGGCATCCAGAAAGGCCTTGGCCTCCTCGATCCCGGCCATGGCCAGGTTCGGTGCGCCGGTGGCCATCAGCGCAAGCGCCATGGCGGTCGTCAAATGCAGCTTCATGTCTTGTCCTCCCCAGGATGGGCCTTTGCGGCCCGGTTTTCACACCCAGCGGAACACCGCCGCGGCGTAGATCAGTGACAGGATCAATCCTCCCCAGGCGGGTGCCCCTCCGAAACCCAGCCAGGCGAGGTTGATGAAGGCCGAGCCGAGAAGGCTGATGAACAGCCGGTCGCCCCGGGTGGTCCAGATGCGAAGCGCCCCCCTGCGCGGCGTTTCGGGAAAGCGGATGGCGGCCCAGGTGAAGCCCAGCAGCAGGGCGGCGATCACCCAGAAGAACAGCGCGGTCGGAAAGGTCCAGGCCATCCAGCCGCCGGGGTTGAGGCTGCCGGTCCATTCGCGGACGCCGTTTTCGGCCGGAACCAGCAGGACAACCCAGACCAGGACAGCCAGCATCAGCAGGGCGGCAAGGGCGAAGCCGGCGGAGACGGCGCGCCGGTGCATCACACCCTCCCCAGGGCAAAGCCCTTGGCGATGTAGTTCCGCACGAACCAGATCACCAGGGCGCCTGGCAGGATGGTCAGCACCCCCGCCGCCGCCAGCACCCCCCAGTCAAGTCCCGATGCGCTGACCGTCCGCGTCATGGTCGCCGCGATGGGCTTGGCGTTGACCGATGTCAGCGTGCGCGACAGCAGCAGTTCCACCCAACTGAACATGAAGCAGAAGAACGCGGCGACCCCGATGCCGCTGGCGATCAGCGGCATGAAGATCTGCGTGAAGAAGCGCGGAAAGGAATAGCCGTCGATATAGGCGGTCTCGTCGATCTCTCGCGGGACGCCCGACATGAAGCCCTCCAGGATCCACACGGCCAGGGGCACGTTGAACAGGCAATGCGCCAGGGCCACGGCGATATGGGTGTCGAACAGGCCGACGGCCGAATAAAGCTGGAAAAAGGGCAGCGCGAAGACGGCGGGCGGGGCCATGCGGTTCGTCAGCAGCCAGAAGAACAGGTGCTTGTCGCCCAGAAAGCGATATCGGCTGAAGGCATAGGCGGCGGGCAGGGCCACGGCCAGCGACAGCGCCGTGTTCATCACCACATAGATCAGGCTGTTGACATAGCCCATGTACCAGCTGGGATCCGTCAGGATCACGCGGTAGTTGTTCAGCGTCGGGTTCAGGGGCCAAAGGCTGAAAGCGCCGGTGATCTCGGCATTGGTCTTCAGGCTCATGTTCACCAGCCAGTAGATCGGCACCAGCAGGAACAGCAGGTAAAGCGTCATCACCACCGCCGATCCCCGGGACGCGCGCGTCATGGCACGTCCCTTTGCGCGGTCATGGCGGTGTAGAACACCCAGGAGATCAGCAGGATCACCAGGAAGTAGATCAGGCTGAACGCCGCCGCGGGTCCAAGGTCGAACTGCCCGATCGCCATCTTCACAAGGTCGATGGACAGGAAGGTGGTGGCGTTGCCGGGGCCGCCGCCGGTGACAACGAACGGCTCGGTATAGATCATGAAGCTGTCCATGAAGCGCAGCAGCACCGCGATCAGCAGCACGCCCTGCATCTTCGGCAGTTCGATATACCGGAACACGCCCCAGCGGCTGGCCTGGTCGATGCGCGCGGCCTGGTAATAGGCGTCGGGGATCGATTGCAGCCCGGCATAGCAGAGCAGCGCCACAAGGCTGGTCCAGTGCCAGACATCCATCACGATGATCGTGGCCCAGGCGTCCAGGGGATCGTTGACATAGTTGTAGTCGAAGCCCATCGCCGCCAGCGTATGGCCCAAAAGCCCGATGTCCACGCGCCCGAAGACCTGCCAGATGGTGCCCACCACGTTCCAAGGGATCAGCAAGGGCAGCGCCATCAGCACCAGCACAAGGCTGGCCCAGAAGCCGCGCTTGGGCATGTTCAGCGCGATGAAGATGCCCAGCGGGATCTCGATGGCCAGGATGATGGCCGAGAACAGAAGCTGTCGCCCCAGGGCCGCGTGGATGCGGTCGCTTTCCAGCACGTCCTGGAACCAGCCCAGGCCGTTCCAGAAGAACTGGTTGTTCCCGAAGGTGTCCTGCACGGAATAGTTCACCACCGTCATCAGCGGGATCACCGCGGAAAAGGCGACCACGACCAGCACCGGCAGAACCAGGAACCAGGCGCGGTTATTGACGGGCTTGTCCATCACGCGGCCCTTTCCAGCGGCTCGATGCGCCAGTCATCGACAAAGACGCCGATGCGGGCGGGGTCCAGGGCCACGCGGTCGAATGTGGCGGGGATCGGCTGATCCTCGGGGACGACCAGGTTGAAGGGCGCGCCCGCGACCTCGCCTCGCAGGATGCGGTGGTGGCCCACGTCCTCGGCGCGGATCAGGCGAAAGGGCAGGCCCTCGGCTGCGGGACGCGCGGCGTCGGGGCGGATGCCGATCTGCACGCGGCCTTGCGGCGCGGCATAGGCGGCGCCAAGCGGGATGGCGGTTCCCGCGACATGGGCCGTTGCGCCTTGGACCTGCGCGTCCAGCAGGTTCATGCCGGGCGAGCCGATGAAATAGCCCACAAAGGTATGCGCGGGGGCGTCGAACAGCGACTGCGGGGTGCCCGCCTGCACGACGCGGCCTTCCGACATGACGACCACCTCGTCGGCGAAGGTCAGGGCCTCGGTCTGGTCATGGGTGACGTAGATCATCGTGTGGCCGAATTCGCGGTGCAGGGCCTTAAGCTGGGTGCGCAATTCCCACTTCATCTGCGGGTCGATCACGGTCAGGGGTTCGTCGAACAGGATCGCGTTCACGTCCTGCCGGACCATGCCGCGCCCCAGGCTGATCTTCTGCTTGGCGTCCGCGGTCAGGCCGCGCGCGCGGCGGTCCAGCGCGTCCTCCATCCCGATCATGCGGGCGACCGACGCCACCCGCTCGGCGATCTGCGCCGCCGCAAGACCCCGGTTCTTGAGCGGAAAGGCAAGGTTCTGGCGCACCGTCATGGTGTCGTAGACCACCGGGAACTGGAACACCTGCGCGATGTTGCGATCCGCCGTGGGCAGATCCGTCACGTCGCGGTCGCCGAACAGCACCCGCCCACGCGACGGGTGCAGCAGGCCCGAGATGATGTTCAGCAGCGTGGTCTTGCCGCAGCCCGACGACCCAAGAAGCGCATAGGCTCCGCCGTCGCGCCAGGTCAGCGACATCGGCTTCAGCGCCCAGTCGGCATCCGCCCGGGGCGCGGGGCTGTAGCTGTGGGCCAGACTGTCCAGGGTGATCCGCGCCATCACGCCGCCCGCGCATAGGGGGCGGCACGCGCAAGCCTGCCGCCCTGGTCGAACAGATAGACATGCGCCGGATCCAGCCATACCGTCAGCGGCCCCTGCGCCAGCCGGCGCACGCCGGGCACCAGCCCGACCCAGCGTTCCCGCCCGTGCAGCAGGTGCAGATAGGTCTCGGCCCCCGTGATCTCGGTCGCGTCCAGGCGGGTGGACAGGGAAATGGCGCGCGGAGCCGGCTCCAGCGTCAGGTGAGGGGCGCGGAAGCCTGCGGTATAGCTGCCGTCCGGGACATCCACGGGCCAGCGGGCATCGTCAAGCGCCGCCTTTCCGCCCTTTACCGCGACCGGCATGAAATTCATCGGCGGATCGCTGAAGACGCGCGCGGTCACGGCGTCCTGCGGGGCGCGATAAACCTGGGGCGTGGGGCCGAACTGCGTCACGCGGCCTTCCCACAGGGTGGCGGTATGGCCGCCCAGCAGCAGCGCCTCCTCGGGTTCGGTGGTGGCATAAACGAAGATCGCGCCCGAGGCCTCGAAGATGCGGGGGATTTCGGCGCGCAGCTCTTCTCGCAGCTTGTAGTCGAGGTTCGCCAAGGGTTCGTCCAGCAGGACCAGCCCTGCGCCCTTGACCAGGGCGCGCGCCAGCGCCGTGCGCTGCTGCTGGCCGCCCGACAGTTCCAGCGGGCGGCGGTCCAGAAGGGGGGTCAGGCGCATCATCTCGGCCGTCTCGCGGACGCGGGCGTCGATGTCGGCGCGCGCCACGCGTTGCAGGCGCAGAGGGGACGCGATGTTGTCATACACGCTCATCGAGGGATAGTTGATGAACTGCTGATAGACCATCGCCACGCCCCGGTCCTGCACCCGCTGGCCGGTCACGTCCCGGCCTTGCCACAGCAGCCGCCCCGCCGTGGGCTGGTCCAGCCCCGCCATCATCCGCATCAGCGTGGTCTTGCCCGACAGCGTCGGCCCCAGCAGCACGTTCATGCTGCCCGGCGCCAGCACCAGATCCGTGGGATGGATCCAGGCTTGGCCCGCGACCTCCTTGGAAACGCCCCGAAGCTCCAGCGTCATGCGGCGACCCTTTCGCTGGCAATGTAATCCTCGACCGCCGCGACCTGCTCGGGCGAAAGCCGCAGGCCCAGCTTGGACCGCCGCCACAGCACCGCATTGGCGTCGCGCGCCCATTCCTGCCGGATCATCCACCGCAGTTCGGATTCGGTCAACGTCGCGCCGAAGTCGCGTCCCAGATCGGCGGCTGTCCTCGCGCCCGCCAGGATCTGCGCGGCCTCGGTCCCATAGGCGCGCACCAGGCGGTTGGCCCAGCCGGGGGTCAGGAAGGGATGGTCGCGCATCAGCGCCTGGCTCAGCGCCCCCGCGCCGTCCACCGCGAAATCGCCGCCGGGCAGGGGAACGCCCGCGGTCCAGGCAGCAGTCGTGCCGGGCAGATGGGGGGCCAGCTTCGCCAGCGCCGCCTCGGCCAGGCGGCGATAGGTGGTGATCTTGCCCCCGAAGACGTGCAGGCAGGGCGGGCCGTCCGCGTCAAGCGACAGCACGTAATCCCGCGTCGCCGCCGTGGCCGAGGACGAGCCGTCGTCGTAAAGCGGCCTGACGCCGGAAAAGGTCCAGACCACGTCCGCAGGCGTGACCGGCCGCCGGAAATAGCGGGATACGAAGTCGCACAGATAGGCGATCTCCTCGGGCGTGCAAACCGCCTGATCGGGCGGGCCGTCGTGATCCACATCGGTGGTGCCGATCAGGGTGAAGTCGCCTTGATAGGGGATGGCGAACACGATGCGCCCGTCCTGGCCTTGCAGGAAATAGGCCTTGTCGTGGTCGAACAGCCGCCGCGTGACGATATGGCTGCCGCGCACCAGCCGCACCCGCTCGGCCGAGGGCAGATGCGCTACGTCGCGGATGACCCGCCCCGCCCAGGGGCCGGCGGCATTGATCAGCACCCCCGCGCGGAAGGCGCGTCCATCGGCCAGCCGCACACACCAGCCGTCGCCGTCGCGCCGCGCCTCCGCGACCCTGGCGCCGACGATGATGTCGGCCCCCCGCGCCGCCGCGTCGCGCGCGTTCAGCACCACCAGCCGGGCGTCGTCCACCCAGACGTCGGAGTATTCGTAAGCCCGCGCCAGCCGGTCCTGCAACGGCTTGCCTTCGAGCGCGCGGCGCAGATCCAGCGAGGATGTGCCGGGCAGGATTTCCCGCGTGCCCAGGGTGTCATAAAGAAACAGCCCCGCCCGGATCACCAGGTTCGGGCGACGGCCGCGCGCCCAGGGCATCGCCACCGACAGCAGCCGCGACACCGGCGAATGTCCGGCAAAACGCATCTCTGGGTCCAGCGGCAGGACAAAGCGCATCGGCCAGGCGATATGCGGCATCGCACGCAGCAGCACCTCGCGTTCCCGCAGCGACTCGCGCACCAGGCGAAGCTCCAGGAATTCAAGGTAACGCAGCCCGCCATGGAACAGCTTGGTCGAGGCGCTGCTGGTTGCCCCGGCCAGGTCGCCCTGTTCCGCCAGCCGCACGGAAAGGCCCCGCCCGGCGGCGTCGCGGGCGATCCCCGTGCCGTTGATTCCACCGCCGATGACGAACAGATCCGTCGCTTGCGACATCGCAGCCTCACTCCCCTGTGAGGAAGTCGAACATCCGCGCGCATATCTTGTCAACACGGATGTTCGTTCCTGCGCAGTTTCTTTCGCTTGACAGATGGGCGTGGCGCGTTCTTCTGAACGCATGAACATCAGGCAGATGCAGATCCTGGAAGTCGTGCGCGCCTCGGGCCGGGCCAGCGTCGAGGAACTGTCCGCGCGTCTCGAGGTCACGCCGCAGACGATCCGCCGCGATCTGGCGGAACTGGCCGACCAGGGCGTCCTGGATCGCGTCCACGGCGGCGCGATCCTGCGCAGCGGGGCCAGCAACATCGCCTACGAGGAACGCAGGCGGATGAACGAGGACGCCAAGGCCGCCATCGGCCGCGCCTGCGCCGCGCAGATCCCCGACAACAGCTCGGTCATCCTCAACATCGGCACCACGACCGAGGCGGTCGCCCGCGCGCTGCTGCGCCACCGCAACCTGACGGTGGTGACGAACAACATGAACGTGGCCAATATCCTGGCCGCCAACGACAGTTGCGAGGTCCTGGTCGCGGGCGGGCTGCTGCGCCGGTCCGACGGCGGGCTGGTGGGCGATCTGACCAGCGAATTCATGGCGAATTTCAAGACCGACTTCGCCATCATCGGCTGTTCGGCCCTGGATGATGACGGCGACATTCTCGACTTCGACCTGGCCGAGGTGCGCGTCAGCCGCGCCATCCTGCGCCAGGCGCGCGAACGCTGGCTGGTGACGGATTCCGCCAAGCTGGCGCAAAAGGCCCCGATCCGTGTGGTGTCCCTGGCCGAACTGGACGCGGTGTTCATCGACCGGCCGGTGCCGGATGGCTTGCTCAGGGTTTGCGACGAAGGGGGAACGCGCGTGGTGGTGGCGTCCCCCGACCCCTGAGCCACACTTGCGGACGAGTGGTTCTTCGGCCTTGACCAGACATGACGCCCTTTCGCTTGACGGGCCTGCGTCCGCCGCAGCCTTCCGCAACATCGCTGATGGCAAGAAGGCGTCGCCAGATCGGCCCGGGTCCGTTTCTGCGGGCTGAAAGGTCGAAAGGGTGGCGCTGTCAGGGCGCGACCAGGTCGATCAGCGATTTACAATCTGGATTATCTGTTTCCATCCAAGGCGTCTGGGTGGGGGGCGGCAAGATGACCTCATTGCACTGATCCAGCCGGACGCGGTTTCGATCCGGCCCAAGGGTCAGCGTTCATTGGTGCTGGCGCGGGGCGCGCGTGGCTTCGGCTTCCGGGTGGCTTCCCGAAAATCCGGCCCTGTCGCTGAGGATGTTCCGCGCTTCGCCCGCCAGCACACGAATATCGCGATGAACAAATTTACAGCCCGTGGACATTCACTTCGCGGCGATGAGAGTCGCCACGAGGTGCCAGTTGGCGGCGTAACTGCATGCGGTCTTTTCATAGCGCGTGGCGATGGCCCGGAATTCCTTGATCTTTGCGAAGAATTTCTCGATCAGATGTCGCCATTTATAGGCATGCCGATCATAGTCGTGCTTGATCTTGCGGTTCGCTTTCGGCGGAATGACTGCGATCGCACCGCGCATGTCCAACTCCGCAAGCAGCCAATCGGCATCGAAGGCCTTGTCGGCCAGAAGCGCATCGAATGCCACGTCCTCGATCAGCGTTGCGACGCCTTTCAGATCGTGGGCCTGATCCGGCAGGAGAACAAGGTCGCACAGGTTCCCGAGAGCATCGACCAAGGCCACAATCCTGGTGGTCAGTCCGCCGCGCGAGCGCCCGATGGCCTGAGCATGAGTCCCCCTTTTGCGCCGCTCGCCTTCTGGTGAGCCTGGACGACGGTGCCGTCGATCAGCGCGTATTCGAAATCGGGATCGCCGCGGATCTCCATGAAAAGGCGCTCGAAGACACCGCCCTTGGCCCGTCTGCGGAACCGCCGGAACACGCTGTTCCAGTGTCCGAATTCCGACGGCAGATCCCGCCAAGGCAAACCGGTGCGCACGCGCCAAAAAACGGCTTCCAGGAACAGGCGATTGTCTTTCCCTGTCACACCGCTGTCGCTCTTCTTGCCGGGCAAATGCGGCTCAAGACGCACCCAAATCTCATCCGTCACCACAAAACGCTGCTCGTCCATCCGAACCTCCCTTTGGGAAGTCTGAATCAGAAATCAGGCACGGTGAGAATCCTGAATGTCCACGGACCCTAATATCATTAGGTTGTCGGGATGGACTCTGCCGGGACACTTGACTGGACCCTGGAAGCCAGCGGTTCGGCATCTGCCTGCGCGCTCTTCTCCCGAGTATACCGAGATTGTAGCCTTCCGGTCGCAACCTGTCTCGGCTTGCGGGGGTCCTGCCGGTAACTGTCCGGTCTGACTACCCTGCCGCGCGTGAGCGTGGGAGATAGTGTCCGCTGTAGATGGTGGACACTATGGTGCGAGCGTGGCGCGTCGGACGAAGCGGCTTTGGACGGACGAAGAGAAGCGGTCGATCTGCCTCCAGACGACGGCACCGGGCGTTTCGGTTGCGCAGGTGGCGCGCCGTTATGCGGCGAACTCCAACATGGTGTTCAAGTGGCTGCGCGATCCGCGTTATGCCCCTGAGACAACGGCAGCGGCGGCCTTCCCTGCCTTCCTGCCTGTGGAGATCATCGACCATGTCAGGAAGGATGATCTGATCGTGACCAGCGAGCTGACAGGCATCGAGCGCCGGGCGGGACGAGGCGGTCTTACGCCAGAAGTTGGTCGAGACCGGCGCCATCGACGTGATGATCGCTCACCATAATGATTTCAATAGCATGGCGCTCTGAACCCGAACTGCGCGCGGTTAATAGGTCTAGAGAAAATCGGCCCTAAGAGACCGCTTTCGGGCCGTCCGGCGGCAGGGTCGGTGCTCAGCCCCGCCCACATAACCCTCGAAAAAACAGAAAAATCCGACCGCAGCCGGATCAGGAGAACGCTTTCGCGAGGGCAAGTGGCGGAGGGGATGGGCCTGATATCCAACCTTCTCCAGGTTTCACCCGGCTGGGGATCGCAGCAAGTGCGAAGCCCCACTCGGAGCAAATCAGGCTGAATTGAGCGTCCGCCAGTCGCGCGTGGCTGACTACAGCACCGTTTTCGTCGGACGGGTTGAGTGGTGCGGGGCTGGGCACCTTCGGTTACGAGCTGCCGAGAATGAACGACCGCGGGACGCGCAGAGCCGCATCATTCAAGCTTTATCATGTGTGCGCTTTGTGGCCGCGATGCCGCAATTCGGTGATCAGTCGTCCACGCAGGTACAGATGAATACGAGCGAGCTACAAACGGGCGGTTCGAGCAATGGCAACGAGCTATACTTTTGGTCGATAGCGCATAGCCTCGAGAAACAGACGAAACGCGCGGGAGGCCTGGTGGCGGTTGGGGTAGTAAAGGTGATAGCCCTCTGTCACCGGGCACATGCCGTCCAGAACCGTCCGGAGGCGGCCATCTGAAAGGTGCGGCTCGATGAGATCCTCTGGAAGATACGCCAGCCCGTGCCCGTCAACTGCGGCGTCCACGATTGGTTTGACACTGTTGAACGCCAGTTGTCCCTGCACCCGCACGTTCAGGGCCTCCCCGCCAGAGTCAAACCTCCACGGATAGAATGCACCGGAGGTCATCGAGCGGCGGTTGATGCAGGAGAACTTCATCAGGTCCGCTGGCGTTTCAGGTGCCCCGGCCCTTGCGAGATAGGCAGGTGCGCCCACAACGGAAAAGCGAAAATCCGGCCCGATCCGCATGGCGATCATGTCCTTGCTGACGGCGTTGCCGAAGCGGACCCCTACGTCCAGGCCCTCCTTGATGATGTCGGTGAAGCCGTAATCGATCGAGAACTCGACCTCGATTTCCGGGTATGTCTCCAGAAACTCCTGCAGCTTTGGCCGGAAGATCGTCTCGATCACATAGTCATTGCAGGTGATGCGGACCTTGCCGCGGGGGCGGTCGCGCAGATCGCCGAGATTGCCCAGTTCGATATCGATCTGCTCGAACAGCGGCCCGACCGACTGGATCAACTGAACGCCTGCCTCGGTCGGGGCGACGTTGCGGGTGGTGCGGTTCAGTAGCCGCAGGCCCAGCCGGTCCTCCAGATTGCGCACGGCGTGGCTGAGCGCCGAGGGCGTCATCCCCAGCCGGGCGGCCGCTTTCGTGAAGCTGCGTTCCTGTGCAACGGCGAGGAAGGATGAGATATCGCTGTGCGGGCCCGATGGCATTGTTGAATTGTTCTCACAAGCTCATGAAAGACAATACGGCTAATCATCATAATGCGCCCGGCCTATCTTGCTGCCAACCGAAATCGACATGCGAAGGAGCAAGAGATGCGGAAAGTGGTTCTGAATGAATTTGGCGGCCCGGAAAATCTGGTCGTGGAAACGGCGGACGACCTGAAGGCGGGGCCGGGCGAGGTTCTGATCGACGTGGAGGCAGCCGGGGTCAACTTTCTGGACGTGACGCAGCGCAGCGGGGCCTCGGCCGTCCACAAGGTTGAACTGCCGCTGGTTCCTGGTCTCGAAGGCCTCGGACGGGTGCGCGAGTTGGGCGACGGCGTCGGCGAGACCGATGAACTCAAGGTCGGAGCGCGCGTGGCCTGGATGGACGGGAAAGGGTCCTATGCCAGCCAGGTGGTGATCTCACCCGACCGGATCGTGCCGGTGCCGGATGATTTCACGCTCAGCCAAGGGCTGATCTTTCAGGCGCTGACTGCGCATTACCTCGTCCATGAATATCGCGATGTGAGGCCGGGCGACCGGGTTCTGGTCCACGCCGCATCGGGTGGCGTCGGGCAGTTGCTGGTCCAGTGGCTGAAGCATTTCGGCGCCTGGGTCGTGGGCACCGTCTCGACCGAAGAAAAGGCGGAAGCCGTCCGTGCGCTCGGGGCGGACGAGGCCGTCGTCTATGGCCGCGACTATGATTTCAAGGATCAGGTGCTGGCGCTGACGGATGGTCAAGGTGTCGATCTGGCCTTTGACGGGCTAGGCGAAAAAACCCTGATGAACACCATCGGATCACTGCGCCGCGGCGGCACCGTCGTTGCCATCGGCGCGGCCTCCGGCCCGATCCCGGCGATTGAACCGACCGTGCTGACGCCGAAGGCGCTGCGGCTGGCAGGTGGGTCCGTCTTCAGCTTCGTCGCCGATCCGGCCGAGCTGCGGAAGCGGGCCGCTGATGTCGTGACGGGCATCCAGGAAGGCTGGCTGAAGCTGGAAAACGCGACCGAATATCCGCTGGACGGCGCGGCGGATGCCCATGCCGATCTGGAGAACCGCCGTGCCAAGGGCAAGCTGTACCTGAAGCCCTGATTTATCGGTCCCCCTTCATCCGGGGGACCAGATCCACCTCAAAGTTAGGAAACAGAGATGAAATCCAACATTATTTTTGCCGCCGCGCTGGCGTTGGCCCCGCTCACGGTGACCACGGCGAATGCACAAGATACAACAGCAGGAGCAGCCGAAGAGCGCACCGATGCGCAGGCCATACAGGCTATCCATGAAGAATGGGCGGACCTGATCGCTGAAAAGGACAGCGCGGCAATCGGCGCGCTATATGCCGAAGACGCCGTACTGATGGCGCCGGGCGAGGCCACCGTGGAAGGCGCACCCGCCATTGAAGACCGCTACCGGCTGATCGATACGGCCGCCGCCTATGAGAACGAGCGGGCCGTCGGCCGCGCCATTGCACAAAGCCGCATTCCCCGCGACGAGATTTTCGTCACGACAAAACTCTGGGTTCAGGATGCAGGCTACGACGCCACCAAGGCCGCGTTTCGGCGTTCGCTGGATCGCCTGCAACTGGATTATCTGGACCTCTACCTGATCCACCAGCCTTACAGCGATGTGCACGGCTCATGGCGCGCCATGGAAGAATTGCATGAAACGGGAACGATCCGCGCCATCGGCGTCAGCAATTTCCAGCCTGATCGCGTCATGGACATCGTGTCGTTCAATCGCATCACGCCTGCGGTGAACCAGATCGAAACCCATCCCTTCCATCAGCGCGTTGAGGAGCAGAAATTCCTGATCGAGAACGGTGTGCAGATGCAATCCTGGGGGCCATTTGCCGAGGGGCGTAACAACCTGTTCAGCAATGTCACCCTGAAGGGGATTGCCGACGCGCATGACCGGACGGTCGCCCAGGTGGTCCTGAAATGGCTGCTGCAGCGCAATATCGTCGCCATCCCGAAATCCGTGCGCCCCGCTCGCATCGCCGAGAACTTCGCCAGCTTCGATTTCGATCTGAGCGATGAGGAGATGGCCACCATTGCCACGCTCGACACCGGCGAAAGCGCCTTTATCGATCACCGCGATCCCGAAGCCGTCAAGGGGATCGCCGCATGGAAATTCGATACCTGAGGAGCATGTGAGATGACAAACAACCCCATGATCAGATTGAACGACGGCGCGGAAATGCCGACCATCGGCTTCGGCGTGCTGTTCAGCAGCGGCAATGAGACCGTCGAGATGGTAAAGACGGCGATTGGTGCAGGCTATCGCCTGATCGACACGGCCGCTGCCTACCGCAATGAAGAGCAGGTCGGCGAAGCGATCCGGCAGAGCGGGATCGACCGCTCGGAGCTATTCGTCACAACGAAGCTGTTTCTGGCCGATTATGGCTACGACGAGGCGATGCGCGGCTTCGATTCCAGCATGGAAAAGCTGGGGTTGGATTATCTGGACCTTTATCTTCTACATTGGCCGGTGCCACGCAACTTCGACGCGACGCTGGCATCGTGGCGCGCCCTGGAGGACCTGCAAGCAGCCGGGCACATTCGGTCCATCGGCGTTTGTAACTTCAACCCCGATCACCTCGACAATCTCATCGCGCAAACGGGGTGGGAATAAGGTGGGGGTTTGGTGGGCCTGGCCCTTTGCCCAAGGCGACGAGTGTGGCGCTTCACTCAGCCCTTGTGGCTGGACTGCTTATTGTCGGGCGGGTTTTGCGTTCAGCCTACCCCGGGTGATAATAAATGGCGTCGAGCATTGCCGCCCGACACTCCCAAAGCTGTCCATCGCGAGTATCGGGCTTGTCGATGTTGTACCACTCCGATGCGCGGATCACTTCCACGACTCGGTCCCAGTAATTTTCAAGACTAAGAGTCGACTTGGCGAAGCCCATCCCATTCGCCGCGGCTACAATATTGGGATTGGAGATGCAGAGGAATACGTCGGGCCGTTTCATGGCAAGCAGGCGTGACGCCGTCGCGACGCCCCCAACTCTGCTCGAATTGGCAAACGCCTTGACGAAAAGGCGGGCAAATCGATTGAAATGCTCTCTTGTGGCCTCTCCCTTCTGTGGAATGCTGTCAACGGCGCGAGCTAGAAACCGGTCGTTCTCTGCAACGCGATTCTTGAAGTCTCCCGCGCCACGCATTGAACCGAACCAACCCCAATCTCTATCAAGCGATACGTCACCGGCCTTTTCTTGAACCCCTATTGCACCTGCGATTGCTTTTCTTTGCGGTGTTGTTAGGTCGTGGAACGAAGGCACGGCAGATAGCCAACCCTGCGCAGTTCGGAGCAGGTCCAGACTTTCATCAACGTCGTGGTGAGCGGACCCTCGCACGGCCCGGACATACTGATCCCAATCCATACCCACCAAGGGGGACGATAGGCTCTTCACGCTTGCAGGTGGCACCGCTGCCAGCGGATCGCGAGGCGGACCTGGCCTTCTTGCGGCGAGTTTGCATCCGAGCCGGTATCGCGCCGCCAATTCTTCTGTTACGCGCTCTCCGAGTGAGGCACTTCGCGCGGCGAAGGAAAGGGTATCAGCGAGCATCTTGTCGCTGACGGAACCCCTAACCAGGACACAGGCCTCGTGGTTCTTGCCTAGCCCGCCGTGAGTGAAGTTAGCGCTCCCGATGATTGCAGCAGCCCGTTTCCCAGAACGGAACGCGTAGACCTTTGGGTGGAATGTCCCACCAGGAAAATTCGTGACGACGTAGCATCCGTCGACCCCGATGAGGGAGTTTACAAGGTTTGGATCGGTCTGAGCGAACGCGAGGCCGAATGTCACTGCTCTGATTTTTGCTGAATGGGATAGCAGTTTTCGGGCGAGGGAGGTGGATGTGCCCCAAGCGACCGACCAATGAAGCTCGTCATATTCGGTCAGAAGGCCCTGGATGGCATTCTCTACGTCGTTCCCCGTCAGAAATTCGATTTCCAATTCAATTATCCCCTCACGCGACTTGCAGGTCATCAGTTGATCGAAGCATAGCAGGCGCGGGTCAGCCCACAACTCGTGGTGAGGGGAGAGAGACCGAAGCGCCCCTACCAGCCGTCGACCAAAATCCCGGTCGCAGGGACACCAAGCCGATACCGGAAGCACACCCAGCACAGCTGATCCCACCCTATACGGAGGCGGCATTCCGTTCGTGTCGCCAGCCGATATCTCCGAGCTACGATATGTCGATGAAACCAAAACCACTCTGACCGCAGCCGGATTCGAGAAAACTCGCCCAATCAAGGCACGCAGCGTTCTTTTCGTATGCATCGGTTCCACGATTGGGAAGATCGCGCAGAACGTTCGGCATTGCGCGACGAACCAGCAAATCAATGCGGTCATTCCTAACGCAAAGCACTCGGATGGCTTTGTCTATTTCGCCTTGTCAAATGCTTCTGAGCGCATCGCGTTGCTTGCCGGACGGCAGGCCGTTCCAATCATCAATAAATCACTCTTCTCTTCGGTACGGTTACTAGCCCCAAGTCTTCCTGAACAAAAACGCATCGCCGACTGCCTCGCCTCCCTCGATGATCTCATCGCCGCAGAGAGCCAAAAGCTCGGCACCCTCAAGACCCACAAGAAGGGGCTGATGCAACAGCTTTTCCCCTCGGTCGTAGAGGATGACGCATGAATCATTCTGAAATCGCCACCACCCTTCGCGATGCCAAGGAAAAGATCGTCCTGCTCTATGCATTCAACGCGACTGGCAAGACCCGACTGTCGGTTTCATACAAAGACGCGACCAAGAACAAAAAGGGTGCTCACACAGGTGTTTACTATAACGCCTATAGCGAGGACCTGTTCGTCTGGCAGAACGACCCCGAGAACGACGGAACGCCTATCCAGCTAGATGTCCGCAAGTGCAGTCTGAACAAGTTCCACAGCGCACTGACCGAAGACAACGTCCGTGACAAACTGAACCGCTTCAAGCCAGGCTATCGTTTTGAGTTCATTTACTACGATGACCCACAGGACGGCATCCAAGCAGTGTCGTTCTTCCAGGAAGTGCCAGATCCCAATGACGCCAACAACGTCACAAGAATCACCTACAAGATTTCGCGTGGCGAAGAGCGAATTTTCATCTGGTGCTTCTTTCTTGCACTGTTCGAAGTTGATGGATGGGCAGACCAGCAAGCAGCCCACTTCTTCATCGATGATCCTGTCTCAAGTCTGGATGATCATAACATTTTTATTACTGCGTCGACGCTATTCGATCTAATCGAGGATCACTTCGAGAAGCGCAAGATCATCATCACCACGCATCACCTCGGATTTTTCGCGATCCTCGCCGACTGGCTCAAGAAGGGTGAGAAGGCCGACAAGTTCAAGAAGCATTCGAAGGTCGGCATTCTCAGTGCCAAGAATGGTGAGCTGGCGTTGGAGAGTCCGAACAACGACGTTCTCCTTTATCACTTGCGCCTCTTGCAACTAATTGAACAGGCGTGGGCAGCGAACGAGGTGCGGGCGTTCCACTTTGCGCTGCTGCGTCAAGTTCTGGAGAATGTGGCGTCCTTCCTTGGGGTGGGCCAGTTTGGATATGTACTGACGCAAATCGGGATCGATGATCCCGACGATACCGCACGCGTGATCAATACGCTTTCCCACAAAAAGGTATATTACTTCGAAAGTGAAATATTAGAGAAGGACTCTCGAGATCTTTTTGACAAGATTTTTCTTGGCCTAAAGAGCAAGTACAATTTTGTTCTTCATGCTTCAGAACCGGCCCCAGCTCCCGCGCCCGCCCCTTAGAAAGCACCCGTACAATGAACGACCACAACCAAAAGCAGCTGGGCAAAACGCTCTGGAATATCGCCGACCAGCTGCGCGGCGCGATGAATGCGGACGACTTCCGCGATTACATGCTCTCTTTCCTCTTCCTGCGCTACCTCTCTGACAATTACGAGATGGCTGCGAAGAAGGAGCTAGGGCGCGACTATCCCAACGCGATCGGCAATGGCGGGCGCTCGCCCCTCTCTGTTTGGTATGCGGAGAACCCCGATGATGTGGTTGCTTTTGAAAAGCAGATGCGTCTCAAGGCGCACTACGTCATCAAGCCGGAACACCTATGGACCAGCATCGCCCATATGGCGCGCACCCAGAACGACGAACTGTTGAACACCCTGCAGGCGGGCTTCAAATATATCGAAAACGAGTCGTTCCAGAGCACGTTCGGTGGACTGTTCTCGGAAATCAATCTCGGCTCTGACAAGCTGGGCCGGACATACGCTGATCGCAACGCCAAACTCTGCACCATCATCACCGAAATCGCCAAAGGGCTTGCCGACTTCTCCTCGGATGTGGATGCGCTTGGCGACGCCTACGAATATCTGATCGGCCAATTCGCCGCCGGTTCGGGCAAAAAGGCGGGAGAGTTCTATACCCCGCAGCAGGTGTCAGACATCCTATCCGCGATCGTTACGCTCGACAGCCAGGAGCCCGCAACCGGGAAGAAGGAGCGGCTCGCCAGCGTGTTCGACTTCGCATGCGGTTCAGGCTCGCTGCTTCTGAACGTGCGCAAGCGCATGGGTCCGCACGGTATCGGCAGAATCTACGGGCAAGAAAAGAACATCACCACTTACAACCTCGCCCGCATGAACATGCTGTTGCACGGCGTGAAGGACACGGAGTTCGAAATCTACCACGGCGACACGCTGAACAATGACTGGGACATTCTGCGCGAGTTGAATCCCGCCAAGAAGCCCTCCTTCGATGCCATCGTGGCCAACCCGCCATTCAGCTTGCGCTGGGAGCCGACCGAGGCGATGGGCGATGATGTGCGGTTCAAGAACTATGGGCTAGCGCCCAAGTCTGCCGCCGACTTCGCATTCCTGCTGCACGGGTTCCATTACCTGAAGGATGAAGGCGTGATGGCCATCATCCTGCCCCACGGGGTGCTGTTCAGAGGTGGGGCGGAAGAGCGCATCCGAACCAAGCTGCTGAAGGATGGTCATATCGATACAGTGATCGGCCTGCCTGCGAACCTTTTCTATTCGACGGGCATTCCGGTCTGCATCCTTGTTTTGAAGAAGTGCAAGAAGCCCGACGACGTGCTCTTCATCAACGCCGCCGAGCACTTCGCGAAGGGCAAGCGCCAGAACCAGCTCACCGATGATCACATCGGCAAGATCATCGAAACCTACCAATTCCGCAAGGAGGAGGACCGCTATTCCAAGCGCGTGAGCATGGAGCGCATTGCTGAGGAGGGCTATAATCTCAACATCTCGCGTTACATCAGCACGGCGTTGGCTGAGGAGCAGCTAGACCTAGTCGCTACGCAAAAGTTGTTGAGTGAAATCGAAGGACAGATCCGGGGATCAACTGAGAGGCACAACGCGTTCTTAAGGGAACTCGGGCTTTCCCCTCTACCGGGACGGGAGTAACCCGAGCTCAACCAAAGTACGATTTCTGTTCCATGCGGTAAAATGCCCCTGACGTCGAAGTGCCGGGACATGCCGCCATAATTTTTTAACAATAACAGATGACTACGAGAAATTCACCAAATCGACGCAGGCAACAGGTCCGGAGAATATCTGCCCCGAGAGACCGCTTCCGGGCCGCCTGGCACCGGGGCCAGTGCTCAGCCCCTCCCGCATAACCCTTGAAAACAACGAGAAGATCCGGCTGCGGCCTGATCGGGAGAACGCTTTCGCGGGGGCAAGTGGCGGAGCAGGTGGGATTCGAACCCACGGAACCATCGCTGGCCCGGCGGTTTTCAAGACCGCTGCCTTAGACCACTCGGCCACTGCTCCGTCGGGGGCTGCGTAACCCTTGGCAGGGCGATTGCCAAGATCCCTTACACCACCACGCCGGCGCCCTCGGTCGCAGGGCCGGCGACGGCGCGGAAGGCGGCGAACAGCTCGCGGCCCATGCCCTCGCTGCTGGACCGGGGGTCGTGGGGCGCGGCCGGGCGGGACTCGAAATCCGGGGCAAGGCAGTCGATCGTGCCCCGGACCGCATCCAGGCGGATCAGGTCGCCGTCGCGGACGCGCGCCAAGGGGCCGCCGACCGATGCCTCGGGCGAGATGTGGATGGCGGCCGGCACCTTGCCCGATGCGCCGGACATGCGGCCGTCGGTCAGAAGCGCGACCTTCAGGCCGCGGTCCTGCAAGACGGCCAGGATCGGCGTCAGCGAGTGAAGCTCGGGCATGCCGTTGGCGCGCGGACCCTGGAAGCGGACAACGACCACGGTGTCCTGGGTCAGCTCGCCTGCCTTGAAGGCGTCCTTGACTTGATCCTGGTCGCTGAAGACGCGGGCCTTGGCCTCGATCACGTGGCGTTCTACCGCCACGGCGCTGACCTTGATGACCCCCCGGCCCAGGTTGCCTCCAAGCTGCTTCAGGCCGCCGGTGCGGGCAAAGGGATTGCTGGCGGGGCGCAGGATCTTGTCGTTCAGCGTGTCGCGGGATCCTTCCTCCCACCGGACTCGGTCGCCGTCCAGCTTCGGCTCGGCGGTATAGCCGTCAAGGCCCGTGCCGTTTATGGTCTTCACGTCCGGGTGCAGCAGACCGGCCTCGAGCAGCTGGCCGATCATGTAGCCGATGCCGCCTGCCGCGTGGAAATGGTTCACGTCCGCCAGGCCGTTGGGATAGACGCGCGCCATCAGCGGCACGGCTTCGGAAATGTCGTGGAAATCCTCGATGTCGATCAGGATGCCCGCGGCCTTGGCCATGGCGGGGATGTGCATCACCAGGTTCGTGGAGCCGCCCGTCGCCATCAGGCCGACGATGCCGTTCACGAAGGCCTTTTCGTCCAGAACCTCGCCCGCGGGCAGGAAGTCGTTGCCAAGCCGCGTGATCGCGGCGGCGCGCTGGACGCCCGCCACGGTCAGGGCGTCGCGCAGGGGCGTGTTCGGGTTCACGAAGCTGCTGCCCGGCAGGTGCAGGCCCATGAACTCCATCAGCATCTGGTTGCTGTTCGCGGTGCCGTAGAAGGTGCAGGTGCCGGGCGAATGATAGGACGCCATCTCGGCCGCCATCAGGGCGTCGCGGCCGACTTCGCCTGCGGCGAACTGCTGGCGGACACGGGATTTCTCGTCGTTGGGCAGGCCCGAGGGCATGGGACCGGCGGGCAGGAACACCGCCGGGATATGGCCAAAGGTCGCGGCGGCCATGACAAGGCCCGGCACGATCTTGTCGCAGACGCCCAGATACAGCGCGGCATCGAAACAATCGTGGGACAGCCCGACGCCCGCCGCAAGCGCGATCACGTCGCGGGAAAACAGCGACAACTCCATCCCCGCGCGGCCCTGAGTCACGCCGTCGCACATCGCGGGCACGCCACCCGCAACCTGAACCGTGGCGCCCGCCGCGTTGCCGGCCCGGCGGATCAGGTCGGGGAAACGCTCGTAGGGCTGATGGGCCGACAGCATGTCGTTGTAGGCGGTGATGACCCCGATGTTGGGTTTGCGCGACAGGGCAAGGTCGTCCTTGTCGGGCATGGCGGCATAGGCATGGGCCTGGTTGCCGCAGGACAGATGGGCGCGGCGGGGGCCTTCCTCGGCCGCGCGGGCGATCTTTGTCAGATAGGCCTCGCGCGTGGTGCGGGACCGGGCGCGGATTCTGTCGGTGACGCGGTCGATGGTGGCGTGCGGGGTCATGGGCTGGCTCCTTCTGCGTAAGGGGAATATACGTTGTTAGCGTTAACGGTTCAATGTCTCTTGTGCCGGTGTGCGGTTTGCTGGGCGACGGACTTGTGCCGGGCGGGGCGGCGTGCCAGATCCAGGGCGCGAAAGGATACATTCCCATGACCGATCTGCCCGTGCTGCGCCTGCGCCCGAAATCCAAGCCCCAGGCGATCCGCCACGGCTTTCCCTGGGTTTTCGCGGACGAGGCCGTGCTGGACCGGCGCAGCCGCGCCATTCCCGCGGGCAGCTTCGCCGTGCTGGAGGATGCCGAGCGCAAGCCCCTCGCGCTGGTGACGGTCAACCCGAATTCGAAGATCGTCGCGCGGGTGATGGATCCCGAAACCCGGGCCTCCATCGACGGCGCATGGCTGCGCGCCAAGCTGGCGCGGGCCTTGGCAATGCGGGAACGGCTTTACGACACGCCCTTTTACCGACTGGTCCATGCCGAGGCCGACGGACTGCCGGGACTGGTGATCGACCGTTTCGGCGATGCGGCGGTGGTTCAGCCGAACGCCGCCTGGGCCGACCGGATGGCCGGGGATCTGGCCGATGCGCTGGTCGATGTCACCGGCGTGTCCACCGTGATCCTGAACGGGCAGGGGCGCGCGCGCGGTCTGGAAGGGCTGGACGAACGGATGGAGGTTCTGCGCGGCCAGGCCCCGGGCCAGCCGATCCCGGTGCCGATGAACGGCGCGACCTATCTGGCCGACTTGATGGGCGGGCAGAAGACCGGGCTGTTCTTCGACCAGCGCCCGAACCATGCCTTTGCGCAACGGCTGGCGCGGGGCGCGACGGTGCTGGATGTGTTCAGCCACGTGGGCGGCTTTGGGCTTGCGGGTCTGGCGGCGGGCGCGGCCCATGCCACCTGCGTCGACGGCAGCGCGGCGGCCCTGGACCTGGCCAAGGGCGGGGCAGGGCGGATGGATGCCGCCGACCGGCTTGACACCATTCAGTCCGACGCTTTCAAGGCGATGGAGCAGCTGGCCGCCGAGGGCCGCCGCTTCGATGTCGTGGTTTGCGACCCGCCCGCCTTCGCGCCCTCGAAACCCGCGCTGGAGGCGGGGCTGCGCGCCTACGAGCGCGTGGCGAAGATGGCCGCGCCGCTGGTCGCGCCGGGCGGCTATCTGGGCCTGTGCAGCTGCTCGCACGCCGCCGACCTGACGGCCTTCCGCAATGTCAGCGCGCGCGGCATCGGACGTGGCGGGCGGCGCGGCGTGCTGATCCACACGGGCCAGGCCGGGCCGGATCATCCGATGCTGCCGCAGCTGGCGGAAACCGGCTATCTCAAGGCGCTGTTCTTCCGGCTGGACTGATGCGCGCTGTTCTTGACGCCAACGTCCTGTTCCCCACCATTCTGCGAGAGATCCTGACCGATCTGGCCGCGGCCGGGCTGTTCGTGCCGCTGTGGTCGCCCCGCATCCTGGCCGAATGGCGCCACGCGGCCGCCCGGCTTGGACCGGATCAGGACGCCGTTGCGGGGGCCGAGATCGCGCTGCTGCGCGACCGCTTTCCCGGCGCCGAAATGCCCGACAACGGTACCCTTGCCATCGACGGGCATTTTCCCGACCCTGCCGACCGGCACGTGGTCGAGGCCGCGCTTGCAGGGCGCGCGCCCCTGATCGTCACCGCGAACCTGCGCGATTTCCCCCAGCGGCTGATGGCAGGCCTGGGTCTGCGGGCGATCCATCCCGATGCTTTCCTGCTGGACCTGCTGGCGGCGGATCCGCCGGCCGTCGGCAAGGCCGTCCAGACGGCGCGCGGCAAGGCGGCTGCCCTGGGCGGCGCCATGACTGCCGCCGAAATGCTCAAACGCTGCCGCCTCCCTCGGCTGGCCAAGGCCCTGAGAGGTTGAACCGAGTTGCTGTTAACGCTAACAAGGAATATGGCGACTGCCAACCCCAAGGAGGACAGCATGGTCTCGCGCGTCATTCCCGTTGACGACTTCGATCTGGTGATTTTCGGCGCCACGGGCGACCTGGCGCAACGCAAGATCCTGCCGGGCCTGTTCCGGCGCTTCGTTGCGGGTCAGATCCCCGAAAGCTCGCGCATCATCGGCGCGGCGCGCACCGAGCAGGACGACCATGGCTTCCGCGAGGAAGCGGCCAAGGCCGTTGTCGAATTTGCCGGCGTCCAGAAGAACGATCCCCGGCTGGCGCAGTTCCTGCAACTGCTGGGCTATACGCCCATCGACGCCAAGGGCGAGGGGGGATGGGCCGACCTAAAGGCCCGGATGCGCCCGGGCGCGGTTCATGCCTTCTATTTCTCGGTCGCGCCGGCGCTGTTCGGCGACATCGCGGAACGGCTGGCCTCGAACGGCATCGCGGACGCGGACAGCCGCATCGTCGTGGAAAAGCCCTTTGGCCGCGACTTGCGGACGGCGCGCGCGCTGAACGCCATGCTGGCCCAGCATTTCCGCGAAGAACAGATTTATCGCATCGACCATTACCTGGGCAAGGAAACCGTCCAGAACCTGATGGCGGTCCGCTTTGCCAACATCCTGTTCGAGCCGCTGTGGAATTCCCAATACGTCGATCACGTCCAGATCACCGTGGCCGAGACCGTGGGCGTGGCCGGGCGCGGCAGCTATTACGACAAGTCCGGCGCGATCCGGGACATGGTTCAGAACCACATGATGCAGCTTCTGTGCCTGATCGCGATGGAGCCGCCCTATCACTTCGACCCGAACGCCGTGCGCGACGAAAAGCTAAAGGTGATCCGCGCGCTTCAGCCGGTCAGCGCCGGCGACATCGTGCGCGGCCAGTATCAGGCCGACGGCAAGTCCACCGGCTATCTCGAGGACGCGGAAAACCCCGATTCGCGCACCGAAAGCTATGTCGCGATGAAGGTCTGCATTTCCAACTGGCGCTGGCAGGGCACGCCCTTCTACCTGCGCACCGGAAAGAAGCTGCGCGCCCGCACCAGCGAGATCGCCATCGTCTTCCGCGAGCCGCCGCATTCGATCTTCGACGACAGCGGCGCGCCCAAGGCCAACGAACTTGTCATCCGCCTGCAACCGAACGAGGGCATGAACCTCAAGGTGATGATCAAGGAACCGGGCCCGGGGGGGATGCGGCTGGTGCAGGTGCCGCTGGACATGTCCTTTGCCGATGCGCTTGGCGCCGACGGCAGCGACATGCCCGACGCCTATGAACGGCTGATCATGGACGTGATCCGGGGCAACCAGACCCTGTTCATGCGCGGCGACGAGGTCGAGGCCGCCTGGGCCTGGACCGACCCCATCATCGCCGCCTGGGAAGACAGCAAGCGCCGCCCCGAACCTTACGACGCGGGATCCTCGGGGCCCGAGGAAGCGTTGCGCCTGATGCATCGCGACAATCGCCGATGGAGGGAAATCCGCGGATGAGCATGATCTTCAAGGAATACCCCGACCGCGAGATGCTGTCCCTGTCGCTGGCCGACCAGATGGCCTCGCAGCTGGCGCAGCAGCTGCGCACGGGCGACACGGCCAGCCTTTGCGTGCCGGGCGGGACATCGCCCACGCTGGTCTTCGAGACGCTCAGCGGGGCGGATATCGACTGGAACCGCGTCACGGTCTTTCTGGGCGACGAACGCTGGGTGGACGGCGAACACAAGCGGTCGAACGGCCGCCTGCTGCGCCGTCACCTTCTGCGCGACCGGGCGGCCGCGGCGAACTATATCGACCTTTACACCGGGGCCGCGACGCCTGACGAGGCCGCCGAATCCCTGGCCGAGGCGATCCGCCCGCATCTGCCGATCACCGTGGTCCTGCTGGGCATGGGCAACGACATGCATACAGCGAGCCTGTTCCCCGGCGCCGACCGCTTGGCCGAGGGGCTGGCATCCGACGCCCCCCTGGTTCTGCCGATCCGCGCCGAAGGCGCCGAGGAGCCGCGCATCACCCTGACCCGCCCGGCCCTGGCCGACGCGATGAATGTCCATGTCCTGATCATGGGCCCGGAAAAGCGTGGGGCGCTGGAGCGGGCGCAGAAGCTCGACCCGCTCGAGGCGCCGATCCGCGCCTTTCTGGACAACGCCACCGTTCATTGGGCCGAATAGGAGCCTTTCCCACATGACAGAGATCTGGACCCGCCTGAAATCCCATCGGCAGGCGCAGGGCGAGACCCACATCGCCGACCTGTTCGATGCCGATCCGGCCCGCGCCCGCGCCTTCTGCACCGAGGCCGACGGCCTGGTTTTCGACTGGTCCAAGACGGCCATCGACGCGGGCGCGCGCGATCTGCTGGTCGAATTGGCGGAAGGCGCGGACGTGGCGGGCCGACGCGAGGCGATGTTCGCGGGTGAGAAGATCAACGAGACCGAAGGCCGCGCCGTTCTTCATACCGCCTTGCGCAACCTGCGCGGCAGCGTGACGGTGGACGGCCAGGATGTGATGCCCGCCGTGCGCGAAACGCATGACCGCATGGCCGATTTCGCCCGCGACGTGCGGTCCGGCGCCTTCACGGGGCAGGGCGGCGCCATCACGGACGTGGTCAATATCGGCATCGGCGGGTCCGACCTTGGCCCCTGTATGGCCGTTCTTGCCCTGGCGCCCTATCACGACGGGCCGCGCTGCCATTTCGTCAGCAACGTGGACGGCGCCGACATCGCCGACACCCTGAAGGGCCTGGATCCGGCGACGACCCTGGTGATCGTGGCGTCCAAGACCTTCACCACCATCGAGACGATGACCAACGCCCAAACCGCGCGCGACTGGATGGGCCGTGTCGTGACCGACCCGGCGGCGCAATTCGTGGCGCTGTCCTCGGCCGCGGGCAGGACGGCGGAGTTCGGCATCGACCCGTCGCGCGTTTTCGGGTTCGAGGATTGGGTCGGCGGGCGCTATTCCGTCTGGGGTCCGATCGGGCTGTCGCTGATGCTGGCCATCGGGGACGAGCGGTTCGACGAGTTCCTGGCGGGCGCCGCTGCGATGGACGCGCATTTCCGCAGCGCGCCCTTGGCGGAAAACCTGCCGGTGCTGCTGGCCCTGGTGGGCATATGGCACCACCAGATCTGCAGCTATCCGACCCGCGCGGTGCTGCCCTACGACAACCGCCTGATGCGGCTGCCGGCCTATCTGCAACAGCTGGAAATGGAATCGAACGGCAAGCGCGTCGCCATGGACGGGTCCGACCTGACCGTCGTGTCCGGCCCGGTCGTCTGGGGCGAGCCGGGCACCAACGGCCAGCACGCCTTTTACCAGCTGATCCACCAGGGCACGACGCCGGTGCCTTGCGAATTCATCCTGGCCGCGCGCGGCCACGAGGATGATCTGGCGCACCATCACATCCTGCTGGCCGCGAACTGCCTTGCGCAATCCGAGGCCCTGATGCGCGGCCGCACGCTGGACGAGGCGCGCGCGCTGATGCGGGCCAAGGGACTGGAAGGCGCGGAACTGGACCGGCAGGCGCGTCACCGGGTGTTTCCTGGAAACCGCCCCTCGACCACGCTGCTGATCGAGAAGCTGACGCCCTTTGCCCTGGGCCAGATCGTCGCGCTGTATGAACATCGCGTGTTCGTCGAAGGCGTGATCCTGAGCATCAACAGCTTCGACCAGTGGGGGGTCGAGCTTGGCAAGGAACTGGCGCTGAAGGTCGGGCCGCTGCTGAAAGGCGAGAGCGCGCCGGGCCACGATGCGTCCACCGAGCATCTGGCGAGCCTGTTCCGCCGGATGCGCGGATAGGCAGCCTGGCCGGGGGGCCGCCTGCCCCCCAAGCGCGTTCCGCGCGTCCCCCCCGGGGGTATTTGCTGCAAAGAAGAAGCCCTGCCGCCTACCAGTGCGGCGGGCGCTGGTCGGCCAGGGGGATCGAGCCTTCGGCATCGGCCTGCTGTTCGGCGGCGAAGCGCATCAGCATCTCGACCCGGCGGGTCAGCAGGGCGATCTCGGCGTCCTGGCGGGCGATGACCTCGTGCAGGTCGTCGGTCACGCGCGTCAGATGCGCCAGCGCTTCTTCGGCTGCGAGAATTCGCGTCTCGGTATCCTTGTCCATATCGGCCCCTTCGGTTAAGGCAGCCACGGATTTGGCCGGAAAGGCAGGACCATGGCGAAAGATCAGAAAAAACAGCCCCGTCCCAAGGCGGACACGCCCAAGGGCTTTCGCGACTATTTCGGCGCGGACGTGACCGAACGCAAGGCGATGCTGGACCGGATCGCCGAAATCTATCACCGCCATGGATTCGATCCCCTGGAAACCAGCGCCGTCGAGACGGTCGAGGCCCTGGGCAAGTTCCTGCCCGACGTGGACCGTCCCAATGCCGGGGTGTTCGCCTGGCAGGAGGACGCCGTTCCCGGCGGCGGGTCGGGCGACTGGCTGGCGCTGCGCTATGACCTGACGGCGCCCTTGGCGCGGGTGGCGGCGCAGTTCCGCAACGATCTGCCCTCGCCTTATCGGCGCTATGCCATGGGGCCGGTCTGGCGCAACGAGAAGCCGGGGCCGGGGCGGTTCCGGCAGTTCTATCAATGCGACGCGGATACGGTGGGGTCCGCGTCCGTCGCGGCGGATGCCGAGATCTGCGCGATGCTGGCCGATGCGCTGGAGGCCGTGGGCATCGCGCGCGGCGACTATCTGGTGCGGATCAACAACCGCAAGGTGCTGAACGGCGTCCTGGAAGCGGCCGGGGTTCGCCCCGACCGGGCCGACGACGTGCTGCGCCAGATCGACAAGTTCGACAAGGTGGGCCGCGACGGCGTGCTGGCGCTGCTGACCACGGGCCGCAAGGACGACAGCGGCGCGGTGATCGAGGGCGTGGGCCTGTCCGAGACGCAGGCCGCGCCGGTGCTGGCCTTCCTGACCTCGAAAGGGGCGGACAACGCCGCAACCTTGGAGAACCTCCGCGCAGCGGTCGGCGCATCGGCCATCGGGGCCGAGGGCGTGGAGGAGCTGGCCGAGATCGCCGGAATGCTGGCGGCCATGGGCGTGGCCGAGGATCGGGCGGTCATCGACCCCTCGGTCGTGCGCGGCCTGGGCTATTACACCGGTCCGGTCTTCGAGGCCGAACTGACCTTCGAGATCCTGGACGACAAGGGCCGCAAGCGGCAGTTCGGGTCCGTCGCGGGCGGCGGGCGCTATGACGGGCTGGTTGAACGCTTCACGGGCCAGAAGGTGCCCGCGACCGGGGTCAGCATCGGCGTGGACCGGCTGCTGGCCGCGCTGCGCGCCAGGGGGCTGGCCGGCACGCAGGCGCAGGGACCGGTGGTCGTCACCGTCATGGACCGGGACCGGATGGCGGATTACCAGGCGATGGCGGCGGACCTGCGCGCGGCGGGCATCCGGGCCGAGGTTTATCTGGGCAACCCCAAGAACTTCGGCAACCAGTTGAAATACGCCGACAAGCGCGGCGCGCCGGTTGCGATCATCCAGGGCGGGGACGAGGCCGCGCGGGGCGTCGTGCAGGTCAAGGATCTGGTTCTGGGCGCGCGCATCGCGGCCGAAGCCAGCCTTGACGAATGGAAGGCGCAGCCCGCCCAGACCGAGGTGCCCCGCGCCGATCTGGTCGCGGAAGTGCGGCGGATCGTCGGATGATCTCCAAGCGCGACAAGCAGGCCGTCGGCCAGCGGTTCCTGTCGGCCTTCCGCGGGGCGGGCGCGGTCGAGGTCGCGCCCGACATCCTTCTGCCCGCCGATACGCTGCTGGACCTGTATGGCGAGGATATTCGCGCCCGCGCCTATACCTCGACCGATCCCTTGCGGGGCGAGGTGATGCTGCGGCCCGACTTCACCGTGCCGGTGGTGCAGATGCACATGGCGGGGGGCGCGGAACCCGCCCGCTATTGCTATCTGGGCGAGGTGTTCCGCAAGCAGGATCCCGGCGAGGAGCGGCCGGCAAACCCGCGCGACAACGAATACCTCCAAGCGGGGTTCGAACTGTTCGCCCACGACCGCCAGGCCGACGCCGAGGTCTTCGCGCTGTTCCACCGGCTGCTGGCGCCCTATGGGCTGCGCGCCGTGACGGGCGACATGGGGCTGGTGATGAATGCCGTCCGCGCGCTGCCGCTGTCGGACGCCCGGCGCGAGGCTTTGCTGCATCATGTCTGGCGGCCGGGCCGGTTCGGGCGGCTGCTGGAGCGGTTTTCGCGGCCCGCAGCCCCGCGCACCTTTGCCAAAAGCGCCGCCCCCTGGGCCGGGCTGCGGTCCGAAGCCGAGATGAAGCGGCGCATGGCCCGGCTGATCGCCGATCAGAAGGCCGCGCCGCTTGATCCGGTCTGGACCGCGCGGCTGGACCGGCTGTTCTCCATCAGCGCCCCGATCCCGGACGCCTTGGCGCAACTGTCGGACCTGGCGCGGGAATGGCCGGACCTTGAACCCGTCATCGGCCGTGTCGGGGAACGGTCGGGGATGCTGTCGGATCTGGGCGTCGCGCCCGAAGCCGTCCTGTTCGACGCAAGCCACGGTCACCGCACGATGGAATATTACGACGGCTTCACCTTCAGCTTTCTGGCGCAAGGGCGCGCAGACTGGCCGCCCGTCGCGACGGGCGGGCGATACGACGCGCTGACCGCCGTGCTGGGGCGGGGCGGGCGCGCCATTCCGGCGGTGGGCGGCATCATCCGTCCGGGCCTAATTGCCGAACTGGAGGCCGCATGATCCGGCTGGGCGTGCCGTCCAAGGGGCGGCTGATGGAACAGACCTTCGACTGGTTCGCCGCCCGGGGGGTGGCCTTGTCGCGCAGCGGCTCGGACCGCGAATACGCGGGCCGGGTGCAGGGCGCCGACGGCGTGTCGCTTGTCCTGCTGTCGGCGGGCGAGATCCCGCGCGAACTGGCCGCGGGCCGGATCGAGCTTGGCGTGACCGGCACCGATCTGGTGCGCGAGAAGCTGGCGGGCTGGCGGTCCGACGTGGCCGAGGTGGCGCCCATGGGCTTTGGCCATGCCGACCTGATCCTGGCGGTGCCCGATTGCTGGCGGGATTGCGAAAACCTGGACGATTTCGCGGCCATCGCCCGCGATTTCCGCGCCGCGCACGGCTTCCGCCTGCGGATCGCCACCAAGTATCACCGGCTGGTCCGGGCATGGCTGGCTGGCCACGAGGTCGCGGATTATCAACTGGTGGATTCCCAGGGCGCGACCGAAGGCACGGTCGCCAACCAGACCGCCGAAGCGATTGCGGACATCACCAGTTCGGGCGAAACCCTGCGGGCCAATCACCTCAAAATCCTTCCCGACGCCCTGATCCTTGCCAGCCAGGCAACGCTGTTCGCCAACCGCGCCGCCGCTGAAACGGCTGAGGTCCGGGCGTTCCTGTCCCTTCTGGCGGAAGGATAAGGACGGTTAGACAAACGACGCCTTGCTTTTGGAATGGATCGAATCCGCCGGACCGGACGTTACCACGGTGCCGCCCGGGCGGGCGGGTGAAAACGGAGGATTTGCGATGATCGACTCGAGCCAGATCAAGGAGCATATGGAAGTCGTCGGTGCCGATGGCGTGCATGTGGGCAAGGTGGACCATCTGGACGGCGACCGCATCAAGCTGACCCGCAAGGACGAGGCGCACGGGCAGTCGAAGGACCATCACCATTACCTCCCCCTGGCGGATGTCGCGTCAGTCGACGGGGGCAAGCTGTGGCTGTCGGCCGATGCCGCCAATGCAGGGCAGTTGCTTCAGGAAAAGGACGGCTCGCCGATCGCCGACAGCCTTTGACGGGATGGCTGGCCGGATGATCGGCATCCGGCCTTTGCCGCTTGCGGCCGGGCGGGGCTTTTAACCCTGCCGGCCGCCCTACAGCCCGACCAGCGCGCGGGCGAAGTCGTTCGCGTCGAAGGCGTCCAGATCGTCGATCTGCTCGCCGACGCCGATGGCATGGATCGGCAGGCCGAAACGATCGGCAAGCGCCACCAGCACGCCGCCGCGCGCGGTTCCGTCCAGCTTCGTCATCACCAGGCCCGAGACATCGGCCAGCTGGCGGAATGTTTCCACCTGATTGAGCGCGTTCTGGCCGGTGGTTGCATCCAGCACCAGAAGCGTGTTGTGCGGCGCGCCCGGATCCTTCTTGCGGATCACGCGGACGATCTTGGCCAGTTCCTCCATCAGATCCTGGCGGTTCTGCAAGCGGCCGGCCGTGTCGATCATCAGCAGGTCGGCGCCCTCGGCTTCGGCCCGGGTCATGGCGTCGAAGGCAAGGCTGGCAGGGTCGCTGCCCTGGGCCGCGACCATCACCGGCACGCCCGCCCGCTGGCCCCAGATCTGCAACTGTTCCACGGCGGCGGCGCGGAAGGTGTCGCCCGCCGCGATCATCACCGACTTGCCCGCCGCGCGGAACTGGCTGGCAAGCTTGCCGATGGTGGTGGTCTTGCCCGCGCCGTTGACGCCCACGACCAGGACCACCTGCGGCTTTTTCGGATAAAGGGGCAGGGGGCGGGCCACGGGGGTCATGATCCGGGCGATCTCGCCCGCCAGAAGCTCCTTGAGTTCGGTGGACGACACCCGGCGGCCCATCCGGCCCTCGGCGATGTTGGCCGTCACGCGCAAGGCGGTTTCGACGCCCAGGTCCGCCTGGACAAGCATGTCCTCCAGTTCCTCGAGCATCTCGTCGTCGAGGGCGCGGCGCGGCTCCTCGGGGCGCGTGGCGGGGGCGGTGCCGAACAGGCGTCCCACGATCCCGCCCGAAGGGGCGGGCGCCGGGGCGGGGGCAGCCTCGGGCGCGGCCTCGACGATGTCGTCCAGCCCTTCTCCGATCTTCGAAGACGACCGCGTCAGCCGTTCGCGCAATTTGGTGAAAAACGACATGCCCGCACCTTTCCAATCCGCCGAAGACCCTAATCGCTGCGGGCCGAAAGGAAAAGGGCGGCAAATCGCTGCTTTCCCCCGGCCCGCCCTTGCGCTAGACCCGGCCCCGGACTTTTTCGGGGAATGGAAGGACCGTTCATGGCCAATGTGGTGGTTGTCGGCGCGCAATGGGGCGACGAGGGCAAGGGCAAGATCGTCGATTGGCTGAGCGAGCGGGCCGACGTGATCGCCCGCTTTCAGGGCGGCCACAATGCCGGGCACACGCTGGTCATCGGCAACACGGTCTTCAAGCTGTCGCTGCTGCCGTCGGGGATCGTGCGCGAGGGCAAGCTGGCGGTGATCGGCAACGGCGTGGTGCTGGACCCCTGGGCGCTGTTTTCCGAGATCGACAAGCTGTCGGCGCAGGGCGTCAGGATATCGACCGAGAACCTGATGATCGCGGAAAACACCCCGCTGATCCTGCCCCTGCATCAGGATCTTGACAAGCTGCGCGAGGAAGCCGCGGGCAAGGCCAAGATCGGCACCACCGGGCGCGGCATCGGCCCGGCCTACGAGGACAAGGTGGGCCGCCGCACGATCCGCATGGCCGACCTAGGCGACGAGGAAACCCTGGACGCGCGCCTGGACCGGCTGCTGGCCCATCACGACGCGCTGCGCCAGGGGCTTGGCGCGGAACCCATCGACCGGGCGGAACTGAAGGCCAGGCTGATGGAGGTGGCGCCGAAGCTGCTGCCCTATGCCCAGCCGGTGTGGAAGATCATGGCCGATGCGCGCAAGGCCGGAAAGCGCATCCTGTTCGAAGGGGCGCAGGGCAGCCTGTTGGACATCGACTTCGGCACCTATCCCTATGTCACCAGTTCCACGACCATGTCGGGTGCGGCGGCATCGGGGACCGGGATGGGACCGTCGGCCATCGGCTTCGTGCTGGGGATCGTCAAGGCCTACACTACCCGCGTGGGCGAGGGGCCGTTCCCGACCGAGCTGCACGACGCCGACGGCCAGCGCCTTGGCGAACGCGGCCACGAGTTCGGCACCGTCACGGGGCGCAAGCGCCGCTGCGGCTGGTTTGACGCGGTTCTAGTGCGCCAGACCTGCGCCATCAGCGGTGTGAACGGCATCGCCCTGACCAAGCTGGACGTGCTGGACGGGTTCGAGACGCTGAAGATCTGCGTTGGCTACGAGATCGACGGGGTGAGATACGACTATCTGCCGACCGCCGCCGCGTTGCAGGCCAAGGTCACGCCCATCTATGAGGAAATGGAGGGCTGGCAGGAGTCGACCCAGGGGGCGCGCAGCTGGGCCGATCTTCCGGCGGAGGCGATCAAGTACGTTCGCCGGGTCGAGGAGCTGATCCAGTGCCCGGTCGCGCTGCTCTCGACCAGTCCCGAACGGGACGATACGATCCTGGTCACGGATCCGTTCGCGGACTGAGGCCGCAGCCCGGGGGTTTCACACCCCCGGACCCCCGTGGGATATTTGGGCAAAGGTGAACAGGAGCGGCGGATGAACCTGAAGACGCGCAAGAGGCTGTCGCTGCTGATCCTGGTTGTCGGGATGCCGCTTTATGTCGTGGCGGCCGTCAGTCTGGTGAACTGGATGGACGCGCGGTTCGGACGCCAGCCGATCCTGATCGAGGTGGCCCTTTATGTGGGCCTCGGCATCCTTTGGGTTCTGCCCTTCAAGCGGGTGTTTTCCGGCATCGGGCGCGGGGAATGATCCCGCCGCTGGTCATCTCGGACCGGGGGGTGACGGTGATCGGGGGCGGCACGGCCACGCCTTACGACTTGCAGACCGCCTTGGCGGTGGCGCCCACCCTTGTGGCGGCGGACGGCGGGGCTGACCGGGCGCTGGCCCTGGGCCAGCCGCCCGACTGGGTGATCGGCGATCTGGACAGCATCTCGCCCGGGGCGCAAAGGCTGATCCCGGCGGGACGGATCCACCAAGTCGCCGAGCAGGACAGCACCGATTTCACCAAATGCCTGACCCGCATCGCCGCGCCATTCGTGATGGCCGTGGGCTTTGCGGGGCTGCGGCTGGATCACACGCTGTCGGCGCTGACCACCATGGCCTTCACCCCCCGGCCCTTTGTGATCCTGCTGACCTCGGACGACGTGGTGTTTGTCGCGCCGCCCAGGCTGACCCTGCCGCTGATGCCGGGGACGCGGGTGTCGCTGTATCCGATGGGGCCGGCGCGCGGGATCAGCACGGGGCTGGAATGGCCCATCGAGGGGATCGAGTTCGCGCCGGGCGGGCGGGTCGGCACGTCCAACATTGCGAACGGCGTCGTGACCCTGCGGATCGAGGGCAAGATGCTGCTGATGCTGCCGCGCAGCACGTTGGCGACGGTGATGACGGCCTTGCGGCTGCCTGCCTGAACGATCAAAGCCCCGTGCGGCGGTTGCCGCCCTGGCCGGGATGGCTTATCTGCAAGGGGCGAACCCGCGGAGGCATCCATGTCGCTGAACCCCATCCGTCCCTGGCGCAACATCGAGCGGCGGAAATCCCGACAGATCATGGTGGGCCGCGTTCCCGTGGGGGGCGATGCGCCGATCAGCGTGCAGACCATGACCAACACGGACGGCCATGACGTGCGCGCCACGCTGGACCAGGTGATCCGCGCCGCCGACGCGGGCGCCGACATCGTGCGGATTTCCGCGCCGGACCAGGAAACCACGCGGGCCCTGCGCGAGATTTGCCGCGAAAGCCCGGTGCCGATCGTGGCCGACATCCATTTCCACTACAAGCGCGCCATCGAGGCGGCCGAGGCGGGCGCGGCCTGCCTGCGCATCAACCCCGGCAATATCGGCGATGCGGCGCGCGTGCGCGAGGTGATCAGGGCCGCCAAGGATCACGGCTGTTCGATCCGCATCGGCGTCAATGCCGGGTCGCTGGAACGGCATCTGCTGGAGAAATACGGCGAGCCCTGTCCGGATGCGATGGTCGAAAGCGGGCTGGATCACATCAGGATCCTGCAAGACAACGATTTCCACGAATTCAAGATCAGCGTGAAGGCCAGCGACGTGTTCCTGGCCGCCGCCGCCTATCAGCAGTTGGCGGACGCGACCGACGCCCCGATCCATCTGGGCATCACCGAGGCGGGCGGCTTCGTGGGCGGCACGGTGAAATCCGCCATCGGCCTGGGCAACCTGCTGTGGATGGGCATCGGCGACACGATCCGCGTCAGCCTTTCCGCCGATCCGGTCGAGGAGGTGAAGGTCGGCTTCGAGATCCTCAAGTCGCTGGGCCTGCGGACGCGGGGGGTGCAGATCATCTCGTGCCCGTCCTGCGCGCGGCAGGGGTTCGATGTCATCAGGACCGTGGAAGCCTTGGAAAAGCGCCTTGAGCACATCAAGACGCCCATGTCTCTGTCGATCATCGGCTGCGTGGTCAACGGGCCGGGCGAGGCGCTGATGACGGATATCGGTTTCACCGGCGGCGGGGCGGGCAGCGGCATGGTCTATCTGGCCGGGCGGCAGAGCCACAAGATGACGAACGAGCAGATGATCGACCATATCGTGCGGCTGGTCGAGGAACGTGCCGAGAAGATCGAGGCCGAGGCCACGCAAACCGCCGCGGAGTGATCGCGTCCCGCGGCGTCGAGGGGTGAGGAGCGCACGGGAAAGGTCCGGCGGATCTTTTCAGCGACCAACGGGCGAAGCTCCGCCCCACGGATTCCGGCCGGATATTTCGGCGAAGAAGAAGTCCTCAGCCGCCCGTGTGGCTCATGTGGCGGCTCATCTGGCCGGCGACGGTCTGGCGCGAATAGTCGAAATCGTGTCCCTTGGGCTTGCGGGCGATGGCCGCGCGGATGGCGTCCTTCAAGACCGCATCGTCGGCCGACCTCCGCAGCGGAGCGCGCAGATCGGCGCGGTCTTCCTGGCCCAGGCACATGTAAAGCTCGCCCGTGCAGGTGACGCGCACGCGGTTGCAGCTTTCGCAGAAGTTATGCGTCAGCGGCGTGATGAACCCGATCTTCTGACCGGTTTCCTGCAAGCGGACATAGCGGGCAGGACCGCCCGTGCGTTCGGCAAGATCCAGCAGCGTGAAGCGTTCGGCCAGCCGCGCGCGCAGGTCGGACAGCGGCCAGTATTGGTCCAGCCGATCCTCGTTGCCCAGGTCGCCCATGGGCATGACCTCGATAAAGGTCAGGTCGTGGCCTTCGTCGCCGCACCAGCGGACCAGATCGAACAGTTCGCTGTCGTTCACGCCCTTCAGCGCGACGGCGTTGATCTTGACGCGCAGCCCTGCGGCGGTGGCGGCCCGGATGCCGTCGAGCACCTGCGGCAGCCGACCCCATCGGGTGATGGCCGCGAACTTGTCGGGGTCGAGCGTATCCAGCGAGACATTGACCCGCCGGACGCCGCAGTCCGCCAGCTCTCCGGCGTGTCGGCCAAGCTGGCTGCCGTTCGTGGTCAGGGTCAGTTCGTCCAGGCCCGCGCCCAGGTGGCGCGACATGGAACGGAAAAAGGTCATGATGTTGCGCCGCACCAAGGGTTCGCCGCCCGTGATGCGCAGCTTGCGGACGCCAAGGCCGACAAAGGCGCCGCACAAACGCTCCAGTTCCTCCAGCGTCAGAAGCTCGGCCTTGGGCAGGAACTGCATGTGTTCGGCCATGCAGTAAACGCAGCGGAAATCGCAGCGGTCCGTTACCGATACCCGCAGATAGGTGATCGGCCGCGCGAAGGGGTCGATAAGGGGTGCCGCCTGTTGCATGGTCTTAATCTAGGCGTGCTGGCGGTCGCAGACAAGCGGCGACTGGTTGTGGACGGGCGCGCGTTATGCAGACTAGGTTGAAGCTGAATAAGGGACAGAAGGGACAATCCATGCGTTTCACCACCGCCGCCCCGGCGATGATCCTGACCGCGGGCCTGTTGGCGGGCTGCACCCAGGGGGCGATGACGGCCAGCCGCACCGCTGCCGCCCCGCAGACGCAGATGACAACCGAACAGGCTGCCGCCGCAGCGGCCGTGACCCGCGCGCCCGCGCCGCGTCCGGCGGCCCGCGCAACCGCGGCCCAACTGGACACAACGACGCCCGAGCAGCGCGCCGCCGCCGCGCAACCGGCCGAGGCCGCCGAAACGAAGCTGGGCAGCACCATCGCCTCGCTGGGCGATCCGACCGAAGGCGGGTTCTGGATCAAGACGCCGCTGGTCAAGGACCGCGGCATCGGGCGGATCGTGGATCCGGCGACGGGCAAGTCGGCCAAGGTCGATCTGATACCGCTGGATGGTCCCGCCAGCGGCGGATCTCAGGTCTCTCTGCCCGCGTTGCAGCTGCTGGGGGTGTCGCTGACCGACCTGCCGACGATCGAGGTTTATCGGTCCTGAACCAGCCGCAGGGATTCCTTGCGCGCAAAGGGCTTCATCCGCGCCCCGTGATCGGCCAGAAAGGCCCGGACGCGGGGCGCGTCGCGTTTCGAAAGATCGCGCAGCCACCAGGCGATGGCCTTCTGGATAAAGGTGTGGCGGTCGTCCGCCAGCCGCGCGGCCCAGTCCAGAACGCGCTCGCGCGCCGCCAGGTCGCCGGGCTTGGGGTTGTTCAGCTTGGCCCAGGGCAGGGTGCCCACCAGGGCCGCGCGGCGGGTCCAGGGGTTCGGGTGGTCCAGCCAGGTTTCCGCCTGATCCAGCCGGGCGGGATCGGCCACCAGCCGTTTCTGTCCCGCGATCGTCGCGTGATCGGCAATGGCCCAGCCGTCGAACTGCGGCACCCATCCGGCAATCAGCGCCCACGCGGCCTGGTCGGGGCGGATGCGGGCCTGGGTCAGCAGCTTGGCCGCGGCGATCCGCGCCTCGTGGATGTCGCTGGCCCACAGGTCGCGGGCCAGGGCGATGCGCCCGTCCAGATCGCGGGACGCGCGCCATTCCGCCACCAGTGCGTCGATCTGCGGGTTCGATACCCCCAGATAGGTCCGCGCCGCCTTGTGATAGGCCAGCATCTGTTCGGCCTTGCCGGTCTCCGCCAGCGCCCGCAGCGCATCCAGTTCGTTCATGGGGGCCTCCGTTCCGCCGTTCTAGGGGTGGCAGAGGCCACGCGCCAGCGGTAAAAGACCTGCGCAATCAACAGGTGTGCCCATGTCTCATTCCACTGATCCCCGCCCGATGACCGCCCGCCGCAGCGGCCCCCTGCGGGGTGTGGCCCAGGTGCCGGGCGACAAGTCGATCAGCCACCGCGCGCTGATCCTGGGCGCGCTGTCGGTGGGCGAGACGCGGATCACGGGATTGCTGGAAGGTCAGGACGTGCTGGACACGGCAAAGGCCATGGCGGCATTCGGCGCGCAGGTGGACCGGCTGGGGACCGGCGAATGGTCCGTTCATGGGGTGGGCGTCGGCGGATTTTCCGAACCCGAGGGCGTGATCGACTGCGGCAATTCGGGAACCGGGGTGCGGCTGATCATGGGGGCGATGGCCACAACGCCCATCACCGCGACCTTTGCGGGCGATGCCAGCCTGTCGCGCCGCCCGATGGCCCGCGTCACCGATCCGCTGGCGCTGTTCGGCGCCCGGATCGCCGCGCGCGACGGCGGGCGGCTGCCGATCACCATCGAAGGCGCGGCCGATCCGCTGCCCGTCCGGTATCGCACCCCGGTCGCCAGCGCGCAGATCAAGTCGGCGATCCTGCTGGCGGTCCTCAACGTCCCGGGCGAGACGGTGGTGATCGAGGCGGAACCGACCCGCGATCATTCCGAACGGATGCTTGCGGGCTTCGGCGCCGAGATCCGCACCGAGACCACCGCCGAAGGACATGTGATCACGCTGCAAGGCCGCCCGGACCTGCGGGCGCAGCCCGTCGCCGTGCCGCGCGATCCGTCCAGCGCGGCCTTTCCGGTCGCCGCCGCCCTGATCGTGCCCGGATCCGAGATCCGGGTGCCCGGCGTCAGCCGCAATCCGACGCGCGACGGGCTTTACGTCACCTTGCTGGAGATGGGCGCGGACATCGCCTTTGAAGACCCGCGCGAGGAAGGGGGCGAGCCGGTGGCCGACCTGGTGGTCCGTCACGGCCCGCTGAAGGGCGTCACCGTTCCGGCCGAACGCGCGGCCAGCATGATCGACGAATTTCCGGTGCTGTCCGTGATCGCGGCCTTTGCCGAGGGCACAACGGTGATGAACGGCGTGGCGGAGCTGCGCGTGAAGGAAAGCGACCGGATCGACGCCATGGCGCGGGGGCTGGAGGCCAATGGCGTGACGGTCGAGGAAACCCGGGACAGCCTGACAGTTCACGGCATGGCCCGGGTGCCGGGCGGCGGCACGGCGATCACGCATCTGGATCACCGAATCGCCATGTCTTTCCTTGTGCTGGGTCTTGCGGCCGGGGCGCCGGTTTCCATCGACGACGGCGGGCCGATCGCCACGTCCTTCCCGGACTTCCTGCCCTTGATGCGGGGCTTGGGCGCGGACCTGGGCTAGCCGGTTTCTTCGTCGAACTTCACCTCGATGTTGTTGCCGTCCGGGTCCAGGACAAAGGCGGCGTAATAGCCGGGATGATAGTCGCGCAAGCCCGGTGCGCCATTGTCCGTGCCCCCCGCCCTCAGCCCGGCGGCGTGAAAGGCCTGCACCTCCTCGCGCGAATTGGCGATAAAGGCCAGGTGGATCCGGCTGGACGGTGCATTGGCATCGGCCTGGTCCAGATAGAAGCCGTCCAACTCCAGCCAATCCCGTCCGCCTCGGACTTCCTTGCTCAGGCCCAGAGCCTCGAAGACCGCCCGGTAGAAGACGATCGCCTTATCGAGATTCACCGACCGAAGATGGACATGGTCAAGGACATGAAGGGTTTTCTTGGTCATGCTCGCCTCCGACACCGCAACGCAAATGCGGGCCGGAGGTTCGAGAAATTTTTGTTAGGCGTGCCGCGGATAACCGACGGCGCGCAGGGCCAGGGCGATCTCGTCCAGGATGGCCGGGTCGTCGATGGTGGCGGGGGTCTTGAAAGGCTGACCATCCGCGATCTTGACCATCGTGGCGCGCAGGATCTTGCCCGAGCGGGTCTTGGGCAGGCGGTCCACGACGCAGGCCGTTCTGAAGGCCGCAACCGGGCCGATCCGGTCGCGGACCATGCCCACGACCTCTTGCACGACCTGGGCGTCGGGGGTGTTCGTGCCCTTCTTGAGGCACAGGAAACCCAGCGGCATCTGCCCCTTGAGGCTGTCGGCCACGCCGATCACGGCGCATTCGGCGACGGCGGGATGGGCGGACAGCACCTCCTCCATCGCGCCGGTGGACAGGCGGTGGCCCGCGACGTTGATCACGTCGTCGGTGCGGGCCATGATGTAGAGATACCCGTCCTTGTCGATACAGCCCGCGTCGCCGGTCTCGTAATAGCCGGGAAAATGCGACAGGTAGGACTTGCGGAACCGGTCCTCGGCGTTCCACAGGGTCGGCAGGGTGCCCGGCGGCAAAGGCAGCTTGATCGCCACCGCGCCCAGGGTGCCTGCGGGGAGCGGGTGGCCCGCCTCGTCCAGGATCTGCACGTCATAGCCCGGCAGCGCGACCGAGGGGCTGCCGTGCTTGACGGGCAGCAACTCGATCCCGAGCGGGTTGGCGACGATGGGCCAGCCGGTCTCGGTCTGCCACCAGTGGTCGATCACCGGCACGCCCAGCTTTTCCTCGGCCCAGCGGATGGTGTCGGGGTCGGCGCGCTCGCCCGCCAGATACAGGGCCTTGAAGTGGCGCAGGTTGTAGTCGCCGATCAGCTTGCCGTCGGGATCCTCGCGGCGGATGGCGCGGATCGCGGTGGGGGCGCTGAAGACACTTTTGACGCGGTGGTTCTGGATCACCCGCCAATAGGCGGCGGCGTCGGGGGTGCCCACGGGCTTGCCCTCGAAGACGATGGTGGTCGCGCCCACGGTCAGCGGGCCATAGCAGATATAGCTGTGGCCCACGACCCAACCCACGTCCGACGCCGCCCAGAACACGTCGCCCGCCTCGATGTCGTAGACGTTCTTCATCGACCAGGCGAGCGCGACCAGATGCCCGCCGGTATGGCGCACCACTCCTTTCGGCTGGCCCGTGGTGCCCGAGGTGTAAAGCACGTAAGCGGGGTGGTTGCCTTCGACCGGGACGCATTCGGCGGGCTTTACGCCGTACTGAAAGCTGTGCCAGGCCACGTCGCGGCCGGGGACCAGATGCGCCACCTCTTGCTCTCGCTGGAAGATGACGCAGAAATCGGGCTTGTGGGCGGCTTCCTCGATCGCGCGGTCGAGCAGCGGCTTGTAGGGGACGATGCGCCCCGGTTCCAACCCGCACGACGCCGCGATGATCGCCTTGGGCGTAGCGTCGTCGATGCGGACCGCCAGTTCATGCGCCGCGAAGCCGCCAAAGACGACGGAATGGATCGCGCCCAGTCGCGCGCAGGCCAGCATCGCTTCCAGCGCCTCGGGGACCATGGGCATGTAGATGATGACCCGGTCGCCCTTTCCGATGCCCTTGGCGCGCAGGGCGCCCGCAAGGCTGGCCACGCGGTCGCGCAGTTCGCCATAGGTGATGCCGCGATAGGACCGGGTGATCGGGCTGTCGTGGATGATGGCAAGCTGGTCGCCGCGCCCGGCCTCGACATGGCGGTCCACGGCGTTCCAGCAGGCGTTCAGCATTCCGTCCGCGAACCATTCCCCCGCCGGTCCCTGGTCGAAGAAGGCGCGGCTTGGCGGACGGTCCCAGTCGATCCTGCGGGCGGCGTCCAGCCAGAAGGCTTCGGGGTCTGCCTGCCAGGCGGCATAGATGTCGCGATACGACATGGTGGTGTCTCCTCACTCCTGCCGCATGTGTTACGAAGCCGAGCGGGGTTCGCGCAACAATGTTAGCGGGACAGGTCGGAAGCCCGCGGCAAAATACAGCAGATGACGCCTGCCTTGGTTTGCAAACCGCAAAAAGCTGCAAACCAGGCCATGCGGGCGCGTCGGTTTTGCAAATGCGGCAATGCAGTTGCGGCGCGCCGGGCGGTCATCAGCCGAATCGCCCGGCGCCGGTGATCAACTGTAATGGGCGACCGGGGTTCCGGCGAGAACGCTCATGTTCAGCAAGCCGCGCGTGGTGATGGAGGGGGTGACGATATGGGCGCGGTTGCCCATGCCCATCAGGATCGGCCCGACCTCCAGCCCGTTGGCGCGCATCTTCAGCGCGTTGCGCACGCCCGATGCGGCGTCGGTGCCCGCGAAAACCAGCACGTTCGCCACCCCCTCGAGCCGCGAGCCGGGGAAGATCCGTTCCCGCAGTTCCGGGCTGAGCGCCGAGTCCACGTGCATTTCGCCGTCATACATGAAGTCGGGCTTCCGGGCGTCCAGCAGGGCCATGGCCTCGCGCATCTTGCGGCCCGTATAGGTGTCGAGGTTTCCGAACTGCGAATGGCAGCAAAGCGCGATTTTCGGGGTCAGGCCGAAGCGGCGGACATGACGGGCGGCGCCCATCACCGTGTCCATCACCTGCTGCGGCGTGGGATCGTCGTTGCACTGGGTGTCCGCGATGAACAGCGGCCCGTCTTCCAGGATGATCATCGACAGCGCGCCGACGGGGTTCAGGCCGTCCCGCGCCAGGATCTCGCGGACATAGCGCAGGTGCCACGAATATTGCCCGAAGGTGCCGCAGATCAGGCTGTCGGCCTCGCCCCGGTGGACCATGACGCCGGCAATGGCGGTGGTGTTGGTGCGCATGATCGCGCGGGCGATGTCGGGGCTGACCCCGCGCCGGGCCATCAGCTGGTGATAGGTTTCCCAATAGTCGCGATAACGGGGGTCGTTTTCAGGGTTCACGATCTCGAAATCGCGTTCGGGGCGGATCGGCAGGCCCGCGCGTTCGGCGCGCATGGCGATCACCTCGGGGCGGCCGATCAGGATCGGCACGTCGGTCGTTTCCTCCAGCATGGCGTTGGCGGCGCGCAGGACGCGCTCGTCCTCGCCCTCGGCGAAGGCGATGCGGCGGGTGGCGGTGGCCGCGGCCTCGAAAACCGGGCGCATGATCAGGGCGGACCGGAAGACCGAACTGTCCAGCTTGCGCTTGTAGGCCTCCAGGTCGGCGATGGGGCGGGTCGCCACGCCGGTTTCCATCGCGGCGCGGGCCACGGCGGAACTGACCACGCCGACCAGACGCGGATCGAAAGGCTTGGGGATCAGGTATTCGGGGCCGAAGGTCAGCGTCTCGCCGCGATAGGCGGCGGCGGCCTCGGCGGCGGTGGTGGCGCGGGCCAGGGCCGCGATGCCCTCGATGCAGGCCAGTTCCATGTCCGCGTTGATGGTGGTCGCGCCCACGTCAAGCGCGCCCCGGAAGATGAAGGGGAAGCACAGGACGTTGTTCACCTGGTTCGGAAAATCGCTGCGGCCCGTGGCGATGATCGCGTCGGGGGCGACGGCGCGGGCGTCGTCGGGCAGGATCTCGGGGGTGGGGTTGGCAAGCGCGAAGATGACGGGGCGGCGCGCCATCCTGGCCACCATGTCGGGCTTCAGCACGCCGGGGCCGGACAAGCCCAGGAACAGGTCGGCGCCGTCGATCACCTCGGCCAGGGTGCGGGCGTCGGTGTCCTGCGCGAAGGCGGCCTTCTGGACGGTCATGTCCTCGACCCGGCCCTTGTAAACCAGCCCGTGGATGTCGCACAGCCAGACGTTCTCGCGCCGGACGCCCAGCTTCAGCAGCATGTTCAGGCAGGCGATCCCCGCCGCGCCGCCGCCGGTCGAGACGACCTTGATGTCGGCGAACCGCTTGCCCGCGACGTGCAGGGCGTTGGTGGCCGCCGCGCCCACCACGATGGCGGTGCCGTGCTGGTCGTCGTGGAACACGGGAATGTTCATCCGTTCGCGGCAAAGCTTCTCGACGATGAAGCAGTCGGGCGCCTTGATGTCCTCGAGGTTCACGGCGCCAAAGGTCGGCTCCAGCGCGCAAACGATGTCGGCCAGCTTTTCGGGATCGGACTCGTTCACCTCGATGTCGAAGCAGTCGATGTTGGCGAATTTCTTGAACAGGACCGCCTTGCCCTCCATCACGGGCTTGGACGCCGCGGCCCCGATGTTGCCCAGGCCCAGGACCGCCGTGCCGTTCGACACGACCGCCACAAGGTTCCCGCGCGAGGTGTAGCGGCTGGAATTGGCGGGATCGGCCTTGATTTCCAGGCAAGCCTCGGCCACGCCGGGGGAATAGGCGCGGCTTAGGTCGCGGCCGTTGGCCAGCGGCTTGGTCGCGCGGATCTCCAGCTTACCCGGACGCGGGAATTCGTGATAATCCAGCGCCTCTTGCCGGGCATTGTCCTGCCTGCGTTCTTCCATCTTTTCCCCCTCGGTCTGTGAATTAGTTGACCGTTAAACCATTTCCCGGGCGGGGAACAGAAGCCTTCGGCTTGCGTTGGCGGCAACCCTGCGCAAAACTGATGATCGAACTGATGGAGAATAACGGATGTCGCTGCTGGATGCCGCCCGCGAGGTGCGCGAAATGGCCTATGTTCCGTATTCCCGCTTCAAGGTCGGCGCGGCCGTCCGAGGCGCGTCGGGCGCGGTTTACCGCGGCTGCAACGTGGAAAACGTCGCCTATCCCGAAGGCACCTGCGCCGAGGCCGGAGCCATCGCCGCCATGGTCGCGGCGGGCGAGACGGAACTGATCGAGGTCGCGGTGATCGCCGACAGCCCGTCGCCCGTGCCGCCCTGCGGCGGCTGCCGTCAGAAGCTGGCGGAATTCGGCAAGGCGCATACGCCCGTGCTGCTGGCGACCACCGAGGGCGCGACGCTGGCGACAACGGTGGGCGAGCTGCTGCCGGGGCGGTTCGACGCCGGACACATGGCCAAGGCGGAATGACCGACCCGCGTCCCGTCATCGCGGCGGTCCGCGACGGCCGCGGCCTGGACGGCCCGGGCGCGGCGCTGATCGCGCAGGGGCTGGCCGACGGATCGGTCAGCGACGCCCAGGCGGGGGCCTTCGCCATGGCGGTTCTGGTCAAGGGCGTCGGCGTGCCCGGCCGCGTGGCGCTGACCCGGGCGATGCGCGATTCGGGCCATGTGCTGCACTGGGACTTGCCGGGGCCGGTGGTGGACAAGCATTCGACTGGTGGCGTCGGCGATGCGGTCAGCCTTGTGCTGGCCCCCTTGCTTGCCGCGCGGGGCATGTTCGTTCCCATGATCTCGGGGCGGGGTCTGGGCCATACCGGCGGCACGCTGGACAAGCTGGAGGCGATCCCCGGATACCGCTGCGACCAGGCCGAGGACGATCTCCGCCGGATCGTGCGCACCGTGGGATGCGCCATCGTCGCGGCCAGCGGCGATTTCGCGCCCGCCGATCGCAGGCTTTACGCCATCCGCGACGAATCGGCGACGGTGGAATCCATCGACCTGATCACCGCGTCCATCCTGTCCAAGAAGCTGGCGGCGGGCTTGCAGGCGCTTGTGCTGGACGTGAAGGCCGGGTCGGGGGCGTTTCTGCGCAAGTCCGAGTCGTCCCTGCGGCTGGCGCAGGCCCTGGTGGAAACCGCGAACGGCGCGGGGTGCGGGACTTCGGCCCTGATCACCGACATGGACCAGCCCCTTGCCCGCAGCGCGGGAAATGGCCTGGAAGTCGCCGAATCCATCCGCGTCTTGAAAGGCGAGCCGGGCGCCCTGCGCGACCTGACCCTGGCGCTTGCATCCGAGGTGCTGCGGCTTGTGGGGCAGGGGGATGACGGCCTGGCCGACCTGCTGGATTCCGGCGCCGCAGCCGAAGCCTTTGGCCGCATGGTCGCGGCGCAAGGCGGCCCCGCCGATCTTCTGGACCGTCCCGATGCGCATCTGGCGCCCGCGCCGGTTGTCCGTCCCGTTCCCGCGCCCGAGGGGCGCATCGCCCAGATCGACGTGACCGCGCTTGGTCACGCCGTTGTGGCCCTTGGCGGTGGGCGCGTCCGCGCGGCCGAGGCGATCGACCCCCGCGTCGGCCTGTCCAGGCTGGCGAAGCTGGGGGAAGAGGTCGGTCCCGGCCGTCCCCTGGCCCTGGTCCACGCCGCCGACGACACCGCGGCCGAGGTCGCCGTCGCGGCCGTCGCCGCAGCCTATCGCCTGGGCGAGGGGGGCGAACCCGGCCCTCTGGTCCGCGAACGGATCGCGCCGTGACGGAACGGCGCGCCTTTCTGATCGTGATGGACAGCGTGGGCATCGGCGGCGCCCCCGATGCGGATCAGTTCTTCAACGACAATCTGCCCGATACCGGCGCGAACACCGTTGCCCATATCGCGCAGGCCCGCCCCCTGGATATGCCGAACCTCGCGCGGCTCGGCCTGGGCGCGGCGGTGCGGCTGGCCTCGGGGCAAGAAGCGCCGGGCCTGATGGCGCCGCCGCAAGGTCTGTGGGGGGCGGCGACCGAAGTCTCTCGCGGCAAGGACACGCCATCGGGCCATTGGGAGATCGCGGGCGTTCCGGTGCCCTGGGACTGGCATTACTTTCCCGACTCCACCCCCGCCTTTCCGCCCGAAGTGACGGCGCGCATCTGCGAACTGGCGGGGACGGATGGGATCCTTGCCGACTGCCACGCCTCGGGGACGCAGGTGATCGAGGATTTCGGGGCCGAGCATCTCCGCACCGGCTGGCCGATCTGCTATACCTCGGTGGACAGCGTGTTGCAGATCGCCGCGCACGAGGATCGCTTCGGCCTGGACCGGCTGATCCGTCTTTGTGAAACGCTGGCCCCCATGCTGCACGCCATGCGCGTGGGCCGCGTGATCGCGCGGCCCTTCGTGGGCGAGGCGCCCGGCGATTTCCGCCGCACCGGCAACCGCCGCGACTTCGCCATCGCGCCGCCGGGCCGCACGATCCTGGACATCGCCCAAGGCGCCGGCCGCGTGACCCATGCCGTCGGCAAGATCGGCGACATCTTCAGCCACCGCGGCATCACCTGCCTGCACAAGGGCAAATCCGACGCGGACCTGGCCGGTCATCTGATCCGCCTGGGCAGCCAGGCGGAACCCGGCAGCCTGACCTTTGCCAATTTCGTGGAATTCGACACGAATTTCGGCCATCGCCGCGACATCGCGGGCTATGCCGCGCAACTGGAATGGTTCGACGGGGTGGCGGGGCGGTTCCTGGCGACGCTGCGCCCCGGCGATCTGGCGATCTTCACCGCCGATCACGGCAACGACCCGTCCTGGCACGGCACCGACCACACCCGAGAGCGGGTGGCCGTCCTGGGCCACGGCGCCGGCGCGCGGCAGGTGGGTCTTGTGGGCTTCAGCGACATCGGCGCCTCGATCCTCGCGCATCTGGGCCTGCCTCCGTCGGATCATGGAAGGTCGTTCTTGTGAAGAAGATCGAATTGCATCTGCATCTGGAAGGCGCAGCGCCGCCCGCCTTTATCCGGGGTCTTGCCGCAGAGAAACACGCCGACCTGACCGGCATCTTCGACGCACGCGGCAACTATGCCTTTGACGGTTTCGACGGCTTCCTGCGCTGCTACGAGGCCGCGACCAGCGTTCTGGAAACGCCCCGGGACTATGCCCGCCTGCTGGCCGAGGTGCTGGAACGGTCGGCCGAACAGGGCATAGTCTATACCGAGCTGTTCGTTTCGCCCGAGTTCTGCGGCGGCGGCGACCTGTCGGCCTGGCGCGACTACCTGGCCGCGATGACCGAGATCGCCGCCAAGGCGCGCGCGCAAGGCATCGACAGCCGCGCCATTGTGACCGCCATCCGCCATTTCGGCCCGGACCGCGCGAAAAAGACCGCGATCTGCGCGGCAGAAACGGCGGGCGAATGGGTCACGGGCTTCGGCATGGGCGGAGCTGAAACCGTGGGCCGGGCGGGCGATTACGCCTGGTCCTTCGATTGCGCGCGTGAAGCGGGCCTGGGCCTGACCTGCCACGCGGGGGAATGGGGCGGCCCCGACAGCGTCCGCGACGCGCTGGCGCTTGGCTGCACCCGCATCGGCCACGGCGTCCGCGCCATCGAGGATCCCGCCCTGGTCCGCGACCTGGCCGAGAAGGGCATAACGCTGGAGGTCTGTCCGGGATCCAACGTCGCGCTTGGCGTCTGTGCGTCCTGGTCCGCCCATCCCGTCGCGCGGCTGGCTGATGCGGGCGTTCGCGTCACCGTCTCGACCGACGATCCGCCGTTTTTCCACACGACGATGCGTCACGAATACGACCGGCTTGCCGACGCCTTCGGTTGGGGCGATACGGAACTCGCGCAGATCAACCGCTGGGCCGCCGAGGCTGCGTTCTGCGACCCTGCGACCCGCGACCGGCTTTTGAAGGAGTTCCCGTGACCCAACCGCACCTGACCGTCATCGACCACCCGCTTGTCCAGCACAAGCTGACGATCATGCGCCAGAAGGACGTGTCCACCGCCGGCTTCCGCCGCCTGCTGCGCGAGATCAGCCTGCTTCTGGCCTATGAGGTCACGCGCGAACTGGAACTGACCACCACCCGCATCGAGACGCCCTTGTGCGAGATGGACGCCCCCACGCTGGAAGGCAAGAAGCTTGCGCTGATCTCCATTCTGCGGGCGGGAAACGGCCTGCTGGACGGCATCCTCGAGATGATCCCCGGCGCCCGCGTCGGTTTCGTGGGCCTTTACCGCGACCCCGAAACGCTGCTGCCGGTGGAATACTACTGCAAGGTTCCCAAGGAATTGGACGCGCGGCTGACAATTGTCGTCGATCCCATGCTGGCCACCGGCAATTCCTCGGTCGCGGCCATCGACATGCTGAAGGCGCGCGGCGCCACCAACCTGCGTTTCCTGTGCCTGCTGGCCGCGCCCGAGGGTGTCGAGCGGATGCGCCAGGCCCATCCCGACGTGCCGATCTTCACCGCCTCGCTGGACGAAAGGCTGGACGATCATGGCTACATCGTGCCGGGCCTGGGCGATGCGGGCGACCGGATGTTCGGGACGAAATAGCCGTTAACCCCGGGTTCAGGCTTTCGGCCTATTGCTGATTCGGGAAATCGAATCGCGGGTGGCCGATGCGGGTCTTGGTTTGGATGATGCTGGTGCTTTGGCTGCCGGGGCGGGTCATGGCCGCGCCCGAGCCGCCCCCGCCCGGCGACTATCCGGGTGCGCAATACATCGACCGAACGGGCTGCGTCTTCGTTCGTGACGGTGCCGACTGGAAGCCCCGCCTGGACAAGCAGGGCGCGCCGATCTGCGGCTTTCCCCCCAGCCAGCCTGCCGAAGCGGCAGAGGCGCCCGCCGACCCGCCCACGCCCGAGGAGGCGCTGACGGCGGTGCTGGCCGAAGGTCTGCGGTCCGGCGATCTGCTGACGGACGCGCCCGCAGCGGCGCTGCGGGATGCGGCGCCCGATCCCGCGCAGGCGCAGCTGGACGCGACGCTTGCCCAGCAGGTCGATCTGGAAGCCCGGATTCGCAGCGCCATGACGGGCCGCGCGCCGGATGGGCTATGCGCGCGCTTGGGCTATCGCCCGGCGGCCGGGGGTGGGCCGATCCTTGGCGGGGATGTCACCCAAGGCCTTTGCCCCGGCATGACGGCAACCGATCTGGAACCTGGCATCACCACGGCCCCGGCTCGGGCCGGGATTGCTCCGGTCCCGGCGCCTGCCGAACGCCCGCCCAGGCTGTCCCGCAAGGCTGCGGCGCCCGCAACGCGACCACAAGGGGCCGAGCCTGCCGGATCCGCCTCGGTGGTGGCGCGCCGCCCCGCGCCCCCGCGACCCGCGGCCCCGGCAGCTGTCGAGATGATCCCGGCCAATGCGCGCTATGTCCAAATCGGAACCTATGCCGACGAAGCCAACGCCCTTGCGGCCCTGCGGCGGTTGTCGGGCATGGGATACCGGACCGCTCAACGGCACGAACGATCAAAAGACAAGGTGGCGAAAGCCATCCTGGCCGGGCCTTTCGCGGACAGGCAGGCGCTGGTGGCGGCGCTGTCGCGCCTGCGGGCGAACGGCTATCCCCGGGCGGTGGCCCGCTGAGGTCCAGACATGCAAAGGGGGCGCGAACGCCCCCGGAAATCCTGTGCTGGTCTGGTCGCGATCAGGCGGCGCGGCGCGCCTCGGCCTCGCGCGGGGCTTCTTCGCGGGTGAAGTAGCCGAACATCTGATCCAGCACGGCATCGGCCTGAGCCTGCAACTTGCGGGCGCCGAGGCTGAGGGGTTGTGAGGTGTTCTGTGCCATTGTCCTGTCTTCCGGGTCGGAGTGGTCCTCCCGACAGGGGAGATAGGCGCGCTGCCATGGCCTGTCCAGCGGCGGGGTGCCGCAGTGCGGCGATGCAAGGCTGCCATGCAGCCGCCGCATCAGCCGACCTGCACCATCCGATGCTTTTTCTTGCCGACCGAGACCTTCAGCCCGTCCCCGATCAGCGCCGCGTCGACGGCCATCTGCGGGTCGGACACCGCCTCGTTGTTCAGCCGCAGCCCGCCCTCGGCGATCAGGCGCTTGGCCTCCTTGCCCGATGCGGTGATTCCGGTCTGGACCAGCAGTTGCGCCACCGTCAGCCCGCCCGACAGGGCCTCGGCGCTGACCGTCGCGACTTCCAGATCGCCGCCCGCGCCGCCCTGTTCGAAGACCTCGCGCGCGGTGGCCTCGGCGCTGGCGGCGGCGTCGGCGCCGTGCAGCAGGGCGGTGACCTCGTTGGCCAGACGGATCTTGGCCTCGTTGATCTCGGACCCTCCGAGCGCGCCCAGGCGGTCGCATTCGGCGACCGGCAGTTCGGTGTATAGCTTCAGGAACCGGCCCACATCGGCATCGGTCGTGTTGCGCCAGAATTGCCAGAACTCGTAGGGCGAGAGCATCGCCCCGCTCAGCCAGACGGCGCCGCCTGCCGACTTGCCCATCTTGCGCCCGTCGCTGGTCGTCAGCAGGGGCGAGGTCAGGCCCCAGACCGCCGCGTCGTCCACCCGGCGGGTCAGGTCGATGCCGTTGACGATGTTGCCCCACTGGTCCGACCCGCCCATCTGCAACCGGCAGCCATAACGGCGGTGCAGTTCCAGGAAGTCGTAGGCTTGCAGGATCATGTAGTTGAATTCCAGGAAGGACAGCGACTGTTCGCGGTCCAGCCGGGATTTCACCGATTCGAAGGACAGCATCCGGTTGACGCTGAAATGCCGTCCGATGTCGCGCAGGAAATCGAGGTAGTTCAGCCCGTCAAGCCATTCGGCGTTGTTCAGCATCAGGGCGGCATCGTCGCCATAGGCAAGATAGCGCGCGAAGACCTGCTGCATTCCGTCGATGTTGGCCTGGATCGCGGCCTCGGTCAGCAGGGGACGTTCCTCGGACCGGAACGAGGGGTCGCCCACCTTGGTGGTGCCGCCGCCCATCAGCGTGATCGGCCGGTTGCCGGTCTTCTGGAACCAGCGCAGCATCATGATGTTCAGCAGGTGGCCGACATGCAGCGACGCCGCCGTCGCGTCATAACCGATATATGCCGTGACCGGCCCGTCAAGCAGCGCCCAGTCCAGCGCGGCGTGATCCGTGCAGTCGGCGACATACCCGCGTTCGAACATAACGCGCAGGAAATCGGACTTGGGGCTGTAGGTCATCGGCTTTTTCCTTCTGCTCGGCGCGGATATACCGGCTGGGGCATGGAAGGAAAAGCGCGATGATCCGAGTTCTGGGAATGATGTCGGGCACGGCGATGGACGGCGTGGACGCGGCGGTGATCGACACCGATGGGGTGCGGATCGGCGGCTTTGGACGCAGCGCGTTCCGCGCATATTCGGACAACGAAGCCGCTGCGCTGCATGCCGCCCTTGGCCGCTGGCCGGGCGAGGACGGGGTGGCGGATGCCGCCGCGATATCGGTCGCGGGCCATGCCGCCATGGCCGCCGACTTTCCCGAGGCCGAGTTGATCGGCTATCACGGCCAGACGCTGGCCCACGATCCGCAGGGCCGGGGCACGCATCAGGCGGGCGACGGCGCGCTGCTGGCGCGGGCCGCCCGCCGACCGGTGGTCTGGGATTTCCGCCACGAGGATATGCGGCGGGGGGGCGAGGGCGCGCCGCTGGCGCCCTTCTTCCACTGGGCCTGTGCCGGGTGGGCGGTCGCGCAGGGCCATCTGCCCGCGCAGCCGGTGGCTTTTCTGAACCTTGGCGGCGTCGGCAACATCACCTGGGTCGATCCGGCTGCCCCCGCGCCCGAGGCGCCGGGCGCCTGCCTGGCCTTCGACACCGGACCCGCCAATGCGCCGATCAACGACCTGATGCGGCGCAGGCTTCGCCGCAGCCATGACCAGGACGGGGCGCTGGCAGCGGCGGGCAGGGCGGATGACGCCATGGTCGCCGATTTCCTGCGCCATCCGTGGTTCGACCGCCCCCCGCCCAAGTCGCTGGACCGCGACCGGTTCGCGGGCCTTGCCGCCGCCGTCGAGCCGCTGGCCGACGCCGATGCCGCCGCCACGCTGGTCGCCGCCCTGGCCGGAGCGGTCGCGGCGGGCTTTTGCTGGCTGCCGTCCGTTCCCGCCGCAGTGCTGGTCTGCGGCGGCGGGCGGCGCAATCCCGCGATCATGGCGCGGCTCGCGCAAGACCTGCCCTGCGGCGTGCAGCCGGTCGAGGCCGCAGGTCTGGACGGCGACATGCTGGAAGCCCAGGCCTTCGGCTGGCTGGCCGCCCGGGTCGTGCGGGGGCTGCCCACGTCCGGCCCGACCACCACCGGCGTTCCGGCGCCATGCTGCGGGGGCCGGATCAGTTATCCGCGCGGCGGCCGCCGATTTTTTCCGACGCGCCCTTGACGGGGGCGGTGTGTCTGCGTAAACCGCCCCTCACCCCGGCGGGCGATGCGATCGGGGTGGTGAGTGTGCGGTTGTAGCTCAGTTGGTTAGAGTACCGGCCTGTCACGCCGGGGGTCGCGGGTTCGAGCCCCGTCAACCGCGCCACACACACCAGTCGCCCAAGACATAGCGCGGTTGTAGCTCAGTTGGTTAGAGTACCGGCCTGTCACGCCGGGGGTCGCGGGTTCGAGCCCCGTCAACCGCGCCATTTCTTTCCCTTTTCGTGATCGAAGCGTCGCTTGGGGGCGCTGCCCCCGTCCTGCGGACTCCCCCGGGATATTTGGGACAAAGGTGAACGGCCGGGTTGAAGCGCGCGCCGGGATGGGTCATCTGAACGGCTGATTGCGGGGGATTGCCATGACCGGACACGAGGATGCAACGGCGCTGATCGCGACCATGGGCGAGGCCGCGCGCGCCGCCGCGGTGGATCTGGCGCAGGCCACGGCCGAGCGCAAGCACGCGGCCCTGGTCGGCGCGGCCGAGGCCTTGCGCCGCAATCAGGCCGGGATCCTGGCTTCCAATGACAAGGACATGCAATTCGGCCGCGACAAGGGCCTGGCCGATTCGATGCTGGACCGGCTGCGGCTGGACGCCGACCGCCTGCGCGGGATCGAGGATGGCCTGCGCGCGGTCGCCGAGCAGCGCGATCCGGTGGGCGAGGTCGTGGCCGAATGGGACCGCCCGAACGGCCTGCATATCCAGCGCGTCCGCACCCCCATCGGCGTGATCGGCGTCATCTATGAAAGCCGCCCGAACGTGACCGCCGACGCGGGTGCGCTGGCGTTGAAATCCGGCAATGCCGTGATCCTGCGCGGCGGATCGGAAAGCCTGCATTCCAGCCAGGCGATCCATGCCTGCATGGTGCAGGGTCTGCGCCAGGCAGGCCTGCCCGAAGCCGCGATCCAGCTTGTGCCGACGCGCGACCGGGCGGCGGTGAGCGCCATGTTGCAGGCCCAGGGGCTGATCGACGTGATCATCCCGCGCGGCGGCAAGGGTCTGGTGGGGCTGGTCCAGCGGGAAGCCCGCGTGCCGGTCTTCGCCCATCTGGAAGGCATTTGCCACGTTTACGCCGACGGGGACGCCGACCCCGACAAGGCGCGGCGCGTGCTGCTGAACGCCAAGACGCGGCGCACCGGGATTTGCGGCGCGGCGGAATGCCTGCTGATCGACCACCGCTATTATGCCCGGCACGGTTCCGCCCTGGTTCAGGCGCTGCTGGACGCGGGGGTCGAGGTCCGGGCCGATGGCGATCTGGCGCGGATCCCCGGCACCGTCATGGCCGAGCCCGACGATTTCGGGCGCGAGTTCCTGGACATGATCATCGCGGCCAGGCTGGTCGACGGCGTGGACGGCGCCATCGACCATATCCGCCGCTTTGGCAGCCAGCACACCGAATCGATCCTGACCGAGAATGACGCGACCGCGCAGCGGTTCTTCGCGGGCCTGGACAGCGCGATCCTGATGCGCAACGCCTCGACCCAGTTCGCCGACGGGGGCGAGTTCGGCATGGGCGCCGAAATCGGCATCGCCACGGGCAAGATGCACGCGCGCGGCCCCGTGGGGGCCGAGCAGCTGACCAGCTTCAAGTATCTGGTGACGGGCGACGGAACGGTCCGGGCCTGAGGCCCCGGGGTCGGGATCAGAAGGCGATCTCGGCGCCCTTGTCATCGACCTCCCAGCGGACGGCGCGGTCCGCGCTGGCCAGGGCCTCGGCTAGCAGGGGGAAATGCACCTCGGACGGCATGGGGCTGCGCGGCGCCGGCCCCCCCAGCCAGGCCCACAGGTTTGCGTCATGCTTGGTCCGCTCTGCCTCGGCCAGCAGGCGCCAGCCGGCGGGGCCGTGCAGCACCGTGACCGTGCCGCCCCAGGGGATCGCGCTTTCCAGGCACATCATCGCCAGCATGACCATCCGCATCTCGGTCCGGGCGAAATCGCCCTCGGCCTCCAGCCGGATCCGCATCCTGCCCTGCGCGGAAAACCCGTCCAGCAACTGCGTCAGCCCCGCGCGGGAAAGGCGCTGGTCCCCCTGCACCTGCCCGAAGGCCACCCGGAAAATCTGGATGCGGGCGCGCGCCGCCAGAACGCTTTCGGCGATCAGCTTCAGTTCGGGGCAGGCGCCGATGCCGGGAAAATCCGGCGACATCTCCAGCAGTTCGACCCCGTTGCCGATGGCCCCCAGGGGCGAGACGAGGTCGTGGCACAGCCGCGATCCCAGCAGTTGCGACAGTTCGCCCGATGCGATGCGCGTTGTATCCGGGACCATGGGGGATTACCTTTCGATATAAGACACAAGGGACGCCGCCGTGAACGAGATCCTGGAACCCGGAATGATCGTCCGCCACCCCGGCGCGCCCGAATGGGGCGAAGGGCAGGTGCAATCGCGCATCGGCGACCGCATCACCGTCAATTTCTCCGAGGCGGGCAAGCAGGTCATCGACGGAAAACGGGTGTCACTGGATGTCGTCTGGTCACAAGGCGGCTAGAAAGCGGCTAGGGATTCGTTTGCCACGATTGCAACCTTTGATTGTCCTGTGCAAGCCGTGACGCGCGGTTGTCCGCCGCGCTGTTGCAATGCCGGCACCCGCCGCCTAGAGAAGATGCGATGACCATGACCGCCCTTGCCGCCCGAATGAAGTCCGACCAGTCCTTCTTCGACATCCGCCTGGCCGTGTCGGAAGCGGATCTGCTGGCCGCGCAGCGCCTGCGTTACCGCGTCTTTGTCGAGGAACTGGGCGGCGACGGGCCTCTGGTCGATCACGGCCGCCGCCTGGAATGCGACGCCTTCGACCCCGTGGTCGATCACCTGTGCCTGATCGACAACCGCCGGTCGGTTGCGGATCTGGATCACGTGGTCGGCGTTTATCGCCTGCTGCCGGGCGACCGCGCGGCGCGGTTCGGCCGGTTTTATTGCGATTCCGAATACGACCTGACGCCTTTGCGCCAGTGCGGGCGCCCGGTTCTGGAACTGGGCCGGTCCTGCGTCGATCCGGCCATCCGGGGCGGGTCGGGCATGTTCCTGCTGTGGAACGCCCTTGCCGATTACGTGCTGGACCACCGGATCGAGATCCTGTTCGGCGTGGCAAGCTTTCACGGCACCGACACCGCGGCGCTGGCGCCGTCGCTCAGTTGGCTGCATCACCATCATCTTGCGCCGGCCGGTCTGCGGCCCAGGGCGCTGCCGCCCGGCCATCACCGGATGGACCTGATCCCCCCCGACCGCCTTGACCGGCGCGAGGCCATGGTCGGGATGCCCGCGCTGATCAAGGCCTATCTGCGTCTTGGCGGCATGGTGGGCGAGGGGGCCTTCATCGACCGCGCCTTCAACACCACCGACGTGTTCCTGCTGATGGACACCGCCGCGATGTCCGACAAGCACCGGCAGTTCTACGAAAGCCGCTGGCAGCCGCAATGACCCTTTCCGCGCGCCCCGATCCGGGCCGAGGCGCGACGACCTGGCGCGACGAGGTGCCGCCCGTTGCCCGCCCCCGGGGTCTGCGCACCTGGCTGCGCGTCCTTCGGCGGGGCGGCGGCGCCGTCCTGGTGTTGCTGCTGGGCGTGCTGCTGATCCTGCCCCTGCGCGGGATCGAACGTCTGTTCCACGGCCGGCGGCGTCCCTGGACCGGCCCGCATGTGCAGATGGTCTGCCGTTTGACCCTGGCCTGCATGGGCATCCGCTGGCGACGGCTGGGCAAGCCGATCAGCGGCCCGGGCGCGGTGGTCGCGAACCATTCCAGCTGGCTGGACATCCTGGTCCTGAACGCCGCCATGCCGGTCTTCTTCGTCAGCAAGGCCGAGGTCGCGACCTGGCCCGGCATCGGCATCCTGACGCGCGTGACCGACACGCATTTCGTTGTCCGCGACCCGCGGCTGGCCCGCGCCCAGGCCGAGGCGTTCGCGGCGCGTGTCCGGGCTGGGCACCGGCTGCTGTTCTTCCCCGAGGGCACCTCGACCGACGGGCGGCGGCTGTTGCCTTTCAAGCCGACGCTGTTCCAGGGCTTCCTGGATCCCGCGCTGCCCGAGGGACTGGCGATCCAGCCGGTCAGCGCGGCTTACCACGCGCCCGCCGGGGCCGATCCGCGCTTTTATGGCTGGTGGGGCGACATGGACCTGGGGCCGCACCTTCTGGCCGTGCTGGCCGTCCGGCGTCAGGGACGGATCACCGTGGTTCTGCACGACCCGATCCGGGTGGCGGGCCAGACCCGGAAGACCCTCTCGGCCGCAGCCGAGGATGCGGTGCGCCGGGGACTGGCGTTCTGATCGCTTGATCGGGCGGGCAAAGCGACCATATCTTGTAGATTCACCGCCTGCCGCCCCAAGGGATCCGCCATGACCCGTTTTTCCGCGCCCATCGCCGAACAGATCTGGGACATGAAGTACCGCCTGAAGGATGCCGAGGGCCGCGCGCTTGATGCCACGGTCGAGGACAGCTGGCGCCGCGTGGCCCGGGATCTGGCCCAGGTCGAGGCGGACCCTGCCGCATGGGAGGACCGCTTCTACGCCGCGCTTCAGGATTTCCGGTTCCTGCCCGCAGGACGGATCCTGGCGGGGGCGGGCACGGGCCGCTCGGTCACGCTGTTCAACTGCTTCGTCATGGGCACCATCGAGGACAGCATGGCGGGCATCTTCGATGCCTTGAAGGAGGCCGCGCTGACCATGCAGCAGGGCGGCGGCATCGGCTATGATTTCAGCACGCTGCGCCCCAGGGGCGCCGAGGTGCGGGGGGTGGCGGCCGACGCCTCGGGGCCGTTGTCCTTCATGGACGTGTGGGACTCGATGTGCCGCACCATCATGTCGGCAGGGTCGCGCCGGGGCGCGATGATGGCGACGATGCGCTGCGATCACCCCGACATCGAGGATTTCATCGCGGCCAAGCAGGACAGCGCCCGGCTGCGGATGTTCAACCTGTCGGTGCTGGTGACGGATGCCTTTATGGAGGCCGTGAAGGCCGATGCCCCATGGGACTTGGTCTTTGCGGGCCGCGTTTATCGCACCGTGCAGGCCCGCGACCTGTGGAACCGGATCATGCGGGCGACCTATGACTATGCCGAGCCCGGCGTGATCTTCATCGACCGCATCAACCGGCAGAACAACCTGCATTACGCGGAAACCATCGCGGCGACGAACCCGTGCGGCGAACAGCCGTTGCCGCCCTATGGCGCCTGCCTGCTGGGATCGGTGAACCTCGCGCGGCTGGTCGGCGACCCGTTCACGCGGCAGGCGCGGCTGGACATGGCGGCGCTGGACGATCTGGTCCGCGTGGCGGTGCGGATGATGGACAACGTGGTAGATGCCTCTCGGTTTCCGCTGCCGCAGCAGGCGGCCGAAGCGCAGGCCAAGCGCCGCATCGGCCTGGGCGTGACGGGGCTTGCCGACGCGCTGCTGATGCTGGGCCTGCGCTATGGCGCGCCTGACGCCGTGGACCAGACGCGGGCCTGGATGAAGGCGATCGCGCGGTCGGCCTATCTCGCCAGCGCCGATCTGGCGCGTGAAAAGGGGGCCTTTCCGCTGTTCGACCGCGATGCCTTTCTGGCGTCCGGCTTCATGCGGCGGATGGACGCGGATGTGCGCGAGGCCGTGGGCCGGCACGGCATCCGGAACGCCCTGCTGACCTCCATCGCGCCGACCGGGACGATCAGCCTTTACGCGGGCAACGTCTCCTCGGGCATCGAACCGGTCTTTGCCTATGCCTATACCCGCAAGGTCTTGCAGAAGGACGGGTCGCGGACCGAGGAAGAGGTCGTGGACTATGCCGTCCGGATGTGGCGCGACATGCATGGCGATGCGCCCTTGCCGGATCACTTCGTCAATGCCCAGACCCTTTCGCCCGGCGATCACGTCGCCATGCAGGCGGCGGCGCAGGAATGGGTGGACAGCAGCATCTCCAAGACGATCAACTGCCCCGCCGACATCGGTTTCGAAGATTTCAAGGACGTTTACCTGTCCGCCTGGGATCTGGGCTGCAAGGGCTGCACGACCTATCGGCCGAACGACGTGACCGGCAGCGTGCTGTCGGTCAGCGAAAAGACCGAAACCGTGCCGCAGGCCGATGCGGGCGCCGACGTGGTCTATCTGACCGAGCCGCTGGACCGGCCCGCGGCGCTGGAGGGCGCAACCTACAAGCTGAAATGGCCCGCCAGCGAACACGCGATCTACATCACCATCAACGACATCGTTCAGTCCGGCCACCGCCGCCCTTTCGAGATTTTCATCAATTCCAAGAACATGGAGCATTTCGCCTGGACGGTCGCGCTGACCCGGATGATCAGCGCCGTGTTCCGGCGTGGCGGCGATGTCAGCTTCGTGGTCGAGGAGCTGAAGGCCGTTTTCGACCCCCGCGGCGGGGCCTGGATGAACGGGCGCTATGTTCCCTCGATCCTTGCGGCCATCGGCGGCGTGATCGAGCGCCACATGATCGCCATCGGCTTTCTGGCGGGCGAGGGCATGGGCCTGAAATCCGATCCGCATATCGAGGCGGTGGCGGTCGGCGAACGCCCGCTGGGACCGGCCTGCCCGAATTGCGGCCAATACGGGATGCGCATGAACGAGGGCTGCATGACCTGTCCCAATTGCGGCCACTCGAAATGCGGGTAAGGGGGTGGGGATGCTGTTTGTGTGCTGACAGCCAAAAACTTTTCCTTTTGCCGGGCATGCCTTTCCTTTTTGCCGAGCAATTCTCCTCCAGCGCGGAACAGAAAGGTTAGGCCGGTCGAAACCTTTTTGGCGGCTGCTTTTCGACATCCGCGCTGCGGCAGCTTGCTCTACGCCGTCCCGGCAGCATGATTGAGCCGGCGCACGAGAGACGTGCGGCAAGATCCCGCCGGCAAGGCGAAGATGCGCTGTCCTCAGTATCATGCAGGACATCGAAGGCAGACTCCAACCGCTGTCAAGCCGTTCAGAGCCAAAGGTGAAGACAAAGCCTTGTGCGCCATCATGCAGGTCGATCTCGAGTAAACCTGCACGGAGAAGCCGAGTCATGGGACCAGACCCTATGAAATGACCCGTTTGCGGGCGTGAAACAGTCGGCCTTGCTGGCAGCTGGAAAAACGTCCTTCGCGCTCGGACCTGCTGATTTCTGGCGATGGCCAGGGAAAGGCTGTGACCGCAGCCCCGTCCTGCGGCGTTTCGCGGGAAACTGCGCCGCATGGGGTTTCACCCCACCATTCTACAAACCCGCGCCCGCCAGCGCAGCCCGGATCACCGGCGCCAGCCGCGCCGCCCAGTCCGCCTGACCCGATTCATCGGCGATCAGGTCGTTGCGAACCTCGATCAGCACATTGGGCCGTCCGTGCCTCAAGGCGTGGCGGTCGATCGAGTCGCCCTCCAGATGGCCGTCGTAGGGCTGGTTCTCGCCCGTGATCCAGCCAGCCTCGCGGCAGGCCTGCACCATCGGCGGACCAAGCCGCACGTCCTGCCAGGAATACAGGATCCCCACCTGCCAGGGCCGCATGGGGCGGCCGCGCAGTTGCGGCGTAAAGCTGTGGATCGCGCAGATGCAGCGGGCGGGGTGGCGGTCGGCCAGCCGGGCCAGCGCGGCGTGATAGGGGCGGTGCAGCCGGTTCAGCCGCCGCTCGCGTTCCCCCGCATCGGCATCCTTGTTGGCCGGGATCACCGTGCCGTCGTAAAGCCGCATCAGCAGGGTCGGATCGTCCTCGCCCCGGTTGGGGTCGATCACCAGACGCGAGAAATCCGAAAAGATCGCGGGCGCCTCCATCAGGGCGGCCAGCCGCGAGGCCAGCCCCGCCGCGCCCACGTCATAGGCGATGTGGCGGGCCATGTCGTCGGACGCGATGCCCAGGGTTCCGCCGCCCACCCAGTCCGGCACCCGGTTCGTGGCGTGGTCGCAGGTGATCAGCCAGCGGGACGGGCGATCCTCGCCCTCGGTCCAGAAGGCACGCTCTGTCATGGGTCGGTCATCCTTCATGTCGTGCGATGTCTATGCCATGGTGCCGCCGGACGCCAGTTGCGGCTGCCCGCGTTCTGGACCATAGTTAGCGCAAACGGAAGAAAGGCGGCAGGATGAGACGACACCGCAACGTGAAGATCGTGGCCACGCTGGGGCCCGCCTCAAGCACCAAGGACATGATCCGCGCGCTGTTCGACACCGGGGCCGACGTGTTCCGCCTGAACATGAGCCATGGCAGCCACGCCGATCACCGCGCCCGCTATGACGCCATCCGCGCGGTCGAGGCCGAGACGGGCCGTCCCATCGCCATCCTGGCCGACCTCCAGGGGCCGAAGCTGCGCGTGGGCCAGTTCACCGCGGGTGCCTGCGATCTGGAGGAGGGCAACCGCTTCCGTTTCGACCTGGACCCGGCGCCGGGGGATTCGCACCGCGTGCAGTTGCCCCATCCCGAGATTTTCGCCGCGCTCGTGCCGGGCAGCAACCTGCTGGTGAACGACGGCAAGATCCGCCTGCGCGTGGACGACTGCGGTCCCGACTTCGCCGATTGCACCGTAAAGGTCGGCGGCACGATCAGCGACCGCAAGGGCGTGAACGTGCCCGACGTGGTGCTGCCGCTGGCGGCGCTGTCCGACAAGGATCGCTCGGATCTGGAATTCGCCTGCGAGCTGGGCGTGGACTGGCTGGCCCTGTCCTTCGTGCAGCGCGCGGCGGATGTCGAGGAAGCGCGCGCCCTGGCCAGGAACCGCGCGGCGATCCTGTCCAAGATCGAGAAACCGGCGGCGGTCGATGCCTTCGAGGATATTCTGGCCGCGTCCGACGGGATCATGGTGGCCCGCGGCGACCTTGGGGTCGAACTGCCGATCCATTCGGTGCCGCCGATCCAGAAGCGGCTGGTCCGCAGGTGCCGGTCGGCGGCCAAGCCCGTGATCGTCGCGACCCAGATGCTGGAATCCATGATCGAAAGCCCGATGCCCACCCGGGCCGAGGTCAGCGATGTCGCCAACGCGATCTACGAAGGCGCGGACGCCGTGATGCTGTCGGCCGAAAGCGCCGCCGGCGCCTATCCCATCGAGGCCGTGCGCACGATGGACAGCGTTGCCCGCTCGGTCGAGGCGGACAGCAACTACCGCGCCATCATCGAGGCCTCGCGCCAGAACAAGCTGCACACCGTGGCCGACGCCATTGTCACCGCCGCGCGCGAGATCGCGGAAACGACGGACATCGCGGCCATCTGCGCCTTCAGCCAGTCGGGCAAGACCGCCAGCCTGGTGGCCCGCGAACGTCCGCGCGTGCCCATCATCGCGCTGACCCATGTCGAATCGGTGCTGCGCCGCATGTGCCTGACCTGGGGCACCCATTGCGTCATCACCCCGCAGCTGAGCCGCTTCAAGGAGGCGGTGGTCAACGCCACCCGCGCCGCGCGCGAGTTCCACTTTGCAGACGAGTCCCGTCAGGTCGTGGTGATCGCGGGCGTGCCCTTCAACGTTCCGGGCAGCACCAACATCGTCCGCATCGCGCCCTGCGACGAACGCTTGATCTTCGCGTCCGATCCAGAATAAGCGCGGATCAGGCAAACCATTACGGGGATTCCCATGTCTGATCTTCTGCTGCTTGGCGGCATCGCGCTGTGCCTGATCTCGGTCGTCGTGGCCGTCGTGCAGTTGTTGCAGACCCGGCCCCCGCGCGCGGCGGCGATCCTGCTGGTGCTGGGGATCGCGGCGATCCTCGCCGCCGCCTATCTGGGTCCGCAGCCCTTCACGCTGGACCAGATCCCGCAGGCCTGGACGCGCATCGCGGGCGGCACGACCACGCCGTAAGCCCTTGCCAAACCTGACAAGCGCGCTTATACGGCGCGCTTCCTATCCGTGCGTCCGGCCACCATGGCATTGCCGAGGCGCGCGTTCACTCTGATGAAGGAGATGAAAATGCCGAAGATGAAGACCAAGTCGGCCGCCAAGAAGCGGTTCTCGTTCACGGCCGGGGGCAAGGTGAAATCCGCCCAGGCCGGCAAGCGCCACGGCATGATCAAGCGCACCACGAAGTTCATTCGCGACGCGCGCGGCACCACCGTCCTGTCGGACGCGGACGCCAAGATCGTCAAGAAATACATGCCCTACAACCGCTGATCGCGAGGACTGAACAATGGCACGAGTTAAATCCGGCAAGGTCACCCACGCCCGCCACAAGAAGGTTCTTGACGCGGCGAAAGGCTATTACGGCAACCGTTCGCGCAACTTCCGCACCGCCACCCAGGCCGTGGACAAGGCGAACCAGTACGCCACCCGCGACCGCAAGACCCGCAAGCGCAACTTCCGCGCTCTGTGGATCCAGCGCATCAACGCCGCCGTCCGCCTGGTGGACGCCGAAATGACCTATTCGCGCTTCATCAACCTGCTGGCGAAGGCCGGGATCGAGGTTGACCGCAAGGTTCTGGCCGATCTGGCCGTGAACGAGCCCGAGGCCTTCGGCGCGATCGTGGAAAAGGCCAAAGCCGCCGCCTGACAGGGCCGCGTTCCGGCATTTCCGAAGGCCCGCCACCCCGGCGGGTCTTTTTCATGCGCGGCCTTGGCGTTCGCCCTTGGCCCCGAATCATCGTTGACTGACCCGTTTTCCGGATAAATACTGGACAGGCAATCATATCCGGTCGGCTTGCCATGGACCAGCGAACGAAACTGTCCTGTGGCGGGTTTACCCCAAGTTCGGAGTTCACCGAGTCCTGTCATAAGGGTTGTCCATGAGTGTTCGGAACATCTGCGCAGCGGCCTTGACTTTCGTCACCTTGGCAGGGGCGGCCCAGGCCGCGACATATGCTGCCACCACCTTTATCGACAGTGAAACCGCTTATGGCGCCTGCGCGGCCTCCAGCGCCGCTGCCTGCGAGGCGAACAACCGCAAGGGGGTCGAAAACGCCTTGGGCGGGACGGATGGCACCTTTTACGCCCTTGGTCTTGGCGGACAGCTGGCGCTCGGCTTTGCCGTGCCTTTGCTTGCGCCGGGCGCGATGGTGACCTTCGAGGAGGTGACCTTTGGCGGCGCGGCGGGCAGCGGACATTTCGAAGCTGCCGACGTTTATGCGGTGGTGGACGATGTCGCCACTCTGGTGGCCACCATCTACAACACCACGCCCGGCACGACGCTGCAAATCACGCAAGGGTTCGAATATCTTCGCCTTGTGGACGCGACGCTGCGGGAGTTTTCCCTGACCAGCAGCTTTGACGGTTTCGACGTGGACTCGGTCACGGTCGTCGCCGCAGTCCCGGTTCCCGTCGGCGGGGCGCTGCTGCTGTCGGGCCTTGGCGGGTTGACGCTGCTGCGCCGCCGCCGGAAGGCTGCCTGAGGTCATCACATCATCCCTCGGACGCCGGGACCGCTCTGAATGATTTGTGATCACAGGCGGGTCTTTCTTCGCCATCCCCCGATTGTCTGAACGGCGCCCCGCGCCTAGCTTGGACGCATGAGCCAGGAAAACCTTTCCTTCGCCGCCAGGCCGTTCCGAGACCGATCCGGTCCGGCGGAGCCGGTCAAGGTCGCGCTGGCGCGTCAGCCTCTGGGCATCTTGGGAACGGCCCTGACGGCGCGGCGGAACCTGCTGGAACTGATCCCCGAAATCGCCACGCGTCAGCCGATCGTTTCGGGCAAGACCGGAGTGCGGTTCCACATGGTCATGGACCCGGCGGCCTTGCGCCATGTCCTGAAGGATCGGGTCGAGGATTACCCCAAGTCCAACGTCACCAAGCTGATCCTGGAACCCGCCATCGGCGACAGCCTGTTCGTGGCCGAGGGCGCCCAGTGGCGCTGGCAGCGCCGCGCCGTGGCCCCCGCCTTCGCCCTGCGCCATGTCGAGGCGCTTGGCCCGATCATGACCGCCGCCGCCCAGGCGTCCTGCCGCCGCCTGTCCGCCGCGCGCGGTCCCGTCGATCTGTTCGAGGAAACGGTGGCCGCGACCTTCGAGGTGATCTCGGACGTGACGCTGTCGGGCGACCGGGCCTTCGACCGCGACGCGGTGCATCACGCCATCGACGCCTATATCGCCCAGACGGCCAAGGTGTCGCTGCTGGACGTGATGGGCCTGCCGGGCTGGATCCCCCGTCCGGGCCGGATGTTTTCGCGCCCCGGCCTGAACCGCATGAAGGACATCGCCGACCGCGCCATCGACGCCCGCGCCGCCGCGCCCCGGACCGAAGGCGTGCCGGACCTGCTGGACCTGCTGCTGGACGCCGCCGATCCCGAGACCGGCCGCGCCATGACGCGCGACGAATTGCGCGACAACCTGCTGACATTCATCGTGGCAGGGCACGAGACGACCGCCCTCACGCTGGCCTGGGCGCTGTATCTCTGCGCCTTCGATCCCGCCGTCCAGGACCGCGCCGCGGCCGAGGCCCAGGCGGCCCTGGGCGGTCGCGCCGCCGACGCCGCCGATCTGCCCGCTCTGCCCCTGATCCAGCGGATCGTGAACGAAACGCTGCGGCTTTATCCCCCCGCCGCCTTTCTGTCGCGCACCGCGCAGATCGCGGACCGTTTGTGCGGCCGCGAGGTTCTGCCCGGCGACACGGTTATGCTGCCGATCTATGCGCTGCACCGCCACCATCTGCTGTGGGACCGCCCCGACGCCTTCGAACCGGACCGCTTCCTGACCGCGCCCGACCGTTATGCCTTTCTGCCCTTCGGCGCCGGGCCGCGCATCTGCATCGGCGCCAGCTTCGCCCTGCACGAGGCCGTCATCATCCAGGCCACGCTTCTGGCGCGCTTCCGCTTCCGGGCCATTCCGGGCCGCGATCCGCAGCCTCGGATGATCCTGACGCTGCGCCCGCATGGCGGGGTCTGGCTGGATGTCTCGCCGCGCTGAGGCTTTTCCCTTGCCGCCGCAGATGCTAACGCAGCCTTGGCATACGCGAGGCATGACGATGGACGACCTGACCCCCCTGCGCCAGCAATGGCTTGACCGCATCAACGGCGCCGCCGATCCGGCCGCCATCGAGGAGGTGCGCCTTGCCGCCCTTGGCAAGAAGGGCGAGATCAGCGTGATGATGCGCGAACTGGGCCGCATGACGCCCGAGGAACGCCAGACCACCGGGCGGGCGCTGAACGAATTGCGCGACGAATTGGACGCCGCGCTCCGCGCCCGCAAGCTGTCGCTTGAGGATGCGGCGCTGGAGGCGCGGCTGGCGGGCGAATGGCTGGACGTGACGCTGCCCGGCCGCCCGCGCCCGCAGGGGACCATCCATCCGATCAGCCAGGTCACCGAGGAGGTGACGGCGATCTTCGCCGACATGGGGTTCGCGGTGGCCGAAGGCCCGCAGGTGGAATCCGACTGGTACAATTTCGACGCCCTGAACATCGCGCCCGAACATCCCGCGCGCCAGGAACACGACACCTTCTTCATGCACCGCGCGCCTGGCGACGACCGCCCGCCGCACGTGCTGCGCACCCACACGTCTCCGGTCCAGATCCGCGCCATGCAGGAGCAGGGCGCGCCGATCCGCGTCATCTGCCCCGGCCGCGTCTACCGCATGGACATGGACCAGACCCACACCCCCATGTTCCACCAGGTCGAGGGCCTGGCCATCGACCGCGACATCTCCATGGCGCAACTGAAATGGACGCTCGAGGAATTCTGCCGCGCCTTTTTCGAGGTGGGCCAGGTCGAGCTGCGCTTCCGCGCCAGCCACTTCCCCTTCACCGAGCCCTCGGCCGAGGTGGACATCCGCTGTTCCTGGGAAGGCGGCCAGTTGAAGATCGGCGAGGGGGACAGCTGGCTGGAGATCCTGGGGTCCGGCATGGTGCATCCCAAGGTCCTGCGCGCGGGCGGCATCGACCCCGACCAATGGCAGGGCTTCGCCTTCGGCATGGGCATCGACCGCATCGCCATGCTGAAATACGGGATCCCGGATCTGCGGGCTTTCTTCGAAAGCGATCTGCGGTGGCTGCGGCACTATGGGTTCGCGGCGGGGGATGTGCCGAGCGTGGCGGGCGGGCTGAGCCGGTAGCGACAGCAATTGCGCGCCCGTCTTGTCCCTTCTCGGACTTCGTTATCCGTAGTGACGTAAATTCCGGATCATCTTCGATCCTTCCAAGCGTGCAAAGGTTCTGGTCGAAAGGGGCGTTGATCTGATGGATGCGGCTCGGGTCTTCGCCGGACCGCGCCCGATCACCCTGGGCCAGTTGGCGGGCGCATGGCGGTTCCGGTTTGGATCCCGAACGGCGAAGCCCGTCGCCTCATCTCGATGACGGAAAGCCAATGACCGCGAACGGGCAGCCTATTCCGACCGGCTTCGATGACGATGAATTCCCGACCTGTCCAGCCCGGACTGGCCGACAAAACTCGACGCCGCGCCATTCAACGAGGCCGTTCGAAAGCGGGCAGTCCCGAAGTCTCCACGGCGATCCGCCTGGATCCCGAGGGTGCTGGATCGCTTCAAGGCCCATGGCGTTGGCAGGCAACGCCGCATCAACCCCGCGTTGCGCAAGGCGGTCGGGCCGGACTGCGGCTTCGTCCGCCCATCCTCACCGCCGCAGCGTCACCACGTTCCCCGCGCTGGCGATTTCCACCGCCGCGATCCGCGACAACTGCACCGACGACAGCGCCATCGCCGCCGTGATCTCGTCCACGCCCGGCCGGGCGGGCAGGGCGGCGGGGCTGCCGGGGGCGGGGGGCACGCCCACCAGCCGCAGACGCAGCACGCCGTCCGCGTCGGGAGAGATCCGGTCGCCCGGCATCGGACGCGCCGTGACCAGCGCCACCGCCGAATAGCCGCGCACCGGGGCAAAGCCGTTCACCACCAGCAGAAGGCCTTCGTTCAGCGGCTCCCACCGGGCCGAGGTGATCTGGGGGATGGAGGGACGGGTGTCGGACACCTGCGTATAGCCGCCCTCGGGTTCAAGCGACCTTGCGGGCGCGCTGCCCCAGGACAGGGGATTCCAGCCGCTGTCGCCAAGCCGCCCGCAGGCGGAAACAGCCATCGTGGCGATCAGCAGCGTCGCGGTCAGCTTGGTCATGTCACCATCCCTCGGGTCTTTTTCGGTGTGTTAGGCGAAAACCGCGTGGGGATAAAGGCACTTTGACCTTGGCGACGCGGCGCGCTAACCACAATCCGAAAGGATCCCGCCATGGCAACCCAAGCCTTCGAAGACATCGCCGACACCTTCGACTTCCTGGACGACTGGGAGGACCGCTATCGCCACGTGATCGAGCTTGGCCGCGCCATGCCCCCGATGGATCCCGCCCTTCAGGTGCCCGCCACAAAGGTCGAAGGCTGCGCCAGCCAGGTCTGGATCATGCCAAGGATCGAGAACGGACGCTTCGACTTTCAGGGCGACAGCGACGCCATGATCGTGCGCGGGCTGATTGCGGTGCTGCACGCGCTTTACTCCGGCGTCCCGGTGGCCGAGGTGGGCCGGATCGACGCGCAGGCCGAACTGGCGAGGCTGGGGCTGGACGAACACCTGTCCTCGCAGCGGTCGAACGGGCTGCGGGCGATGATCCAGCGGATCAGACAGCTTTCCGCCGACGCAGCGTGATCCAGCCGCCGCCCAGCACCCGGGTGCTGTCCGGTTCGTAGAAGACGCAGGCCTGGCCGGGGCTGACGCCTTCCTCGGCATCCAGCAGTTCCACCTCGGCGCGGGTGGCGTCCAGGGGGCGCAGGATCGCCGGCCGGGGCGGCCTGGTGGACCGGATGCGGACCATCACGGGGATCTCGCCCGCGAAGGGGCGGTCGCCCAGCCAGTTCACCTCGGAAATGGGCACAACGGTGGTGGCCAGCGCGGATTTCGGGCCGACCACGACGCGGCGGGCATCCGGGTCCAGCCGCACCACATAAAGCGGATCCCCGAGACCCCCGATGCCCAGGCCACGGCGCTGGCCGATGGTGTAGTGGATCACGCCGCGATGCTGGCCCAGGACATTGCCGTCCATGTCCACGATCTCGCCCGGTTCGGCCGCATTGGGGCGCAGCTTCTCGATCACCGCCGCATAGTTTCCGTTCGGCACGAAGCAGATGTCCTGGCTGTCCGGCTTGTCCGCGACCGCCAGTCCGTATCGGGCGGCCAGGGCCCGGGTTTCCGCCTTGCTGGCCAGATGGCCCAGGGGAAAGCGCAGGAAATCCAACTGCTCTTGCGTGGTCGAGAACAGGAAATAGCTTTGATCCCGGTTGGGATCCGCGGCCATGTGAAGCTCGGCGCGCCCGGCGCCGGTCTTGCGCTGGATGTAATGGCCGGTCGCCATGCAATCGGCGTCCAGGTCGCGCGCGGTTTCCAGCAGGTCGCGGAACTTCACGCGTTCGTTGCAGCGGATGCAGGGCACAGGCGTCGCGCCCGCCAGATAAGCGTCGGCGAATTCGTCGATGACCGATTCGCGGAACTTGTTCTCGTAATCGAGAACGTAATGCGGAAAGCCCATCCGCTCGGCCACGCGCCGCGCGTCGTGGATGTCCTGCCCCGCGCAGCAGGCGCCCTTTTTCGCCAGCGCCGCGCCGTGGTCGTAAAGTTGCAGCGTGACGCCGATCACGTCGTATCCCTCGGATTTCAGCTGCGCCGCCACGACGGAACTGTCCACGCCGCCCGACATCGCGACCACCACCCGCGTCTGCGCAGGCGGCTTGGCAAAGCCCAGGCTGTTCAAGTCGGAAGCGCGCGCCGGGGCGCGGTGGTGAAGCGTCATGGCAGGTCTCGGGTAAGGGTTGCGTCGAAATATAAGCAAATGCTGTCTATTCTCAAGCGTTCAGGGCGCCAAAAAGCCGCCATGCTCAATTCGGGATTAAGGGCTTTCCGTCAATGTCGTCACACGCGACATGGGACAGGTGGAATGTTCTTGAAGAAAAGCAATGCTCCTCGAACCGTGATCCTGCCCGATGGCAGGGTTCTGTCTTTGGCCGACCTGCCGCCGGAGGACACCCGATGGGTGGCCAGCCGCAAGGAAACGGTTGTCAACGCCGTGCTGCACGGCCTGATCGGGAAAGACGAGGCCCTGCGCCGCTACGGTCTGTCCGAGGAAGAGTTCGACGGCTGGACGAAAGCCATGCAGAAACACGGCAAGGCCGCATTAAAAGTGACGGCAATCCAGCGTTTTCGGCAACCATAGATTGCGCGGCGCCGATTTACCCATAAGGTAACGACATGTTAACCTTATGGCCCGATGGTTGGGTCAGGTTAGACACGAATCGGGGTAGACCTTTATGCGCATTCTGTTGGTTGAAGACGATCCCAGTACGGCACGCGCCATCGAGCTGATGCTGACCGCCGCAAGTTACAACGTATTTCGAACGGACATGGGCGAGGAGGGAATCGACCTTGCCAAGCTTTATGACTACGATCTGATCCTGCTGGACCTTGATCTTCCCGACATGCACGGGATGGAGGTTCTGCGCCACCTGCGCCTGGCCCGCGTGGACACGCCGATCCTGATCCTGACCGGGTCGGACGACACCGAAAGCAAGCTGCGCGGCTTCGGCTTCGGCGCCGACGACTACATGACCAAGCCCTTCAACCGCGAGGAATTGCAGGCCCGGATCCAGGCGATCATCCGCCGGTCCAAGGGCCACAGCCAGGCGATCATCAAGACGGGCGAAATCGTGGTGAACCTGGACGCCCGCTCGGTCCAGGTGAAGGGCAAGACCGTCAACCTGACCGGCAAGGAATACCAGATCCTCGAACTTCTCAGCCTGCGCAAGGGCACCACGCTGACCAAGGAGATGTTCCTGAATCATCTTTACGGCGGCATGGACGAGCCGGAGTTGAAGATCATCGACGTGTTCATCTGCAAGCTGCGCAAGAAGCTGTCCGAGGCGATCGGCGGCGACAGCCATATCGAGACGGTCTGGGGCAGGGGCTATGTCCTGCGCGAGCCCTCGCCCAGCGTGGAGCGTCTGGCGATCGGCGCCTGATCCCGGCGGGCTGCGGCGGCTTGCCGTGGCCCCTGTAAAATCCCCTGCCGAACGTCGTATAGAACCTGCAGACGGAAGGCGGAGGCAGCGATGACGTTCGGCAATCAGGATGACGGCGAAGGCGCGCGGCCGGACGTGGCCGCGCTGGACGAAAGGGGTGCCGCCGACGAGATCGCCGATCTGTCGGCCCGGATCGCGCAGGCGGACGAGGCGTATCACGCCCTTGACGCTCCTGTCCTGTCGGATGCGGACTACGACGCGCTGAAGCTTCGCCTGCTTGCCCTGGAGCGCGCCTTTCCGCAGCTTGCCCGGCCCGACAGCCCCACGCAGACGGTCGGGGCCGCGCCGGCCGAAGGCTTTGGCAAGGTGGTTCACGCGCAGCGCATGATGTCGCTGGAAAACGGCTTCAGCGCCGAGGATGTGAGCGATTTCGTGGCCCGCGTCCGCAGCTTTCTGGGGCTGCGCGACACCCCGGCCTTTACCGCCGAACCGAAGATCGACGGATTGTCCCTGTCTTTGCGCTATGAAGGCGGCGTGCTGGTCCAGGCCGCCACGCGCGGCGATGGCGCCGTGGGCGAGAACGTCACCGCCAATGCCCGCACCATCGCCGACATTCCTCACCGGCTGACGGGCGACGTGCCCGCCATCCTCGAGGTCCGGGGCGAGGTCTACATGACCCATGCCGACTTCGAGCGGCTGAACGCCGCCGATGGCGGCCGCGTCTTCGCCAATCCCCGCAATGCCGCCGCCGGATCGCTGCGCCAGATCGACCCGGCGGTCACCGCCTCGCGCCCGCTGCGGTTCTTCGCCTATGGCTGGGGACAACTGAGCGAGCCCCTGTCCGACACGCAGATGGGCGCCATCGGGCGGCTGGCGGCCCTTGGCTTCCAGACCAATCCCCTGACGCGTCTGTGCCATGACGCCGACGGGATGATCGCCGCCTGGGCCGAGATCGAGCAGCAGCGTGCCACCCTGGGCTACGACATCGACGGGGTCGTCTACAAGGTCAACGACCTGTCCTATCAGACGCGCTTGGGCTATCGGTCTACCACGCCCCGCTGGGCCCTGGCGCACAAGTTTCCGGCCGAAACCGCCTGGACCCGCCTGGACCGCATCGACATCCAGGTGGGCCGGACCGGCGCGCTGTCCCCCATCGCACGGCTGGAGCCGGTCACGGTGGGCGGGGTCGTTGTTTCCAACGCGACGCTGCACAACGAGGATTACATCGCCGGGCGCGACAGCACCGGCGCCCCGATCCGCGAGGGCCGCGACATCCGCGAGAACGACTGGGTCAAGGTTTATCGCGCCGGCGATGTCATTCCCAAGATCGCCGATGTGGATCTGGCCCGGCGCCCCGAAGGCAGCCAGCCCTATCAGTTCCCCCGGACCTGTCCGCAATGCGGCTCGGACGCGATCCGCGAGCCGGGCGATTCGGTGCGCCGCTGCACCGGCGGCATGGCCTGCCCCGCGCAGGCGGTCGAGAAGCTGAAGCATTTCGTCAGCCGCGCCGCCTTCGACATCGAGGGGCTTGGCGCCAAGCAGATCGAGATGTTCTTCACCGACGCCGTTTTGCCGATCCGCGAACCCGCCGACATCTTCACCCTGGCCCGGCGCGACGCGCGCAACCTCGCCAAGCTGAAGAACCGCGAAGGGTTCGGCGCCAGGTCCGCCGAAAAGCTGTTCGCCGCCATCGAGGACAAGCGCCGCATTCCCCTTGCGCGGCTGATCTTCGCGCTTGGCATCCGCCATGTGGGCGAGGTCGCGGCAGGCATTCTGGCCCGCCATTTCGGCACATGGGACGCCCTGATCGCCGCCGTGGATGCGGCGGCGCGCGAACCTGCCTTCGCGGCGGACGAAAAGACCCGCCGCACGGTTCTGGCGGAAAGCCCCCACTGGGCCGAACTGACGGCCATCAACGGCATTGGCTCGGTGCTGGTCCAGTCCCTCGTGACCACCCTGACGCAAGAGGCCGAGCGCGCCAGCATCGACCGCCTGATTGCCCAGATCGAGGTGATCCCGGCCGAATCGGGCCAGGTCCGGGAAACCGCCATCAGCGGCAAGACCCTGGTCTTCACCGGCACGTTGGAGCGCATGACCCGGGCCGAGGCCAAGGCGCGGGCGGAAGCCATGGGTGCCAAGGTCGCCGGATCGGTCAGCGCCAAGACCGACCTGCTGATCGCCGGTCCGGGCGCCGGATCGAAGGCCGCGAAGGCCGCCGCTCTGGGCGTCGCCGTTATCGACGAGGATGAGTGGCTGCGCATCGCGGACAGCGCATGACGCAGCCCAAGGGCCGCCCCCCGGCGCTGTTTCCGCTGTTTTCCGATGTCGATACCCTGCCGGGGATCGGCCCGAAAAGCCGCGCGGCGCTGGCGCAATTGGGGATCGAACGCCCGCGCGACCTGATCCTGACCCTGCCTGCCAGCGGCATCACGCGCCGCCGCATCGCCCGCATCGCCGATGCCCGGCCGCCCGAGGTGGTCACGGTCGCCGTCACGGTGGGCCGCCATCACCCGCCTACGGTCAAGGGCCGCCCCTGGCGCGTCCATTGCGGCGACGGCGTGGGCGACCTGACGCTGGTTTTCTTTCACCCGCGAAAGGAATGGATCGAGGCGCAGCTTCCGACCGGCGCGCGCCGCGTGGTCAGCGGCAAGATCGAGCTGTTCGACGGCCTGGCCCAGATGGTCCACCCCGACCACATCCTTCGCGAGGACGAGCCTGCGCTGCCCGAATTCGAGCCGGTTTATCCCCTGGCGGCCGGGCTGACGCGCAAGGGCATGGCAAAGGCTGCCGAGGCCGCTCTGACCCGTTTGCCTCATGTCCGGGAATGGATCGACCCGCAGCTCGTGGCGCAGCGCGGCTGGCCCGACCTGGCGACGGCGCTGCGGCGGGCGCATGACCCGCAATCCATGCGCGACCTGTCGCCCGATGCTCCGGCGCGGGCGCGGCTGGCCTATGACGAGTTTCTGGCCCACCAGATGACCCTGGCCCTGGTGCGGCGGGAAAAACGGCGCCTGAAGGGACGGCCGAGCCGGGGCGACGGGCGGCTGCGCCGCGCGGTCCTGGACAGCCTGCCCTGGCCCCCCACCGGCGCGCAGCGCCGCGCGGTCGAGGAGATCGCCGCCGACATGGCCAGCGACCGGCGCATGAACCGGCTGCTGCAAGGCGACGTGGGGTCCGGCAAGACGCTGGTGGCGATGCTGGCCGCGCTTGTGGCGGTCGAGGCGGGCGGGCAGGCGGTGATGATGGCCCCGACCGAGATCCTGGCCCGCCAGCACGCCCGCGCGCTGGAGCCCCTGGCGCGGGCGGCGGGCATCCGGCTGGCCGCGCTGACGGGCCGCGACAAGGGCGATCTGCGTGCGCAGCTGCTCGAGGATCTGGCCCAAGGGCGCATCGACATCCTGGTGGGCACCCATGCGGTTTTCCAGAAGGACGTGCATTTCCACGACCTGCGGCTGGCGATCATCGACGAACAGCACCGTTTCGGGGTGGCGCAGCGGCTGGAACTGTCGGCCAAGGGCCAAGTGCCGCCGGACATGCTGATCATGACCGCGACGCCGATCCCGCGTTCCTTGGCGCTGACGCAATATGGCGATCTGGACATCTCGATCCTGGATGAAAAGCCCCCGGGGCGGCAGCCGATCACCACCGTGATGATCAGCGACCAGCGTCTGGACGAGGTGACGGCGCGGCTGCGCCGGGTGCTGGACCAGGGCGCGCGGGCCTATTGGGTCTGCCCGCTGGTCGATGAAAGCGAGAACAGCGACCTGACCGCTGCCGAGGCGCGGTTCCAGTCGCTGCGCGCGCAGTTCGGCGAAACGGTGCGGCTGGTCCACGGCCAGATGCCGCCCGATCAGCGCGATGCCGCCATGGCCGACTTCGCGCAGGGCCGCGCGCAATTGCTGGTCGCGACCACGGTGATCGAGGTGGGCGTGGACGTGCCCCAGGCGACCATCATGGTGATCGAGCGCGCCGAAAGTTTCGGCCTGGCCCAGTTGCACCAGCTTCGGGGACGGGTCGGACGGGGAACGGGCGCCTCGACCTGCCTGCTGATGTATCACCCGCCGCTGAACGAGTCGGGCGCCCGGCGGCTGACCACCCTGCGCGATACCGAGGACGGTTTTCGGATCGCCGAGGTCGATCTGGAGATGCGGGGCGCGGGCGACGTGATCGGCACGGCGCAATCCGGGCTGCCGCGTTTCCGCATCGCGGATCTGGAACATCAGGCCGGCCTGATGGCCGTCGCGCGGCAGGACGCGCGCGCGCTGCTGGACCGCGATCCGGCGCTGGAAAGCCCGCGCGGGCAGGCGATCCGTATGCTGATGTGGCTGATGAGCCAGGACGAGGCGATCCGGCTGATCTCTGTCGGCTGACAGAGTTCTTAAAATGTTCTTTACAGAACGACCCGAATATGAGAACAAATGAGCAACAAACAGGAGTTGCCCATGTCCCGTGAATTCGCTTCTGATCTGTTGGGCGTTATCGCCCTTGCCACCACGACGATGATCGTTTTGTGGCTGCCTGCCATTTTGCAGGCCTGAACTCTGCCCCGCGTTGCGATGACGGCGCTTCGCCTGTGTGTCGTCAATTTCCCTGCACGCGCACCTGCCGGCCCGTCTGGGCCGGTTTTTTTTTACGCCCCTGCCTGGTCGATCGCGTCCAGCGTGGCCTCCCATGCCAGCAGGATCGAGGCGTGGCGGTTCGGATAATCGCGGGCAGGCAGCAGCGCCTCGAGATCCGCGAAGGGCGCGGGGGGCGGATCGCCGGCGGTCGTCAGCATGGCCCGCAGCGCGTCACGGGTGGCCGCGATCTCGTCCCGGCTGCGGCCGATGACCGCCTGTCCCAGGACCGAGGCCGAAGCTTGGCCAAGCGCGCAGGCCCGCACCTCTTGCGCGAAGCCGGCGATCCGTTCGCCTTCCATCGCGACATAGGCCGTGACCGAGGATCCGCATTGCGGCGACCGGCGCATGGCCTTGCCGTCGCAGTCCGGCAGCGTTCCCAGATGCGGAATGGCCGTTGTCAGCGCAAGGATCCTGCGCGAGTAAAGCTGCATCAGGTCGCTGTCGGCCATCGGTCTTTCCCACGGTTTGCCTTCGGCCTAGATAGGAACGCGACCGAGGAAAGGAAACCCGATGTTCGACCCCGACAGCCTGAAATACGACGGGAACGGCCTGATCCCGGCTATCGCGCAGGATGCGGACAGCGGCGAGGTGCTGATGATGGCGTGGATGAACGCCGAAAGCGTGGCCCGGACGCTGCAAACGGGCCGCGTCACCTATTGGTCACGGTCGCGGCGGGCCTTCTGGGTGAAAGGCGAAAGTTCGGGACATGTGCAGGAGTTGGTCGAGTTGCGCGTGGACTGCGACCGCGACTGCCTGCTGGTCATGGTGCGCCAGACCGGACCCGCCTGCCATACCAACCGGCGCAGTTGCTTTTACACTGCGGTCCGTGACGGGGCCGAAATCGAGATCATGGCGCCGATGGAGTGAAGGGGGCGCTGCCCCCGTCGCGCCATGCGCGACTCCCCCGGGATATTTGCGGTCCAAAGCAGGTCAGAAAGCAAGCATCCGCCGGATGTCCTGTGGGGTGGCGCCGTCCTCGCGGTAGTGGCGGATCGCGCGGGCGTCGTCGCGTTTGGCCAGCCGTTTGCCTGCGGCGTCGCGGATCAGGCGGTGGTGGTGGTAAAGCGGCGTCGGAAGTTGAAGAAGTTTCTGAAGAAGGACGTGGATATATGTCGAATCGAAAAGATCTTTTCCACGCGTGATCACCGTTATCCCTTGCGCGGCATCGTCCACGGCCACCGCAAGGTGATAGGAGGTGCCCATGCCCCGGCGGGACAGGATCACGTCGCCGATGCCATCCAGAAATTGATCGCGGCTCAGCGAATGGTCATGGCCGGGCATGATCGCCTCGTCCCGGAAGACGATGCGGTCGAGGTCCAAGGCGTCGAAGGCGCGGCCGACATCAAGGCGGATCACGTCGTCCGGCCCTGCCTCGGACAGGCTGCGGCCGCGACAGGTGCCGGGATAGATCAGGCCGTCGGGACCGGCGGGCAGGGCGCCCTCTTGCGGGGCGGACAGCGCGGCGCGGATGTCTCCGCGGCGGCAGCGGCAGGGATAGGTCAAAGGCGCCAAGACGGACAGCGCATCCCCGTAGGCCGCCATTCGGTCCGACTGCCGCATCACGGGGCGCTGCCAGCGCAGGCCCAGCCAGGCCAGATCCTCGTAGATCGCGGTTTCATGATCCGCGCGGCAGCGGTCGCGGTCTATGTCCTCGATCCGCAGCAGGAACTGGCCGGGACCGGCTTCGCGTTCGGCCACAAGCGCGGCGTAGGCATGGCCCAGGTGCAGCAGGCCCGTGGGCGAGGGCGCGAACCGCGTGCGTCTTATTGCGCCGCCAGCCATGCCGCAAAGTCGTCCTTGGCGCGTTGCGTATAGGCGGGGTAGCGGTCCTTGCGTCCCTTGCGGCCGCTCCTCGCCTCGTCCAGCGGGGGAAACAGGCCGAAGTTCACGTTCATCGGCTGGAAGGTCTTGGCCTCGGCTCCGCCGGTGATGTGGCTGACCAGGGCGCCCATGGCCGTGGTCGGAGCCGGGGGCGGCAGATCGCGCCCTTGCGCCTGCGCCGCCGCCATCCGACCCGCCAGCAGGCCCATCGCGGCGCTTTCCACATAGCCTTCGACGCCCGTGACCTGACCCGCGAAGCGCAGGTTTGGGCGCTGGCGCAGGCGCATCCGGTCGTCCAGAAGCGTGGGCGAGTTCAGGAAGGAGTTGCGGTGGATGCCGCCAAGGCGCGCGAAGCTGGCGTTTTCCAGGCCGGGGATCATGCGGAACACCCGGGTCTGGGCGCCGTATTTCATCTTGGTCTGGAAACCTACCATATTGTACAACGTCCCCAAGGCGTTGTCCCGGCGAAGTTGAACCACAGCATGAGGTTTTTCCGCAGGGTCATGCGCGTTCGTCAGGCCGACCGGCTTCATCGGCCCGTGCCGCAACGTTTCGCGCCCGCGTTCGGCCATCACCTCGATGGGCAGGCAGCCGTCGAAATAGCCCGCCGTCTCTCCCTCGTGGAACTCGGTCTTGTCGGCGGCCAGAAGGGCGTCGATGAAGGCCTCGTACTGCTCTCGGGTCATCGGGCAGTTGATATAAGCGCGCCGCTCGGCCTCGGTCTCGCCCTTGTCGTAGCGGCTTTGTTCCCAGGCTACGGACATGTCGATGGTTTCGGCATGGACGATGGGAGCGATGGCATCGAAGAAGGCCAGCGAATCCGTACCTGTCGCCGCCCGGATCGCCTGGGCAAGCGCGTCCGAGGTCAGCGGCCCCGTGGCCACGATCCAGTTGCCGTCGCGGGGCAGGTCCGCGATCTCTCCCGGAACGATTTGGATCAGCGGATCGGCTTGCAGCGCCTGCGTCACGGCGGCGGAAAAGGCGTCGCGGTCCACGGCCAAGGCGCCGCCCGCGGGCAGCTTGTGGCGGTCGGCCATCGCCATGATCAGCCCGCCCGCGGCCCGCATCTCCCAATGCAGCTGGCCCACCGCGTTCATCACGTCGTCGTCGGAACGGAAACTGTTCGAGCAGACCATTTCGGCGCAATCGCCGGTCTTGTGGGCAAAGGTGCCCTTGGCGGGGCGCATCTCGTGCAGGATGACCGGCACGCCCGCGCGGGCGACCTGCCAGGCGGCCTCGGACCCGGCAAGGCCTGCGCCGATGATATGGACTGGTTCCATGTGACCTCCTGCAAAGGGGCTAGCAAAGCGGCCCGCAAATGGAAAGGGCGGCGCCAGCGGCACCGCCCCGATCTTGCCGTGCGGGCGAGGATCACTCCTCGGCGGCGGCCTCGGCCGGTTCGTCGTCGCCACCCGAACGCAGCGCGGAAGGCGCGGCGATGTTGGCGATCACGAAGTTGCGGTCGATGGTCGGCTTCGCGCCTTCGGGCAGCTTCACGTCGTTGATGTGAATCGTGTCGCCGACATTCAGGCCCTCCAGATCGACGGTGATGTGATCGGGGATGTCGCCCGCGGTCACGACCAGCTCGACCTCGGGGCGCACCGTCACGAGGGTGCCGCCGCGCTTCAGGCCGGGGCATTTGTCGTGATTGATGAAGTCCACGTGGATGAACAGGTTCACCTTCGAGGTGCGGCGCAGGCGCATGAAGTCGATGTGGATCGGCAGATCCTTCACCACGTCCTTTTGCACGCCGCGGCAGATGACGCGAACGTCGTCCTGGCCTTCGACCTTGAGGTTGAACAGCGTGGACATGAAGCGGCCGGCGCGCAGTTGCGTCAGCAGCTTGTTGAAGTCGAACTGGATGTTGACCGGGTCCTTGTGGTCACCATAAACGACTCCGGGCACCTTGCCGTCGCGGCGAGCTTGGCGGGCGGCCCCCTTGCCTGACCCCGCGCGCGGCTCGGCCACCAGATCAGGGATCTCTTTGGCCATGATATGTTCCTAACATAGTTGTGGGTGCCGCCATCCTCCAAGGGTGCATGGCGACAGGTCGCGGCCTATACGGCAACGGGGGCGATTTGTGAAGGCCTGTTCGGCGCCTCGATGTCGTATTCGTCCAGGAAGCCGCGCGGGATCATCACGTTTTGCGGCCCGATGTCCCGGACATCGCGTTCGCCGCACAGCGCCATGCTGATGTCCAGCTCCTTGCGGATGATTTCCAGCGCGCGGGTCACGCCCGCCTCGCCCATGGCGCCCAGGCCATGCAGCCAGGCCCGTCCGATCCAGGTCGCATGGGCGCCAAGCGCCAGGGCCTTCAGCACGTCCTGGCCCGAACGGATGCCGCTGTCCAGGTGGACCTCCACCCGGTCGCCCACGGCCTTGACGATATGCGGCAGCATCCTGATCGAGGACAGCGCGCCGTCCAGTTGTCGCCCGCCGTGATTGCTGACGATGATCGCGTCCGCCCCGAAATCGGCGGCGATGCGCGCGTCGTCGGGATCGAGGATCCCCTTCAGGATCAGCTTGCCGCCCCACATGTCGCGGATCCGCGCGATCTTGTCCCAATCCAGCTGCTCGTCGAACTGCTCGGCCGTCCAGCTCATCAGGCTGGACGGGTCGGCGACGCCCTTGGCGTGGCCCACGATGTTGCCGAAGAACCGCCGCTTGGTTTGCAGCATCCCCATGCCCCACCGCCAGCGGAAGGCCAGATCCAGCAGGGTGGGCAGGGTCAGCTTGGGCGGGGCGGAAAGGCCGTTCTTCAAATCCTTGTGCCGCTGTCCCAGGATTTGCAGATCCAGCGTCAGCACAAGGGCGCTGCAATTGGCCCTTTTCGCGCGCTCGATGATGGCGGCCAGGAAATCCTGATCCTTCATCGTGTAAAGCTGGAACATGAAGGGCTTGGAGGTGTGTTCCGCCACATCCTCGATGGAGCAGATCGACATGGTGGACAGGCAGAAGGGAACCCCGAACTTCTCGGCCGCGCGGGCGGCGTGGATCTCGCCGTCGGCGTGCTGCATCCCGGTCAGGCCGACGGGGGCCAGCGCCACCGGCATCGTCGCGGGCAGGCCCGCGATGTCCGATGCCGTGCTGCGGTTCGACATGTCCACCGCGACCTTCTGGCGCAGCTTCAGCCGGGCGAAGTCGGTCGTGTTCTCGCGAAAGGTCTGCTCGGTATAGCTGCCCGATTCCGCATAGTCATAGAACATCTTCGGCGCGCGCGCGCGATGCATCCGCTTCAGATCTTCGATCGAGGTGATGACGGGCATGGAAACTCTCCGCAGCTTGGTCAAAAGTTTTTACCAGAGCGGCGCGCGCAGGGCAATCAATCCCGTGGCCGCATCCGCGAGCGCGCTTCCGGCTCGATCACCGGGCCGCGCAGGGCATCGGCGCGCTCGCGCAACGCCTCGGCCCGCGCCTTGGCCTGGGCATCCACCGCGGTGGGCGAGGTTGCCGCGTCGGGCGCATGGTCGGGCAGAACGGGTTCCGCCAGGATCCGGTCGGTCGGCAGCAGGCGCGGATAAGGATCGGCCTCGCCCCCGCAGCCCGACAGCAGGGCGGCGCAGGCGAACAAGGGAAGGGTGCGTTTCATGACCGCAGCCTAGGGCGCGACGCCCGGCGCGGCAACGGGCTTTCCCGGGTCCGGGCCGCGCGCTAGAAAGACCCATGGCCCGCACCCAAGGTTCCCGCGCCGAGATCACCGGCCCCCTGATCCGCGACGAAGCCCGCCGCCTGTTCGCGCGGCAGGGCTATGCCGCCGTGTCGATGCGCCAGATCGCCTCGGCCGTGGGGGTGCAGGCGGGGGCGCTTTACGCCTATACCCCCGACAAGCAGGCGCTGCTGCTGGATCTTTTGGAAAGCCACATGCAGGAACTGCTGTCGGCCTGGTCGGACGTGCCCGGCGATCCCCTGGCGCGGCTGGAACGCTTTGTGCGCTTTCACATCGACACCAGCCTGGACCATCCCGACGCCGTGTTCCTGTCCTACATGGAACTGCGCAACCTGTCGCCCGAGAACTTCGCCCGCATCGCCGCCCTGCGCGGCCGCTACGAGGCCGCGCTCGAGGCGATCCTGCGCGACGGCGTGGCGGCGGGGCTGATGCGCATCGACGATCTGAAGCTGGCGACCATGGCGCTGATCGCGATGCTGACCGGGGTCACGAACTGGTATCGCGAAGGCGGGCGGCTGGACCGACAGCGGATCGGCGACATCTACTGGGGCCTTGCGCGCGGCGCGGTCGGCGCGGATTGACCTCCGCTTCTTCTTTGCCCAAATACCCCGATCCCGACGCTTGCCCCGCAGCGCCCCCGCCCCGATAATCGCCCCATGAGTCTGCCCCCCGGCTTCCTTGACGAGATTCGCAACCGCGTTCCGATCAGCCGCGTGATCGGGAAGAAGGTTGTTTGGGATCTGCGCAAGTCGAACCAGGCGCGGGGCGACTGGTGGGCGCCATGTCCCTTTCACCAGGAAAAATCCGCCAGTTTCCATTGCGATGACGGGAAGGGCTATTATTACTGCTTTGGCTGCCACGCCAAAGGCGACGCCATCAAGTTCCTGCGCGAAGCCGACGGGATGGAGTTCATCGAGGCCGTCAAGCTGCTGGCCGCCGAGGCGGGCTTGCAGATGCCCGAACCCGACCCCCGCGCCCGCGAACGCACCGACCGCCGCACCCGCCTGTTCGAGGTGACCGAGGCCGCCTGCCGCTGGTTCCGCCTGCAATTGCAGACCGCCGCCGCCGCCGAGGCGCGCGACTATCTGGTCCGCCGGGGACTGGACCGCGCGGCGGAGGACCGGTTCGAGATCGGCTTCGCCCCCGACAGCCGCACCGCGCTGACCCAGGCCTTGCGCGACAAGGGCTTCGACGAATCGCTGAGCGTCGAATCGGGCATGTCCGCCAGACCCGATGGCGGCGGCGCGGCATACGACCGCTTCCGGGGCCGCATCATCTTCCCGATCCGCGACGGGCAGGGGCGCTGCATCGGATTCGGCGGCCGGTCGATGGATCCGAACGCCCGCGCCAAGTATCTCAACAGCCCGGAAACGCCGCTGTTCGACAAGGGCCGCAACCTTTACAACCTGGGCCCCGCCCGCGCCGCCGTCGCCAAGGGCCAGCGGCTGGTCGTGGCCGAGGGCTACATGGACGTGATCGCCCTTGTCCGCGCGGGGTTCGAGGGCGCGGTGGCCCCCCTCGGCACCGCCATCACCGAGGATCAGCTGCGCCTGATGTGGCGCGTCTCGCCCGAGCCGGTGATCGCGCTGGACGGCGACGCGGCGGGCCAGCGCGCCGCCCAGCGGCTGATCGACCTGGCGCTGCCCCTGACGGGACCGGGGCAGGCGCTGCGCTTCGTGATGCTGCCTGCGGGGCAGGATCCTGACGACCTCCTCAAGGCCGCCGGGCCGGGCGCGATGGGCGCGCTTCTGGACGGGGCGCGCCCGCTGGCGGATCTTCTCTGGGCGCGCGAAACCGAGGGCCAGGTCTTCGACAGCCCCGAGCGCAAGGCCGCGCTGGACAAGCGGCTGCAAGACGCCGTGGCCAAAATCCCCGACGAACTGACCCGCAACCATTATGCCGAGGAGCTGCGCCGCAAACGTTGGGAGCTGTTCGGCGGCCAGTCCCGGCGGGCCGAGCGGCGCCCGGCGGACCGCAAGTTCGCCCGCCGCGACAAGGCCCAGGCCCCGCGTCCCGTTCCCGCGGCGACCGTCGCGCCACAGGCCGCCGCCGCGCTGCTGGAAGGCGCCAGCCTTCTGATCTGCGCGCTGCGTCCCGAACTGATCGCGCGCGCCGAAACGCGGCTGGAGCGCCTTGCGCCGCCCGACCCCGACCGGGCGGCCCTGCTGTTCGACCTGCTGTCCCACGGCGAAAGCGCGGCCGGACGGCGCGGTCTTGAAACGCTTCGGCGCGACGCCCATCTGGGCCTGACGCCGGCCGTCATCGGTTCCCAGGACGACGAGACGGCCTTGGCGACATTGAACAATCTTCTCGACCGGCTCGAGGCGCAGCGGGCGGCGGGCGCCGAGCTTGCCCGCGCCGAGGCCGAGATCCAGGGCGAGGCCGATGAAGGGCTGACCTGGCGGATGCAGCAGATCGCCCGCGCCAGGCATCGGGCCGAACGGCCGGATCTGGAAGGCGGGGCCGATCTGAACGAAGACCGCGAGGCCTTGTCGGCCCAGCTGTCCCGATTCGTGGACGCTCAGATCTGGCGCAAGCCGCCACGCCGCTGATCGTCCTTCAGCCGATTCGCGGGATGCGAATCAATTTGCGTGGCGCTCTCTTTGATTCGGGGGTGCGGCGCGCTACATGTGGAACGGAATTCCAGTGATTCGGCTGCGTGCGAATCATTGCCTGACAAAGGGAGCCCTTGATGGCCGCCAAGGACGACGATCACGACAAGACCGACAAGGACGACAACGCCCACTCGCTGGACATGAGCCAGGCGGCCGTCAAGCGGATGATCGCGGACGCGCGCGAACGGGGCTATATCACCTATGATCAGCTGAATGCCGTTCTGCCGCCCGAGCAGGTCAGCAGCGAGCAGATCGAGGACGTGATGTCGATGCTGTCCGAAATGGGCATCAACGTGATCGAGGACGAGGACGGGGCCGAGGAACCGGAAGGCGGCGCGGTCGCGGTTGTCGGCTCGACCTCCCGCGAGGTCGCGGTTGCCACGTCGGAAACCGAAAAGCTGGACCGCACCGACGACCCGGTGCGCATGTATCTGCGCGAGATGGGCAGCGTCGAGTTGCTGTCGCGCGAAGGCGAGATCGCCATCGCCAAGCGGATCGAGGCGGGCCGCAACACGATGATCGCGGGCCTTTGCGAAAGCCCGCTGACCTTCAAGGCCATCACCATGTGGCGCGAGGAGCTTCTTGACGAGGAGATCCTGCTGCGCGACGTGATCGACCTGGAAACCACCTTCGGCCAGTCGCTCGACGACGAGGAAGGCGACGAGGAGGAGTTGTCCGACGACAGCGTCCAGACCGAATCCGCCCAGAAGCGCGAGGAACTGGATGCCGACGGCAACCCCATGCGCAGCGAGGACGACGAGGACGAGGACGACGGCGCCAACCTGTCGCTTGCCGCGATGGAGGCCAGCCTCAAGCCCAAGGTTCTGGAAACGCTGGAACTGATCGCGCACGACTATGAAGCCCTGGCCGCGATGCAGGACCAGCGCATGTCGGCCACCCTGAACGAGGACAACAGCTTTTCGGCCACGGCGGAAAGCGACTATCAGGTGCTGCGCTCGCGCATCGTCGGGCTGGTGAACGAGCTTCACCTGAACAGCAGCCGGATCGAGGCGCTGGTTGATCAGCTTTACGGCATCAACCGCCGCATCGTGACCATCGACAGCGGCATGGTCAAGCTGGCCGACGCCGCGCGCATCAACCGGCGCGAATTCATCGACGCGTATCGCGGAACCGAGCTTGACCCGACCTGGATCGACCGCATGTCCCAGCAGTCTGGGCGCGGCTGGCAGGCGCTGTTCGAACGCTCGCGCGAGAAGGTCGAGGAATTGCGCAACGAGATGGCGCAGGTCGGACAGTATGTCGGCGTCGACATCGAGGAATTCCGCCGCATCGTGGCCCAGGTCCAGCGCGGCGAAAAGGAAGCCCGCCAGGCCAAAAAGGAAATGGTCGAGGCGAACCTGCGGCTGGTGATCTCGATCGCCAAGAAATACACGAACCGGGGCTTGCAATTCCTTGACCTCATTCAGGAAGGCAACATCGGCCTGATGAAGGCCGTGGACAAGTTCGAGTATCGGCGCGGCTACAAGTTCAGCACCTATGCGACCTGGTGGATCCGCCAGGCGATCACCCGGTCCATCGCCGACCAGGCCCGCACGATCCGCATCCCGGTCCACATGATCGAGACGATCAACAAGCTGGTCCGCACCGGGCGGCAGATGCTCCACGAGATCGGCCGGGAGCCGACCCCGGAGGAACTGGCCGAAAAGCTGCAAATGCCGCTGGAAAAGGTCCGCAAGGTGATGAAGATCGCCAAGGAGCCGATCTCTCTCGAAACCCCCATCGGGGACGAGGAGGACAGCCAGCTTGGCGACTTCATCGAGGACAAGAACGCCGTCCTGCCGCTGGATTCGGCCATCCAGGAAAACCTGAAGGAAACCACGACCCGCGTTCTGGCCTCGCTGACGCCGCGCGAGGAGCGGGTTCTGCGGATGCGCTTCGGCATCGGCATGAACACCGACCACACCCTGGAAGAAGTGGGCCAGCAGTTCAGCGTGACCCGCGAACGCATCCGCCAGATCGAGGCCAAGGCCCTGCGCAAGCTGAAGCATCCAAGCCGCAGCCGCAAACTGCGGTCCTTCCTGGATCAGTGACGAAAAGCCGCCCTCGGGCGGTTTTTTCTTGCCCGGACTGGATGGAACCGTCGGCGATCGCGTCCTGAGGGCGGTTTCCTTGGGTCTTGCAATCCTGGGGTAAATCATGAACGCTGCGCCCTGGATTGCCAGGGGTTCGTTCATGCCTGCCGACGCGATACTGATCGTTCTCTGCCTGTTCCTGGCGGCGATGGTGCTGGTCCTGCTGCTGGCCCAGCGGCGGGGCACGGCGCGTTCCGCGGACGACGGCAGGCTTGGGGATCTGGAGCGCAGGCTTGCCGACCAGGGGGCGCTGCTTGACGAACAGCGGCTGCGCGGGGAACGGCTTGAAGCGCAGGCCGAGCATCTGGAAAGGCGGCTGTCCGAACTTGGCCAGGAACGCGACGACCTGACGGATGCGCTCCACGCCGAACGCCGCAATCTTGCGCGGCTGGAAGGGGAACTCGCCTCGGCCCGCCTGGCTGCCGAGAAGGACCTGGCGGCCGAACGGCGGGAGGTCGCGCGCCTGCATGAAGCGCGCGACCAGGTGAACGACGCGGTTGCCAGGCTGACCGCCGAACGTGACGGCTTGGACCAGGCCTTGCGCGCGGAACGCCAGACCATCGCCCGCCTTGAACGCGACCTGTCCGAGGCCCGCCTGTTGGCGCAGAAGGATCTTGAGGCGGCGGGGCGCGAGATCGCCACGCTGAAGGAACTGCGCGAGGACATGACCGGCCAGTTCAGGCTGCTGGCCAACGAAACCCTGAAAACCCAGGGCGCCGAGATGCAGCGTGCCCATGGCGACCAGTTGAACGCGCTGCTGACCCCTTTCCGCGACCAGGTTCACCGCTTTCAGACCGAACTTCAGGCCCGCAACAAGGCCACCGATGAGGAGCGTGCGCGCCTGCGCGAGCAGATCGAGGGGCTTTACCGCCGTTCCGAGGCCATTTCCCGCGAGGCGGTCAACCTGACCCGCGCGTTGAAGGGCGACAGCCAGAAGCGCGGAGCCTGGGGCGAGATGATCCTGGAACGCATTCTCGAGGATTCGGGCCTGCTGGAGGGGACGCATTACGTCGCCCAGACCAGCCGCCGGGACGAGAACGGCAAGGTCTGGCGCCCCGACGTGATCATCAGGATGCCGCAGAAGAAGGTTCTGGTTGTCGACAGCAAGGTCTCGCTCGTGGCCTATGAGGAGGCGGTCAGCGCCGAGGATCCGGCGATCCGCGACGGCGCGCTGCGCCGGCACGTGGCGGCGATGCGGACGCATGTCGCCTCGCTGTCGGGCAAGGGCTATCATGCGCTGGACGAAGGCTCGGTCGATTACGTGCTGATGTTCATCCCCGTCGAAGGCGCGTTTTCCGAGGCGCTGCGCGTCGATCCCGACCTGACGCGCCACGCGATGGAAAACCGCGTGGGGCTGGCGACGCCCACCACGCTGATGCTGACGCTGCGCACGGTCGATCACATCTGGACGGTCGAGCGGCGGGAATCCAACGCGGCGGCGATCGCCAGCCGGGCAGGGGCGCTTTACGACAAGCTCTACGGCTTCGTCTCGGCCATGGACGAGGTCGGGGCGGCGCTGGACAAGGCGCAGAAAAGCCATGCCACGGCGATGGACCGGCTGTCCCGCGGGTCGGGCAACGTGATCCGCCAGGCCGAGATGCTGCGCCAGCTTGGCGCGCGCAACCAGAAGCGTCTGTCGACCGGGCACGACGGCGACGACGACCTGCCCCTGCTGAGCAGCCCCGAGGCGGCGGAATGATCGCCACCTTCACCGTCGAGACGCGCGGGCCCGCCTGCCATGACATCACCGGCAAGGTCGCGGGCTGGCTGCGCGAGGAGGGTGCGCAAGACGGCGTCCTGACGCTGATGGTGCGGCACACGTCCTGTTCGCTGCTGATCCAGGAAAACGCCGATCCCGATGTGCAGCACGATCTTCTGGGCTGGCTGGACCGGATCGCGCCGCCTGCCGACCATCCCTCGATGTCCTGGCTGCGCCACCGGGACGAGGGACCCGACGACATGCCCGCGCATCTGAAGGCCGCCGTGCTGCCGGTCAGTCTGCAAGTTCCGGTCGCGGCGGGGCGGATGATGCTGGGGACGTGGCAGGGCATCTATCTGGTCGAACACCGCCGCGCCCCGCATCGCCGCCAGATTGCGGCCGCCTTTCTGGGCGGCTGATCCGCGGCATTCCTGTCACAGATAGGGCAGGGAACATCTTGTGTCCGCTGGATAATGCTACCCAAGCCCTGCCTGCCTGCCTATAGTCGTTGCAGACCGAGGACCGAAAGGGACAACCGGATGCGCTGCCCGTTTTGCGGAAATGTCGATACGCAGGTCAAGGACTCGCGTCCCGCCGAAGACAATGTCGCCATCCGCCGCCGCCGCTTCTGTCCGGCCTGCGGGGGGCGCTTCACCACCTATGAACGCGTGCAGCTGCGCGATCTCGTGGTCGTCAAGTCCAGCGGCCGGCGCGAGGATTTCGACCGCGACAAGCTGGCCCGGTCGATCCGCATCGCCATGCAGAAGCGCCCCGTGGAACCCGATCGGATCGAGCAGATGATCAGCGGCATCGTCCGACGCCTGGAAAGCACGGGCGAGACGGACATCCCCTCGAAGATGATCGGCGAGATTGTCATGGAGGCGCTGTCGCGCATCGACAACGTGGCGTATGTCCGTTTCGCAAGCGTTTACAAGAATTTCCAGGATGCGGGCGATTTCGACAAGTTCGTGTCCGAATTGCGGCCCGGCCCGGCCAGCGACTGAGCCGTGACGCCCGGGGACGATCTGCGCCACATGGCCCATGCCCTGCGCCTGGCGCGGCGTGGCCTGGGCAATGTCTGGCCGAACCCCGCTGTGGGCTGCGTGATCGTGCAAGACGGTCGCGTTGTCGGACGGGGCTGGACGCAGCCGGGCGGGCGCCCCCATGCCGAACGTGTGGCCCTGGACCGGGCAGGGGCGCTGGCGCGGGGGGCCACGGCCTATGTCACGCTGGAACCCTGCGCGCATCACGGGCAAACCCCGCCCTGCGCCGAAGGGCTGGTCGCCGCAGGCATCGTCCGCGTCGTGTCGGCCATGACCGATCCCGATCCACGCGTGGCCGGGCGCGGGCACCGGATCCTGCGCGAGGCGGGCGTCGACGTGACCGAAGGGATCCGAGAACCCGAGGCGCGTGAGGTGCAGGCGGGCTTTCTGTCGCGCGTCGAGCGGGGGCGGCCCTTCGTGACGTTGAAGCTCGCGACCAGTTTCGACGGGCGCATCGCCACGGCCGGCGGGGAAAGCCGGTGGATCACCGGACCTGCGGCGCGGCTGCATGTCCATGCCCTGCGCATGGCCCATGACGCGGTGATGGTGGGCGGCAACACCGCCCATGCGGACCGCCCGTCGCTGAACGTGCGCGGAATGGCGACACCGCGCCAGCCGGTGCGGGTGGTTTTGTCCACCCGCCCGCTGCCGGATCTGCCGCCCGAGGGACCGATGCACGGGCCCTTGTGGCGGATCGACGCCCCGCCCGAGGAGGCGCTGGCGCAACTTGCGGACCGCGGCATCACGCGGGTCTTTTGCGAAGGCGGGGGGGTGCTGGCCGCCTCGCTGTTGCAGGGGGGGCTTGTGGATCAGATCGTCGGCTATACCGCGGGCGTCACCCTGGGGGGCGACGGGCTGCCTGCGGTCGGGCCGATGCGGCTTGTCCGGCTGGCCGATGCGCCCCGCTTCGCCCTGGCCGAGACGCGCCGGATCGGGCCGGACCTGTTCCATCGCTGGCGCAGGGTCGCGCTTGCGTGAAACCGCCTAGTCGGCCATGGGTGTCAAGGTCGTGATCCCCGTCGCCGCCGCGCGCGCCAGCTGCGGATCCAGCGACATGCCGATATATTCGCCGCGCCGCCACAGCCCCGCCAGATCGTCGTAATGCCGCGACAGCGGATGGCCCGATTGCCCGGTCGAGATGATGAAGACCGAACTGTCGGGATCGGCCAGATCGTAAACGCCGCGATAGCCGGGGCCGGCGGCGGCCTCGAACGGATTGGGGCCGGTGCCCAGGATGGCGGTGTGGGACAGGGTGAACGTTCCGCCCGAGATCGCCTGCGGCAGGTTCACGATCCAGCCAAGCCCGCCGATCCGGCCCAGTCCCGGATGCACATGCCGCGCCTGGTGCGCGTCGCCCCATCGCCAGCTGGTCACGTCCGGGCCATATCGCTGCGTCAGATCCAGGATCGCTCGGTCCAGCGCCTGGCGGGCGATGGTGGTGCAGTCCTCGACCGGGGCGCTTTGCACGATGTCGCACCAGGCGCCCGCGCCGCCCCGGTTGCGGAACACGGCATCGGCAAAACCCGGATGCAGCCTGCGGATGTCGTCCGCCACGGGGCCAAGCTCGTCCCGGATCAGGCGGTCCTGCAAGGCGCCCATCCAGGCGGCATAGATCAGCGGCTCGGGCAGGTGCTCGCTCATGGCGCCGTCCCATTCCGCCAGCAGGTTCAGCGCGTCCTGGCGCTGGCGCTCCGGGGTGCCGGGGGCCGCGGGTTCGCCCGTGAACCACAGATCAGCGCCCACCAGAGGCAGCAGGGCGCGGGCCGCCGGGCTGACGACATCCAGCTGGGCCGCGATGAAGCTGTCTCGGGAATGGACTTCCCGGTCCTTCAGCAGATGGGCCAGGCGGGTGCGGCGCAGGGCCAGGGGACCGCGTTCCTCGGTCGCGAAGGCCAGGCCGTCCTCGGTCGGACCATCCTCGGACAGGGGAGCAAGCCCCTGCCATTCCCCCTCGGCCAGCCAGCCGGGAACGGGCATGGCGCCGCCGGTGGGGTGGTCGGACGCCCGTTGCGGCACGGCGCCCACCGTCACTTGGCGGATGCCGTCGTCATCGGCCAGCGTCACGGCCAGGGCGGGGGCCACGACCCGGCCAAGCGCGGTCGCGGCGCTGTTCGCATCCGTCGCCCGCATCACCCCGATCAGCGCCGACAAGGTTGTGTCCGTGCCCGACAGCCCGGTCCAGCGCAGCGCCGCGACATGGCCCATGGGCGTGACATCCGCCAGCCCCGGATCCAGCAGCGGCACCAGCGGGCCGTTGCGGCTGCTGCGCAGGGTGACGGCGCGGTTCGGCTCGTTCAGAACGCGGATCACCTCGCGCCGGGTAGCGAATTCGGTCCAGCCGCCCGCGCCGCGATAGCGGTCGGCGCGGCCGGGCTGGATTTCCTCGATGGCGATGTCGGCGTCATCCAGGCCGGCGGGCGCGATGCCCCAGGCCAGTTGCGGATTGCGCCCGGAAAAAACCACCGGCATCCCCGGGATCGTCGCTCCGATCACCCCGCCCGAGGTCAGTTGCAGCCGCGCAAGGTAATACAGCGAGGGCGCGACCAGCGGCGCCTGCGGATCGTTGGCCAGCAGCGCGCCGCCCGCCGCAGTCCGATCCGCCGCGGCAGCAAAGCTGTTGGCCCCAAGCCCGCTGCCCGGGCGCAGGAAATCCGTGGCGTCGCGGTTAGGGGCGGGGCCGCGGCGCGCCTCGGGCGGGGCCAGGCGCGCGCCGGGGAACAGGTCGGCATAGCGGGGCAGGAGGGCGGGGGTTTCGCCCTCGCCGATCAGCAGGTCGGTTCCGCGCTCCGGCCAGGTCAGCGATAGACGGGCGCGCAGGATCTCCTCGGCGGCGGAATTGCTGGCGGCGGCCGCCAGCAGCTTCAGGATCGCCAGCGAATCGGCGGGCTGCCAATAGGCGATGTCCTGCGGCAGCACGAAGAACTCGGGCGCGCCCCGGCCAAGCGCGCCCTTGTTGACCTGCGCGATCCACTGGTTCACCCCGTCGGAATACGCCCGCAGCGCGGCCTGTGTCGCCTGGTCTTGCGAATCGAGCGAGGCGCTCGCGTTGCGGTAAAGCTCCAGCCGCCGGGCCAGGTCGTCGGCGGGAAAGGCGCCCGCGCCATAGACCTCGGCCAGGCGGCCCTGGGCCGCGCGGCGCAGCAGCGTCATCTGGAACAGCCGGTCCTGGGCATGGGCCAGGCCCAGGGCGAAGAACACGTCCTCGTCCGTCTGGCCGAAGATGTGGGGCACGTTTTCGGTGGACCGGACGATCTCGACCGGGGCCGAGATGCCCTGGACCTGAAGCGTGGCGTCGTAGTCGGGCAGCGACCGGACGGCGAAATACCAGGCCAGGATCACTGCCAGGACCAGCAGCACGATCAGGCCTATGGTCAGCCGCAGAAGCCAGCGGAAAAGGGTCAGCATGTCGGAAGATGATCCATGGGCCGGTCCGCCGCCTGTCCTTGTGGGGGTGCCTGCACGCTTGACCATGGCGCGCAGGGATGCTGGGTTGCTGCATAATGGAGGCGCGGGGCCAGTTCAACGGAGGGCAGCCCGCGCCGTGGAATGGATCGGGGGGCAAATGGCGAAGCTGGCATTTCTGGGACTGGGCGTGATGGGCGCGCCGATGGCGGGGCATCTGAAGACGGCGGGGCACGCGGTGACGGTTTTCAACCGCACCCGGGCCAAGGCCGAGGCCTGGGCGGCCCGGCATGGCGGGGCCTTGGCCGACACCCCCCGCGAGGCCGCGGCGGACGCCGATCTGGTCATGGCCTGCGTGGGCAATGACGACGACCTGCGGTCCGTCTGCCTTGGCCCCGACGGCGCCTTCGCGGGCATGAAGCCGGGGGCGGTCTTTGTGGACCACACCACGGTATCCGCAGCCGTGACGCGGGAACTGGCGCAGGCGGCGCGGGCGGCGGGGCTTGGCTATGTCGACGCTCCGGTTTCGGGCGGGCAGGCGGGGGCCGAAAACGGCCAGCTGTCCGTGATGTGCGGCGGCGCGCAGGAGGATTTCGACCGCGCCGCGCCGGTGATCGACGCTTACGCCAGAATCTGCCGCCGTATGGGCGACGTGGGCGCCGGCCAGATCACCAAGATGTGCAACCAGATCGCCATCGCCGGGCTGGTGCAGGCCCTGTCGGAGTCGCTGGCCTTCGCCAAAAAGTCCGGGCTAGAGGTCGGACAGGTCGTCGAGGTGATCAGCCAGGGCGCCGCCGGAAGCTGGCAGATGGTCAACCGCCACAAGACCATGGACGAGGGCCGGTTCGACCACGGCTTCGCGGTGGACTGGATGCGCAAGGATCTGGCAATCTGTCTGGCCGCCGCCGACGACGTCGGCGCATCGCTGCCGGTCACAGCCCTTGTGGACCAGTTCTACAAGGACGTGCAGCGGATGGGCGGGGGCCGCTGGGATACCTCGTCCCTGATCGCGCGGTTGGGTTAACGGCCCTTCGCCTCGGCTCGTTTCAGGGCGGGTTCCGCCCGGGCGAGGGCCTTGCGGACATGATCGGGAAAGCTGCCAGGCCGGATCGGAAGCGTGGCCGAATGGGCCGCGCAGACCGTGCGGGTGTCGCGCCAGTCCCCGGCGATCCGCAGCGCCCAATCACGGAAATCCCGCGCGGCCCCGGGGCGGTCCTGAAGCGCCTGTCCCAGGGTCGGGTGGAAGCCGATGCGGGGCAGGCGCAGCAGGCGCCTCAGCAGGCCGGGGATCGGCAGGACGTTCAGCGTGTCGTCCACGTGCAGGCTGCCGCTGGCGGGATGCCAGGCCAGCAGCGATCCGGCATGGACGCGTTCGTTCTGACAGATGTAGTCGATCCCGTCCGGCAGGGAAAAGCGCAGATCCGGGAAGCGCGCGGCGACCGGGGGCGATTCGACCGGATCGCTTTGCCAGGGCAGGTCGGGCCACTTGCGGCGGTGGCGGTCCGATCCGAACAGCTGCGCGTGCGGGAACATCCGGTGCATCGCCTGGCAATGCAGCGTGTGGAAGGGATGCAGGTTCAGCACCGCCTCGACCGCGCGGCCCCCTTCGGTCAGGGCCATGACCTGCCGGGCGATGTCCGGGCCGAAGCCGTAGGAGTCCAGGAACACGAACCGCCCCGAGGAAAGCCGCACCAGAGAGCAATGCGTTCCCACATTCACCAGCCCGCCGATCCGCAGGGTGCCGCGGATGTTCCAGAAGCCGTCGCCAAGATCCATCAGTCGTTCCGCCATCATGCCCCCGGTGGATTGCCAACGTCGCGCAGCGACAGATCCGCCCCCCGGCACAAGTCGCGCAAGGCGGGTTTCAACCCTTCCTCCAGCGTCGGGTGATAGAAGGGCATCTCCAGCACATCCGCCGCGCTGGCGCCTTGGCCGATCGCCCAGACCAGCAGATGCGCCAAGTGTTCGCCCCCCGGCACCGCCAGATCGGCGCCCGTCAACCGGCCCGTCCGGTCCGCGCCGAGAAGCAGAAGGCCCCCGGCCTTGCCTTCGACCCGTGCGCGGCCCTGGTCGGCATAGCTGGCATGGGCGTTCAGGGCGCGGTCCTCGGGCGGCGCGCCGATGGCCGCAACCGGCGGATCGGTAAAGGCGATGGTGAACAGCGGCGGTCGGTCGGCGGCTTCGACATCGGGCCAGCGGCCCGCGTTGGTCCCGGCGATGATGCCGTCCAGCCGGGCCTCGTGCAGGACCGGCGCATCGCCGTCCGCATCGCCCGCCATGAAGACCGCCGTGTCGCCGCATTGCATCGTGCGGCGGTCGATACGGGGCACGCCCTTGTCGTCCAGCGCCAGTCCTGCCGCTTCCAGGTTCAGGCCGTCCAGCGCCGGGGCGCGGCCAGTCGCCACAAGCACATGGTCGAAGTCCTCGGTTCCGCCGTCCCATGCCAGCCGGATCGCGTTCCCTTGCGCCGAGGGCTCGGGCGCGCAGCCCAGATGCAGCGTCACGTCCCGGGCATAGATGTCGCGGAACGCGTCATGCACCTTGGCGCAGCGGATCCCGGCCAGCCTGTCGCCTGCGTCGAACAGCGCCACCCGGACGCCCAGCCGGCCCATCGCCTGCGCCAGCTCGGCGCCCAGCGGCCCCGCGCCGATCACGGCCAGACTTGCGGGAAGATCCTCAAGCTCGAAAATGGATTCGCTGGTCAGCAGGCGCGGCCCCAGGTCGCGATACGGCTTGGGAATCACCGGCTCCGATCCCGTGGCGATCACCACCGCCCGCGCCGCGACCTGACGTCCGTCGTCCAGCAGCAGCCGGTCCCGCGCCATGAAGCGGGCGCGGGCGTCCAGGCAGGTTCCCTCGGGCAGTTCGCGATAGCTGTTCTTTGCCCCCTGCACGAAGCGGTCGCGCTCGGCCCGCAGCCGCTCCATCACGCGGCGGCCGTCCACCCGCGCCTGCGGGATGTCGATGCCCATCATGCGCGCGCGGTCCAGGCCGGCATGGGCGCGCGCCGCCGCGATCAGCAGTTTGGACGGCATGCAGCCGGCGTTGGCGCACAACGTCCCGCGAAAGCCGTCGTCGATCAGCAGCGTCCGCGCGCCTGCGGACCGCGCCGCGCGTTCCGCCGCAAGCCCTGCGGTTCCCGCGCCTATGACCGCCACGTCGCAGGACAGATCGGACGTGGTATCGGTCATCGCGTGCCTCTTGCCATGGGTCGGCAACCCAACGGCAAGGCGCGGCGCGGGTTCCGGTCAAGAGGCGCGGCGCGCGGCACGGAACCCGTCCAGAAGCGCGTCCGTCGGGTCCGCCACGGCGGGCGCAAGGCCCTGCGAGGCCAACGCCTCGGCATAGCGGCCGGACAGCCAGCCTTCGCCGATCACCGTGACCGGCTGGCCCAGCCACCAGGGCCGCGCGGCCGCCAGTTCGGCCCCGATCAGCAGGCCCGCCATGCGCGCATGGGCTGCGGGCGGGGTGATCGTCCCGGCCGCCAGCCGGGCGCGGACCGTTGACAGGTCCGCCGCCAGTCCCGCCGGACGGGACAGCGCGTCCCGAACTGCCTCGTCAAATCCCGCGCTTTCCCCCTCGGCCGACGTGGAAAGCGCCGACAGCAGCTCGCCCGTCAGGAAGCTGCGGAAGCTGACGATCTCGCCCGCGCTGAGATGCGCCCAGACTGTCTGCTGGCCCGGCAGGCACAGCACGCCGTCGAAATCGGGATGGCGGAACAGATGTCCGCCGATGCGGGTTGCCTGCGCGCCGATCAGATCCGCCGGGCGATCCTGCACCAGGCCGGGAAGCCGGCGCAGGATGATGCGCCCATCCAGGGCCAGCGCGGGCAGGGGCGGAGGCGGCGGGCAGGGCACCCGCGCGGGCGCGGTTTCCGGCCAGCCTGCGGCGATCACGTCGATGGCGGCCCCCGGTGCCAGCATCGTCCGCAGCGCGGCCGCCGGATCGCCGTTGTCAGGCGCGGCGTTCGCCGGGCCTTCGGCATCGCCCCGGAACAGCCACAACCGCAACTCGCCCGGCGTCCGCTCCACCGCCGCCCATTCGGCCCGATCCATCGCCGCCCTCCCCGTCATGTCCCGCAAGATGGCCGCCCCGCGCCGCCCTGTCCAGAGACGGCGCTTGAAGCGGGGCGGCTTCACGCGTAACCAGCCTTCATGCGGATACTCTTTCTTGGCGATGTGATGGGCCGCGCCGGACGGCGGGCCATAACCGAGCGGCTGGCGCCGCTCCGCGCGCGGCTCAAGGCGGACCTGGTGGTCGTGAACGCCGAAAACGCCAGCGGCGGGCGCGGCTGCACGGCGGGGCACGCGCAACTGCTGCTGGGGGCCGGCGCCGACTGCCTGACGCTGGGCGACCATGCCTTCGACCAGAAGGACATGCTGGCCTTCATCGAGCGCGAGCCGCGCATCGTCCGCCCCCTGAACTTCGCCAAGGAGGCGCCGGGCCGGGGCAGCGCCGTGATCAGCGACGCGCGCGGGCGCAAGCTGCTGGTGACGCAGGCGCTTGGGCAGGTGTTCATGTCGCGGCCCTATGACGATCCGTTTTCGGCCCTCGACGCCGTGCTGCGCGCCCATCCGCCGGGCGGCATGATGCAGGCCGCCCTTGTCGATTTCCATGCCGAGGCCACCAGCGAGAAGATGGCGGCCGGGCATTTCTGCGACGGCCGCGCCGCCGCCGTGCTGGGCACCCATACCCATGTGCCCACGGCGGATGCGCAGATCCTGCCGCGCGGGACCGCCTATCAGTCGGATGCCGGGATGTGCGGCGACTACGACAGCGTGATCGGCATGGACAAGACCGAACCCCTGCGCCGCTTCATCACCGGAATGGCCCGCGACCGCTTCACCCCGGCCGAGGGAGAGGCCACCCTGTCCGGCGTCCTGGTCGTGACCGACGACCGCAGCGGCCTTGCCACCGGCGTCGAACCCGTGCGCGACGGCGGGCGGTTGGCGCAAACCCATCCTGCGTAGAACGATCCCGCTTTCGCTTGCGGCGGCAGGGAAAACAATTCTATCACCGCGACGATTTGCCGGTGACCCGTCCCGCTCGACAGAGGCTTCATGCTTGGATTTGAATTGACCGGAACGAACGCGGCGGTTGCGATGCTGGTCATTGTCGCGATCACCTTTGTCCAGTTCATCCGGGAAAAGCAGCCGCCCGAGGTCGTGGCCATCGGATCGGCCGCCGCCATGCTGGTCCTGGGGCTGCTGCCGGCCGAGGATGCGGCGGGCGTCCTGTCGAACAGCGCCCCCTGGACCATCGCCTTCATGTTCCTGATCATGGGCGGATTGCTGCGCACCGGCGCGCTTGAGATGATGTCGCGCATCGTGACCGCGCGCGCCGTGACCAACCCGGCCTTCACCATCTGCGCGCTGTTCGCCTTTGTGATCGTGGCTTCGGCCGTGATGAACAACACGCCGGTTGTCGCGGTGATGATCCCCATCTGCATCCAGCTTGCCAACCGGATGAAGCTGGCGCCGTCCAAGCTTTTGATCCCGCTAAGCTATTTCACGATCCTGGGCGGCATGATGACGCTGATCGGCACATCAACGAACCTGCTGGTGGACGGGGTGGCGCGCGAGCAGGGCATGGAGCCCTTCACCATCTTCGAGATCGCGCCCGTGGGGATCGCGATCACCCTGGCGGGGGTCGCCTATTTCACGCTGTTGGGAAAGCACCTGCTGCCCGACCGGACCTCGCTTGCGGGCTTTTTGGGGTCCAAGCGCGGCATGAAGTATTTCACGGAACTGGCGATCCCCGAGGATTCGAGCCTTGTCGGCCAGAAGGCGGTCGAGGTCGGCCTGTTCCGGCGCGAGGCCGTGCGCCTGATCGACGTTCTGCGCGGCGATGCGTCCCTGCGGCGCAACCTGGCCGAGGTCGTGCTGGAGCCCGGCGACCGGGTGGTTCTGCGGTCCGAGATGGCCGACCTGCTGGAATTTCTAGGCAACAAGAACCTCCAGGTCGTGGACAAGCTGAGTTCCGTCGCGACCGAGACGGTCGAGGTGCTGATCTCGCCCGGCGCGCAACTGATCGGGCGGCGGTTGGGCGACATGCGCCTACGCCGCCGCTATGGCATCTATGTGCTGGCGGCGCATCGGCGCGACCAGAACCTGGGCCGCCAGCTGGACGATCTGGTCGTGCGCGTGGGCGACACGCTGCTGCTGGAAGGCGCGCCCGAGGACATCGCGCGCCTTGCCGCCGACATGGGGCTGGTCGATGTCTCGCGCCCGTCGGTCCGGGCCTACCGACGGGAACGCGCGCCCATCGCCATCGTCTGCCTGCTGGCCGTGGTGACGCTGGCGGCGCTGGATGTCGCGCCGATCATGGTGCTGTCCTTTCTGGCGGCGGCGGTGATCCTGCTGACGCGCTGCATCGACGCCGAGGAAGCCTTTTCGTTCATCGACGCCCGCCTGATGGCGATGATCTTTGCCATGCTGGCCGTGGGCGAGGCGCTGGAACATACCGGCACCGTCCGGCTGATCGTGGATTTTGTGTCGCCCACGCTGCGCGATCTGCCGCCCTTCGCCACGCTGATCGCCATCTACTTCCTGGGCTTGGTGATGACCGAGATCCTGTCGAACAATGCGGTCGCCGTGCTGCTGACGCCGATCGCCATCGCCTTGGCGCAGTCGCTGGGCCACGATCCCCGCGCCTACGTGGTGGCGGTGATGTTCTCGGCCACGGTGGCCTTTGCCACGCCCATCGGATACCAGACCCACATGATGGTCTATGGCCCCGGCGGCTACAAGTTCAGCGACTTTGTGCGGGTGGGCGTACCACTGGACATCCTGTGCGGGATCGTCGCCTGTCTGGTCATCCCCTTGTTCTGGCCCCTGTGACGCCCCTCCTCCTGTGAGGCCTTTGCAATGCTGCCATGCAGCATTGGCTGTTGCTCCGGCCGGGTTTCGGCCTGACATTGCCAGGCAAGGGAGGAAACGGCCTTGTGTCGCAAAGGAGTTTCCAGATGGCCAACACGATCACATTCGACAAACCCCGCCTGTCCGTTCTGGGCAGGCTTGCCGCGCCGTTCGTCGCTGCCGGCAAGGTCTTTGCCCTGATCGCCGAGGCAAGCCCCAGGGTCCGGGAGCTTGAGCGCCTGAACGGCCTCAGCGATGCCGAACTGGCCCGCCGCGGCCTGACCCGCGACGGTGAAATCCGCCGGATCCTGGGCGTCGCCGCCATGATCTGAGCCGCCGGTCCGATCCTGCCGCAAGGCGCCCGTCCATGGGGACAGGGCGCCTTTCTTATGCGCGGCCCGGCTTGCGATGCGCCGCCGGGCTGGACTAAAAGCGCCTCCATCCGCTTACGAATTGCGAAGGACGACCGACCATGGCAGGCCATTCCAAATGGGCCAATATCCAGCATCGCAAGGGCCGTCAGGACGCGGCCCGCTCGAAGCTGTTTTCCAAGCTGGCAAAGGAAATCACCGTCGCCGCCAAGATGGGCGATCCCGACCCCGACAAGAACCCGCGCCTGCGCCTTGCGGTCAAGGAAGCCAAGTCCAATTCATGCCCCAAGGACGTGATCGACCGGGCCATCAAGAAGGCGGTCGGCGGCGATGCCGAGAATTATGAGGAAATCCGCTACGAAGGTTACGGCCCGAACGGCATCGCCCTGGTGGTCGAGGCGATGACGGACAACCGCAACCGCACCGCGTCCAACGTGCGCAGCTATTTCACCAAGGCGGGCGGCGACCTGGGCCAGACCGGCTCGGTCAGCTTCATGTTCGACCGCGTGGGCGAGATCATGTATCCGCTGTCCGCAGGCGACGCCGACACCGTGATGCTTGCCGCGATCGAAGCCGGAGCCGACGATGTCGAAACCGACGAGGAAGGCCACTGGATCTACTGCGCCGACACCGCGCTGAACGAGGTCTCCACCGCGCTGGAGGCCGCCTTGGGCGAATCCGAGACCGCGAAGCTGATCTGGAAGCCGCAGGCCCCGACCGAGATCACCGACGTGGAAACGGCGCAGAAGCTGATGAAGCTGATCGACACGCTGGAGGACGACGACGACGTGCAGAACGTCACCGGCAATTTCGACCTGTCCGAGGAGGTGGCCGCCCAGCTGTAAGCTGGCCGGTTCCCGTCGGGGACGGTGGCGGGGGGCCAGCCCCCCGGTCCCTGCGGGACTCCCCCCGGGATATTTGGACAAAGGTGAAGGGCCGTCAGGGCAGGAGGGCTGCCTTGGCGGCCTTTTTGATGGCCTCGGTCAAGGGGGCGAGGGCCGGGGCGGCGATGCGGCTGAACTGCCAGCAAAGCGGCACGTCCAGCGGCAGGTCCGGCGCAAGGTCGATCAGGCTGCCTTTGTCCAAATCGTCCCGGATCATCAGTTCGGGGTTCATGCCCCAGCCGATGCCAAGCCGCGAGGCCGCGGCAAAGCCGTGGGCCGAGGGGATGCGGTGCATCGGCAGAACGACGCGGCTGCCGGTCAGCGCCTGGACCCAGCGGGTTTGCAGCGTGTCCTTGGCGTTGAAGCAGAGCGAGGGGGCCAGCGACAAGGCCTCGGCCGTCACGCCCCTTGCGAAGTGGCGGGCCGCGAAGGCGGGGCTTGCCACCGCCCGATAGCGCAGCGTGCCAAGCCGCAGGCTGTCGCAGCCGGTCACGGGACGGCTGTCGCTGGTCAGCGCCGCCGCCACCATGCCGCCTTTCAGCCAGTCCAGCGCATGGTCCTGATCGTCGATGGTCAGGTCCAGAAGCCCCGGCGCGGCGGCCAGCGCGGGCATCGCCCAGCTTGCCAGGCTGTCGGCATTGACGGCCAGGCGCAGCACCGGACGGTCCTGCGGCAACGCCAGAGCGGATTCCAGCAGCCGCACCTGATCCAGATGCGCGGCAAGCCGCAGGCCTTGTTCCGTCGCGGCGACGGGCGGACCCCGGTCGATCAGCACCGTGCCCATCCGGTTCTCGAGAGAGCGGAGCCGTTGCGAGACTGCCGACGGGGTGACATGCAGGACCGCCGCCGCGGCTTCAAAGGAACCGTGCCGGATGATCTCGGCCAAGGCGGCGACAGCGGGATAGTCCAGCATCAGTTCGGCTTCATCCGGGTAAGCGCGATTCATTTTACCTCATCCGCACCGCATGCGAAAGCGCGGACCGGGAGGTGCTTGCCATGATGTCCTATGCCGCCGGTCTTGGAACCGGATTGTCCCTGATCGTCGCCATCGGCGCGCAGAATGCCTTTGTTCTGAAGCAAGGGCTGATGCGCCGCCATGTCTTCTGGGTCTGCCTGTTCTGCGCGCTGTCCGACGCGCTGTTGATCCTGCTGGGCGTCAACGGCATTGCCCGGATCGGATCGGCGGCGCCGGGGCTGCTTTCGGGAATGAAATGGGCTGGGGCCGCCTTTCTGATCTGGTATGGCGCGCGGTCTTTTCGGGCGGCCTGGCGAGGCGGGGGCGCGTTGCGGCCCGAGGGCGGCGCCGCCAGCCTGCCCAGAACGCTTGCGGTGATCGCGGCGCTGACCTGGCTCAACCCGCATGTGTGGCTGGATACGGTGGTGCTGGTCGGCGCGATCTCGGCCCAGTGGCCGCGGCCGGGGGCCTTCGGGCTTGGCGCGGTGACCGGATCGTTCCTGTTCTTCTTTGCGCTTGGCTATGGCGCGCGGCTGCTTGCGCCGGTCTTTGCCCGTCCGCGCGCGTGGCAGGTGCTGGAGGTGCTGATCGGCGTGGTGATGTGGGCCATCGCCGCCGCCCTTGTCGCGGAATGAGGCTTGCGCCGCCCCGGCAAAGCGGTCCAACTGCACGCCATGCACATCGACGGGCAGACGCGCCGTGACCTTGCGGGAATAGGCTGGATGCTGGCGACGGGGCTATGCTTCGTCGCCGTCAACGGCATCGTCCGCTGGCTGGGGGGTGCTTTGCCCGCGCCGCAATCGGCCTTTATCCGCTTTGTCTTCGGACTGGCATTCCTGGGGCCGCTGCTGCTTCCGGCGCTGCGGGCGGGCTTTTCCCCCCGCATCTGGCGGCTGCTGACGCTGCGCGGGGCGCTGCATGTGCTGGCGGTGATCGCATGGTTCTATGCCATGTCGCGCATCCCCGTGGCCGAAGTGACGGCCATCGGCTTTCTGAACCCCATCGTCGTGACGGTCGGCGCCGCGCTGTTCATGGGCGAAAGGCTGGCGCTGCGGCGCGTCGCGGCGGTCGGGGTGGCGCTGATGGGGGCGCTGGTCGTGCTGCGGCCCGGACTGCGCGAGCTGGATCCGGGGCATCTGTCGCAGATCGCGGCCTCGCTGGCCTTCGGGTCGTCCTATCTGGTCGCCAAGCGGATCACCGAACAGGTGCCCGCCGCCATCGTCGTTGCGATGATGTCGCTGACCGTCTCGGTCGGTCTGGCGCCGCTGGCCTGGGCGGTCTGGGTGCCGCCCACATGGCCGCAGATCGGCTGGCTGGGGCTGGTCGCGGTCTTTGCCACGGCGGGCCATTACACCATGACGCGGGCCTTTGCAGCCGCGCCGCTGACGGTCACGCAGCCCGTGACCTTTCTGCAACTGATCTGGGCCAGCCTGCTGGGCGTCTTCGTCTTCCACGAGCCGCTGGACGAATGGGTGATCCTGGGCGGCGCGATGATGATCGGCGCCATCACCTATATCACCTGGCGCGAGGCGCGGCTGCGGACCGCCGCGCCCGCTGCCGCCGCCGAATAGAAAGCCCCGCCGCGACGGGCGCGGCGGGGCAATGTTGCCGTCGGCAGGTCACATCCCGGAATACAGCGGGAAGCGCGCGCAAAGCTGGGCGACCTCGGCCTTCACCTTGGCCTCGACTTCGGCGTTGCCGTTCTCGCCATGGGCGGCAAGGCCGTCGACGACCTCGACGATCCAGCGGGCGATCTGGCGGAACTCCTCCTCGCCGAAGCCGCGGGTGGTTCCCGCGGGCGCGCCCAAGCGGATGCCCGAGGTGACAAAGGGCTTTTCCGGGTCGAACGGCACGCCGTTCTTGTTGCAGGTGATGTGGGCGCGGCCCAGGGCGGCCTCGGTCGCCTTGCCGGTCACGCCTTTCGGGCGCAGGTCGGCCAGGCAAAGGTGGTTGTCGGTGCCGCCCGACACGATGTCGATGCCGCCCTTCATCAGCTCGTCCGCCATCGCCTGGGCGTTCTTGACGACCTGCGCGGCATAGGCCTTGAACGAGGGTTGCAGCGCCTCGCCGAAGGCCACCGCCTTGGCGGCGATCACGTGCATCAGCGGGCCGCCTTGCAGTCCGGGGAACACCGCCGAATTGATCTTCTTGGCGATGTCGGCGTCGTTGGTCAGCACCATGCCGCCGCGCGGGCCGCGCAGCGACTTGTGCGTCGTTGTTGTCACGACATGCGCATGGGGCAGGGGCGAGGGGTGGACGCCGCCCGCGACCAGGCCCGCGATATGGGCCATGTCCACCATCAGATAGGCGCCCACCTCGTCCGCGATCTTGCGGAAGGCCGCCCAGTCCCAAACCCGGCTATAGGCCGTGCCGCCCGCGACGATCAGCTTGGGCTTGCTTTCCAGGGCCTTCTGGCGGACTTCCTCCATGTCCAGCAGCTGGTCCTGCTGGCGCACGCCATAGCTGACCACGTTGAACCACTTGCCCGACATGTTCACCGGCGAGCCGTGGGTCAGGTGCCCGCCCGAATTCAGGTCCAGCCCCATGAAGGTGTCGCCCGGTTGCAGCAGCGCCAGGAACACCGCCTGGTTCATCTGCGACCCGCTGTTCGGCTGGACATTGGCGAAGTCGCAGTCGAACAGCTTCTTCGCCCGCTCGATCGCCAGGGTTTCCACGACATCGACATACTGGCAGCCGCCGTAATAGCGTTTGCCCGGATAGCCCTCGGCATATTTGTTGGTCAGGACCGAGCCCTGCGCTTCCAGCACCGCCTTGGACACGATGTTCTCGGACGCGATCAGTTCGATCTCGTCGCGCTGGCGGCCGAGTTCCTGGGTGATGGCCTTGGCGATCTCGGGGTCGCTGTTTTGCAGCGCTTCGGTGAAGAATCCCGTTTCGCGGGTGGGGGCGTTCATGGGTCTCGCGTCCTTATCATAGGGCCAAGGGGCGGCGGTTTGGCGTTCTCATACCCCAGGGTTGACGGTGCGGAAAGGCACAAATGCGGCAGAAACCCGGGACAGGTGCGACTTCCGCGCGGATGCGGCGGGGCTTGCAATGCCCGATGGGCCGTCGGATGCTGCCCGCGCCAAGGGCAGGGGCCATCATGACGACAAGGATCCACTTCACCGCCAGCGAATCCGAAACGGCGCAACAGGCGCTGACCCTGCTGTCGGACCGCTATGGCGCGGTGGATCTGGATTGCTGCGACGTGGTGGTCGCGCTTGGCGGCGACGGCTTCATGTTGCAGACGCTGCACGCGCTGACCGACCGCGACCTGCCGGTTTACGGCATGAACCGGGGCACGGTGGGATTTCTGATGAACGGCTATGCCGAGAGCGGTCTGCCCGAGCGCCTGTCCGCCGCCGAGGAGACGGTGATCAATCCCTTGCGGATGCGCGCGATCCGGGCCGACGGGTCGGTGCATGAGGCGCTGGCCATCAACGAGGTCAGCTTTTTGCGCGAAGGCCCCCAGGCGGCCAAGCTGCGCATCCATGTGGACGGCAAGATGCGCATGGCGGAACTGGTCTGCGACGGCGCGCTGATCGCCACGCCCGCAGGCTCGACGGCTTATAACTATTCCGCGCATGGCCCTATTCTGCCGATCAATTCCGAGGTTTTGGCCCTGACCGCCATTGCCCCCTTCAGGCCCCGCCGCTGGCGCGGGGCGCTGCTGCCCAAAGGGGCCGAGGTCGAGGTCGAGGTGCTGACCCCCGAGCGCCGTCCGGTCATGGCCGACGCGGATTCGCGTTCGGTGCGCCATGTGGTGCGGGTGGGCATCCGCAGCGCGCAGGACGTGCGCCACCGGCTGCTGTTCGACCGCGGCCATGGGCTTGAGGAACGGCTGCTGCGCGAGCAGTTCGTCTGATCCGGGCTGGAAGCGTTGCGCGATTTCTGCTTGAAGGTCGCCGATCAGCACAGGACCGGCCCGCCATGACCCTGCATATCGACCTGCAAGCCATTGTCGCCAACTGGAAGGCGCTTGCCGCCAAGGCGCCCGGCTCCCGCGCCTCCGCCGTGGTCAAGGCCGACGCCTATGGCCTGGGCGCGGCCCGGGTGGCGCCTGCGCTGTATCAGGCGGGCGCGCGCGATTTCTTCGTGGCCCTGGCTTCCGAGGGCCGCGCCCTGCGGCCGCATCTGCCGGACGACGCCCGCATCAACGTGCTGTCGGGGCATATGGAGGGCGCGGATCTGACCGGTCTGGTGCCCGTCCTGAACAGCCCCGAACAGTTCTTCCGCGACCGCGCCATGCGCCCCGGCAAGCCATTCGCGATCCAGCTGGACACCGGCATGAACCGCCTGGGCCTGGAACCCCGCGAATGGTCCGCCATCCGCGCCGAGGCCCTGGCCGCCAAGCCCGACTTCATCATGTCCCATCTGGCCTGCGCGGACGAGCCCGATCATCCCGCCAATGCCGCGCAGCTGGCCGCTTTCCGCGCCATGACCGAAGCCTGCAACGTGCCGCGTTCGCTGTCGGCGACGGGGGGGATCCTGCTGGGGGCCGATTACCACTTCGACCTGATCCGCCCCGGCATCGGCCTTTACGGCGCGTTGCCCTTTGCCGATGCCAAGCCGGTGCTGCGCCTGTCCCTGCCGGTCATCCAGACCCGCACGGTCCAGCCGGGCGAGTTCGTGGGCTACAGCGCGACCTGGACGGCGGACGCCCCGCGCCGCATCGCCACGGTCGCTGCGGGCTATGCCGACGGGATCCTGCGCTCGATCTCCTCCACGGGCGTCAGCCTTTACGCAGGGGGTGTCGCCTGTCCCGTCGTGGGCCGCGTGTCCATGGACCTGATCACCGCGGATGTGACGGACCTGCCCGACGTCCCGGGAGAGCTGGACCTGATCTGCCCCGAACAGCCGGTGGACCGGCTGGCGGACCACGCGGGCACCATCGGATACGAGATCCTGACCTCGCTGGGCCACCGCTACGAACGGATCTATCGGTGAACGCAGTCCGCCTGATCGGCCGCGCCGCGCTGTTCCTGACGCGCGGCATCGGCGCCGTGGCGCTGTTCACCGCGCGCGGGCTGTTCGGGCTGCGGCCCTTCTACGGGCGGGCCTTCGGGGCGCAACTGGTCCAGATCGGCTGGCTGTCGCTGCCCGTGGTGGGCCTGACCGCGCTGTTCACCGGCGCGGCGCTGGCCTTGCAGATCCATTCCGGCGGCGCGCGATTCCAGGCCAGCGACGTGGTGCCCGCCATTGTCGCGATCGGCATGGTCCGCGAACTTGGTCCGGTGCTGGGCGGGCTGATGGTCGCCGCGCGCGTGGCAAGCTCCATCGCGGCCGAGATCGGCACCATGAAGGTGACCGAACAGATCGACGCGCTTGTCACGCTGTCCACCGACCCGATGCGCTGGCTGGTCACGCCGCGCCTTTGGGCGGCGATGCTGACCGTGCCCCTGCTGGTCGGCGTGGGCGACATTATCGGCATCGCGGGAGGCTGGCTGGTCGGCACGCAGTCGCTGGGGTTCAACTCGGTGGCCTATCTGGCGAACACGTCCGCCTATCTGGAACGGTGGGACGTGGTGTCGGGCCTGCTGAAGGGCGCGGTCTTCGGGCTGATCGTCGCGGTCTGCGGCTGCTGGTTCGGCATCCGCTCGGGCCGGGGCGCGGCAGGGGTGGGGCGGGCCACCAAATCCGCCGTGGTCGCCGCCGCCGTGGCGATCCTGGCCGCGAACTTCGCGCTGACGGGGCTGTTTTTCGAATGATCCAGGTCCGGGGGCTGCACAAATCCTTTGCCGGCAAGCCGGTGCTGGCGGGCCTCGATCTGGCCGTAGGGCAGGGCGAAAGCCTTTGCGTCATCGGCCAGTCGGGCACCGGCAAGTCGGTGCTGCTGAAATGCATCCTGGGCCTGACCGCGCCCGAGGCGGGCCAAATCCTGTGGCGGGGGCGACCGCTGGACGCGGCCGCCCGCCCGGCCTTTCTGTCGCGCTTCGGGATGCTGTTCCAGGGGGCCGCGCTGTTCGACAGCCTGACCGTGTGGCAGAACGTGGCCTTTCGCCTGCGCCAGCGGATGCCCGATGCGCAGGCCCGCGCCATCGCTGTGGAAAAGCTGGCCCGCGTGGGTCTGGGGCCGGAAACAGCCGACCTGATGCCCGCCGAACTGTCGGGCGGCATGGCCAAGCGCGCGGGACTGGCCCGCGCCATCGCGGACGACCCGGAGGTGATCTTCTTCGACGAACCGACCACCGGCCTGGACCCGATCAGGGCGCGGCGGATCAACGGCCTGATCCGGGGCATCGTCACCGAAACCGGGGCCACGGCCGTCACCATCACCCATGACATGGATTCGGTCCGCGCCATCGGCGACCGGGTGGCGCTGTTGCAGGACGGGCGCATCGTCTGGGACGGGCCGGTTTCGCGGATGGATCACGCCGCGCCCTTGGCGGGGTTTCTCGGCAACACCCCGTCATGATGACCTTGCGCGAATCCCCTTGCGGGGCCACCATTAAAGAAGACGCCTTTGCAGGAGAAAGATTTGGGCCTTACGCCTACGCCCCCCGTTGCGACCCCTTCGGCTGAAACCCTGCTGGAATTTCCCGACAACCGGCTGCTGATCGACCTGTGCGGCGCCAATGACCGGCACCTCGCCCGGATCGAGGAGGCGCTTGGCGTCCATATCCTGCGACGCGGCAACCAGCTGGCCGTTGTCGGCGGCCCCGAAGCGCAGGCCGAGGCCGCGCTGCTGCTGCGCGGCCTTTACGCGCGGCTGGAACAGGGCCGGCCGGTTTCGCTGGCCGAGGTCGAGGCCGCGCTGCGCATGGGCGTGGATGACACCGTTCCCACGACACCCGCCGAACAGATGGAGATGTTCGCGGCGGGCGATTACGAACTCCGCACCCGCAAGAAATCGGTCGAACCCCGCACCGACGCGCAAAAGGCCTATGTCCGGTCGCTGTTCCAGAACGAACTGGCCTTCGGCATCGGTCCGGCGGGCACCGGCAAGACCTATCTGGCCGTGGCGGTCGGCGTGACCATGCTGATCGGCGGGCATGTGGACAAGATCATCCTGTCGCGTCCGGCGGTCGAGGCCGGGGAACGGCTGGGCTTCCTTCCCGGCGACATGAAGGAAAAGGTCGATCCCTACATGCAGCCGCTGTATGACGCGCTGAACGATTTCCTTCCCGCCAAGCAGATGCAGAAGCTGATGGAGGAAAAGCGGATCGAGATCGCGCCGCTCGCCTTCATGCGCGGCCGCACGCTGTCCAATGCTTTTGTCGTCCTGGACGAGGCGCAGAACGCCACCACCATGCAGATGAAGATGTTCCTGACCCGTCTGGGCGAAGGATCGCGCATGGTCGTGACCGGCGACCGCACCCAGATCGACCTGCCGCGCGGGATGCTGTCGGGCCTGGTGGATGCGGAACGCATCCTGGATGGGGTCAAGGGGATCAGCTTCAGCTACTTCACCGCCAAGGATGTCGTGCGCCACCCGCTTGTCGCGCGCATCATCACGGCGTATGACGCCGAGGATGCCGCCGCCCTGGCGCGTGGCGAATCAGAGGAACCGCGCGGGCAATACGTCCCCCGCCGGGCGATGCGAGGCGATGCCTGACGACATATCCACCGATTGCGTCATCGAGGATGACCGATGGGAAAGCCTGGGGCTTGAGGCCCTGGCCGACCGCGCCGTCAAGGCCGCGCTGTCCTGGCACGGCATCGGCGGCGAGGTCGTGGTCATGGGCTGCGACGACGCCCGGATCGCGGCCCTGAACGCCGATTTCCGTGGCAAGCCACGCGCCACGAACGTGCTGTCCTGGCCCTCGGTCGAGCATGTGCCGCACGAACCCGGCGCCACGCCCTTCCTGCCGGACGAGGAGGAACTGGGCGACATCGCCATTGCCTTCGACACCTGCCTGGCCGAAGCGCAGGCGCAGGGCAAGCCGGTCGCCGATCACGTCACGCATCTGCTGGTCCATGCCACCCTGCATCTGCTGGGCTATGACCACATGAACGACGCCGACGGCGAAACCATGGAGGCCGCAGAGCGTTCGATCCTGGCGGGCCTGAACATCCCCGATCCTTATCAAGAGAAGGTCTGATGAGCTCCGAGTCTCGATTACCCGCCGGGCCCCTGGGCGCCGATGCCGCCTCCGAGGCGGACGGTGTCGGAGGGGAAGGGCGGGATCTTCCCAGTTCGCGCGGTTTCCTGGGGCGCTTCTTCGATGCCCTGAAAGGCGCCGAGGACGACGCGGAGGACAGCGAAAGACCTGCCGCTGTCGCGCCCGGCATGGTCAACCTGCGGCGGATGCGCGTGGACGACGTGGCCGTTCCCAAGGCCGAGATGGTCGCCGCCCCCGAAACCAGCAGCCTGGACGATCTGGTCGCGCTGTTCCGCGAACACGGCTTTTCCCGCCTGCCGGTCTATGACGAGACGCTGGACAGTCCCCTGGGCATGATCCACCTCAAGGATCTGGCGCTGAAGCACGGGTTCGGGCAGGGCGGCGACTTCAACCTGCGCCCGATGTTGCGTCCGCTGCTGTATGTGCCGCCGTCGATGCCGATCGGGGTGCTGTTGCAGCAGATGCAGCAGAAACGCATTCACATGGCTTTGGTGATCGACGAGTACGGCGGCGTGGACGGCCTTGTCACCATCGAGGATCTGATCGAGCAGGTCATCGGCGAGATCGAGGACGAGCACGACGATGCCGAGGGCAGCCTGTGGATCCTGGAAAAGCCCGGCCAGTGGCTGATCCAGGCCCGCGCCCCCCTGTCCGAGGTGGAAGCCGAGACGGGGCTGTCCCTGGCGGATGCCGAACTGGACGAGGACATCGACACGCTGGGCGGACTGATCTTCGTGCTTGCGGGCCATCTGCCCGCGCAGGGCGAGGTGATCCCCCACGCCTCGGGCGCCGAGTTCGAGGTGGTCGATGCCGATCCGCGCCGCATCAAGCGCGTGCGCCTGCGCCTTGCGGGCGCGGCGGCAAAGATTCAACCGATGCATATCCCCCGGGCGCTGCCCAACGGAAAGGCCTAGGCTTCCGCAGCGCCCTTGAACAGCGACAGCACCGCCGACAGGAAGGCGGCGCGGTGATCGGGGGTGCACATCAGGATCTCGTGCCGGACATCGGGGATCTCCAGCAGCCTGGCGCCGGGCCACCGGGCCAGGCGTTCGCGGATGGCCGCTGGCGAGACGACCTTTTCCTGCCCCCCCAGGCTGGCCAGCGCCGGAAGAACCGGCGATTTCAGCCGCGACAGGCGCAGGCATTCGTTCAACGCCTTGCCCACCCAGTCGAAACTGGCCCCGCCCAGCGTCAGGTCGGGCCAGGCCGCCGCTTCCCGGACCATGCGGCACCATTCGTCGGGATCGGCCGTCAGCAGGTTGGCGCTGAAGCTTTCGTCCAGGACATAGGTGCCCAAGGCCCCGCCGCTGCCCGGCGCGGGCCGCGCGCCCCGGCCCAATCGCCCCGCCAGATAGGCGATGCCCACGGCCACGCCATGCGGCATCTGCCGCAGGTTGATCCCCCACATCGGCGCCGAAAAGGCCGCCGACGCGACCGGCAGCCCCCGATGCAGCGCCGCAAGTCCGATGCAGCCGCCCATCGAATGGGCCAGCAGATGCCAGGGACGCGGCAGGTCCATGGCTGTCGCCGTTCTGACCACCTCGGCCACGTCGCGTCCGTAATCGGAAAACTGTCCGACATGGCCAAGCCGCGCATCGGGCAGCAGGCGGTCCGACAGGCCCTGGCCGCGCCAGTCCACCGCCAGCACATGGTATCCCCCGGCGTTCAGCGACTGCGCGACACCGGCGTATTTCTCGACATATTCGGTGCGGCCGGGGAACAGCAGCACGCCGCCCCGGCTGTCCGCACCGGCGGCCCAATGCGCCAGCCGCAGCCTTTTCCCGTCATCGGCCCGGACCCAGAATGCCTGCGCCGGGCGGGACATATCGCCCGGCAGTTGCCGAAAAGGGGCCTGCTGCGCCTGCACAACGATCAGGACAGCGCCTGACCCAGCTGCATGGCCACGCCCATGGATCCGTCGATCTTCAGCTTGCCCATCATGAACGCGGTGGCGGGGTTGACGGTGCCGTTCAGGATGCCCTCGAAGGTGTCGCGGCTGGCGAACAGGGTCACCTCGGCCTCCTCGTCGCCGGCACGAACGCCATTCTCGTCGATCATGATCGCGCCCTCATCCTCGATCACGAACTTGGCGGTCGAGCCGAAGCTGCCGATCTTTTCGTTCAGCTTCTCGACGGCGGCGTTCACAACATTGCTCATTTCAGGTCTTCCCCTTCCGATGGGACTGGCGCCCGGTGGCCGGGCTGATTAAGATCCAACATATGCGTCTGGTCCGCCACATTATCCATAATGTCGTCGCGGCAATCCGCCACCGAATAGTTACGTTTTTCTTTATTCTACCGGTTATGGTCATGGCGACCGGGGCGGGTGCGCAGGACAGCCCCGACATGGACGCGCTGTTCCGTCGCCTGGCCGAGCCCGAGGGCGAGGCCTGGCGCATCGCCGAATCGGACATCCTGCGCGAATGGTCGAAGTCGGGCTCCGCCGCGATGGACCTGCTGCTGCAACGGGGCGAGGAGGCGCTGGACGGGGGCGATGCGGCCGCGGCCATCGGCCATCTGACCGCGCTGACCGATCATGCGCCCGATTTTGCCACGGGCTTCTACACCCGCGCCGCCGCCTATGCGACGGCCGGCCAGTTCGGCCCGGCCTTTCAGGATCTGGCGCGCGCGCTGCAACTGGAACCCCGCCATTTTCCCTCTCTGACGCAGCTGGGCGTCATGCTGGAGGAAACGGGCGACACCGAACGCGCGCTTGCCGCCTATCGCCGAAGCCTGACCATCCATCCCAACCAGCAAGAGGCGATCGACGGCATCGCCCGTCTGGAACGGCAGCAAGACGGCACCGATATCTAGGCCCATGACAATTTATGAACGCGGCCGGGTGACGGCCATCCTTGGCCCGACGAACACCGGGAAAACGCATTACGCGATCGAGCGCATGCTGGCGCACCGCACCGGCGTGATCGGCCTGCCGCTGCGCCTTCTGGCCCGAGAGGTTTACGACCGGATCGTCAGGGCGCGCGGCCCCTCGGTGGTGGCCCTTGTCACCGGCGAGGAGCGGATCGTCCCCGACCGGGTGCAATACTGGGTCGCCACGACCGAGGCCATGCCCGACATCGCCGCCGACTTTGTGGCCGTCGACGAAATCCAGCTGTGCGCCGATCCCGAACGCGGCCATGTCTTCACCGACCGGCTGCTGAAGATGCGGGGTCTGCACGAAACGCTGTTCCTGGGCAGCGACACGATGCGCCCGGCCATCGCCCACCTGATCCCCGGCGTGCAGTTCCAACGCCGCGAGCGGTTGTCGCAGCTGTCCTGGTCGGGATCGAAGAAGCTGTCGCGGATGCCCGCGCGGTCGGCCATCGTGGGCTTTTCGGTCGACGACGTTTATGCCATGGCCGAGCTGATCCGGCGGCAGAAGGGCGGCTGCGCGGTGGTCATGGGCGCGCTGTCGCCGCGCACCCGAAACGCCCAGGTCGCCATGTATCAGGCGGGCGAGGTCGATTACCTGGTCGCCACCGACGCCATCGGCATGGGCCTGAACCTCGACATCCGGCACGTGGCCTTTTCCGCGACCCACAAGTTCGACGGCCGCCGCGTCCGCCCCTTGTTCCCGCACGAGATGGGCCAGATCGCGGGCCGGGCGGGGCGGCACACCGAATCCGGCACCTTTGGCGTAACCGGCGAGGCCGAGATCCTGGACGAGGGCCTGATCGACGCCATCGAGAATCACCGCTTCGGCCCCATCCAGCGGCTGACCTGGCGCAATTCGGACTTGCAGTTCGGCACGATGGACCGGCTGATCGAAAGCCTGGAAGCGCCTTCGGGCCATGCGCTTCTGGGCCGGGGCCGGGACGCCGACGACGTGCAGGCGCTGAAAACGCTGCGCGACATTCCCGAAATCCGCGACCGCGTGCGCGGCGGGCAGGATGTCAGGCTGCTGTGGGATGTCTGCCGGGTGCCGGATTTCCGCGGCATCTCGCCCGCCGAGCATACAGGCCTGCTGGCGCGAATCTTCGGCTTTCTGCAAGATGGGGCGATCCCCTCGGACTGGCTGGGCAATGCCATCAAGCGCATCGACCGGACGCATGGCGACATCGACGCGGTCTCGAAACGGCTGGCCTATATCCGCACCTGGACCTATGTCGCCCAACGATCTGGCTGGGTTCAGGACGAAAGCCATTGGCGCGGCGAGACGCGCGCGGTAGAAGACCGCTTGTCGGACGCCCTGCACGCGGCGCTGACCCAACGATTTGTGGACCGGCGCACGGCGGTGCTGCTGCGCCGGCTCAAGCAGAAGGAGAGCCTTGTGGCCGAAGTGAACGACAAGGGCGAAGTGACGGTCGAGGGCGAGTTCGCCGGCCGCCTGGAAGGCTTCCGTTTCCGTCCCGACCAGACCGGATCGGCGGACGAGGCCCGGATGCTGAATCGCGCCAGCTACGAGGCGCTGCGCCCCGAGTTCCATCTGCGCGCCGACCGCTTCTACAACGCGCCCGATACCGAGCTTGACTACACCGAGCAGGGCGGCCTGATGTGGGGCACCGCTGCCGTGGGCAAGCTGGTGCGCGGATCCGATGCGCTGCATCCCGGCGTCGAGGTCTTCGTGGACGAGGAAGCCGGCCCCGAGATCGCCGAAAAGGTCAAGCGTCGGCTCCAGCACTTCATCGACCGCAAGGTCGCGGCCCTGTTCGAACCCTTGCTGGCCCTGCAAAAGGACGAGGCGCTGACGGGCCTTGCCCGCGGCTTCGCCTTCCGCCTGGTCGAGGCGCTTGGCGTGCTGCCGCGCGAGGGCATCGCGAACGAGGTCAAGGAACTGGACCAGGACGCGCGCGGCGCGCTGCGCAAGCATGGCGTCCGCTTCGGCCAGTTCACGATCTTCATGCCCGCGCTGCTGAAGCCCGCGCCGACCCGGCTGCGGCTGGTTCTGTGGTCGCTGGCCGAAGGCCTGGACACCTTTCCCGAAAGCCCGCCCCCCGGCCTGGTCACGATCCCGCATATCGCCGATGTCCCGGAACAGCATTACACGCTGTCGGGCTATCGCCCCGCGGGCGAACGGGCGATCCGCATCGACATGCTGGAACGGCTGGCCGACCTTTTGCGCACCCAGGACACGCGCGGCGGCTTCGAGGCCAACCCCGACATGCTGTCGATCACCGGCATGACGCTGGAACAGTTCTCGCGCCTGATGGAGGGCCTGGGCTATGCCGCCGAGAAGGGCGAGCGGGCCAAGGTCAAGGCACTCGAGACGCCGGCCGCGGTTCCGGCGCCCGAGGGCGAGGGGTCGGACGCGCCGATGACCGAGGAGGAAAGCGTCCTTGCCGCCGAAACCCGCGCCCGCTGGGAAGCCGAGCAGGCCGAGAAGCGCCGCGCCGAGGCCGAGGCCGCAGGCGAGCCGGTCGAGGAAGCCGCGCCCGAGATGGAGGTGTTCTATACCTTCCGCTGGGCGCCCAAGCCGCGTCCGCACCGCCGCCCGCAAGGCGATGGGCATGGGCAGAACCGGCGCGGCGGCGGCCCGCGCCGCGACGCCGCCCAGGACGCGCCGCGCGAAGCCCGGGGCGAACGCCCCGACCGCGGCGAACGTCCTGACCGCCCGGAAGGCGGCCGTTCCAATCGCGAACGCCGCGAAAAGCAGGAAGGCCGGGATCGCGGCGACGGCGGCAAGCCGCGCGGCAAGGACAACTTCAAAAAGGGCGGCAAGCCGCAGCACAACAAGCCCGCCACCTTCTCGTCCCGCCCCGAGAAGAAGGCCGACCCCGACAGCCCCTTTGCGATCCTCGCGGCCTTGAAGGACAAGAAGTGACCCAAGTTCCGGACGCGCTGCGTCTGGACAAGTGGCTGTTCTTCGCGCGGGTCTTCAAGTCCCGCGCGGTCGCCGTCGAGCGGATCGAAGCGGGGGGCGTGCGGGTGAACGACCAGGCCTGCAACAAGCCCGGCAAGCTGGTCAGGCCCGGCGACCGGATCACCGTGTCCGCCTTTGGCCAGGTCCGGGCGCTGGAAGTCACCGCGCTCGGCCAGCGCCGCGGCCCCGCCATCGAGGCCCAGGGCCTGTATCACGACCTCGGATCCGGCGGCTGAACGCGCCGGATTGCCGTTCAGGCTGCGGGCAACCGTTCCGAACGGCTGTTTGCCATTGCCCCGATTTGCCGGAACGACGGTCTTTTCCGCCGCCGCAGCCTTGAATGATCCCGGCGCCGGGCGTAACTACCGCCTCGGACGGAAGTGGAGCCTGCGATGACCTATGTCGTGACCGATAATTGCATCATGTGCAAATATACCGACTGCGTCGAGGTTTGTCCCGTTGACTGCTTCTACGAGGGCGAGAACACCCTGGTCATTCATCCCGACGAATGCATCGACTGCGGCGTCTGCGAGCCCGAATGCCCCGCAGACGCCATCCGTCCCGACACCGAACCGGCCATGGAGGAATGGGTCGAGTTCAACCGCAAGTATTCGGAGATTTGGCCGGTCATCACGCAGAAGAAGGATCCGCTGCCGACCGCTGCCGAAATGGACGGGGTGCCCGGCAAGCTGGCGAAATACTTCTCGGAAGCGCCGGGCGAGGGGGACTGATCCCCGCGTTCCGTGACGCGACGTTGCGGGGCCAAGCCTGTCGTCGCCCGGCGGACAATTCGTTGATCTGACTGCATATCGGCCTTTCGGCCGGTCGCGTGGCCGCGCCCATCGAATTGCTTTTTTTTAGGCGATTTTTGTGCTATCTTCCCGTCATATTCGCATCTGATGGGAGTCAGAGGCCCAGAAGATGTGCGCCCCCACCGCCGGTTTCCTGCCCTCTGCCGGGCGGAAACGCAAAGATGACTGAGATATGGACCGGAGGCGGCTTGGCCGCTTGCGGTTCTTTTGTGTCCTTCCCCGCGAAGGCACCACCTAGAGGAAGCCAGATGTCCAAGACCAAGAAAAACGAATTCCGCCCCGATGACTTCGTCGTCTATCCGGCCCATGGCGTGGGCCGGATCGTGTCGATCGAAGAGCAGGAAGTCGCGGGGCTGCGGCTGGAAATGTTCGTCATCTCGTTCGATAAGGACAAGATGACCCTGCGCGTCCCGACCTCGCGCGCGACGGAAATCGGCATGCGCAGCCTGTCCAGCCCGGACCTGATCGACCGTGCGCTGGAAACGCTGAAGGGCAAGGCCCGCGTCAAGCGCGCCATGTGGTCGCGCCGTGCGCAGGAATACGATCAGAAGATCAATTCGGGCGACCTGATGTCCATCGCCGAGGTGGTGCGCGACCTGCACCGCAACGACGACCAGCGCGAACAGTCCTATTCCGAGCGTCAGCTTTACGAAGCCGCGTTGGACCGCCTGACCCGCGAAGTGGCCGCCGTCAGCGGCCTGGACGAGGGCGCGGCGCAGAAGCGCGTCGAGGAAGTCCTGCTGTCGCGCGCGGCCTGATCCTTTTTCCCGGCAAGGGGCGGCCCGGCGGCCGCCCTTTTTGCGTCCGGTTGCCGGCCTCCGCGATCCTTGCTAGCGATGCGGCAGCATCCGCCCGAGGTCGCCGTGACAGAACCCCTTTCCTTTGCCCCGCAATCCCCGCTGACGGACGACCTGACGCTGCTGTTTCAGCGCCATGCCGCCGAGATGCACGCCGACACCCCGCCCGAATCGATCCACATGCTGCCGCGCGAGGCGCTGGTTTCGCCCGACATCGACTTTTTCGTGCTGCGCCGGTCCGGCAAGCCTGTCGGCATGGCCGCCCTGAAGCGCCTGAACGACGCGCATGGAGAGGTGAAGTCCATGCATGTCCTGGCCGAGGCGCGGGGCCGTGGCCTGTCGCGCCTGATGCTGGACCACCTGATCGAGCACGCGCGCCGCTCGGGCCTGACGCGCCTGTCGCTGGAAACCGGGGCGCAGCCCGGCTTTGCCGCCGCGCGCGGGCTTTACGCGCGCGGCGGATTTGCCGAATGCCCGCCCTTCGGCAGCTATCGCCCCGATCCGAACAGCGTCTTCATGACCCTGGCCTTGTGAGGAAACGATGATCCGCATCCTGATTCTTGCCGCCTGCGGCGCCGCGACAATGGCCGTAGCCCAGACCGGCGACCTGGTTTCCGTCACCTATGTCTGCGAACGCGGGGTCCAGGTTCCGGTGGTCTTCGTGAACCCCGGCTCCGGCGAAGCCTATGTGGTGGCGCGGATCGACGGCAAGCTGCTGGGGATGCGCCAGGCCGTCTCGGCCTCGGGGGCGCGCTATCGCAGCGGGGACGGCGCCGATGCCTATCAGCTTTGGTCAAAGGGCGACAACGCGTTGATCTCGTTCGGGGCGGACGGGCAGGACACGACGCTGTTCCGCGACTGCGCCGCGCAAGGGTGACTTGCGCATCGCCGCGCGATCCCGCAAAAGTCGGCGCGTGGCCCCGTAGCTCAACTGGATAGAGCAGCCGACTTCTAATCGGCAGGTTGAGGGTTCGAGCCCTTCCGGGGTCGCCAAAAAGGCTACAGGCTGGCGCAAGGGCCAGCCTGCCGGTGTGTTCCGGGATCGCAGGACTTATTCGTAGATGTGAATGATCTTGCGGCTGCCCGGTTCGACCAGAACTGGCCGGTCATTCACATGGACATACTGGTTTTGCGTGTTCGGCACGGCCTGCACCGGGGCGGTTTCCGGGATCACCGTGCCCATGGCAGGACCGCCGTCCAGCAGCACGGACTCCGTCCTGTTCTCCAGGGCATAGGTGCGGGTTTCAGGGGTCGGCGCGTCTTCGGACACGTCGCCCATCACCGCGCCCACGGGCCACCCGGCAACGGCGCCCGAAAGTTCCCAAGCCCCGGACTTGTGATCGCCCGTAACCTATTGCTTCGCCAGAAGGCTGTCCCGCTCGATTTCAAGTTCAACCAGCAGCGGCGTGCGGGCGCGCCATTCCTGGTACCAGCTTTCCACGGCATTGCCGAAGACCTCGGGACCGGCCTGTTGCAGCGGCGCGCCGGCCTGGGTCAGCCTGGCGCGATAGTCCGCGTCGATCTGCGGATAGGCTTCGCGGATCTCGGCGGTGGTCTCGGTCATCAGGCGGCCGATCAGGGCGCGGTCCTTGTCGCTGTAGGTCTGCCATTTCCGCCCCGAGGCCACGGCGAACATGGGAAAGATCATGTGCTGCGTGTCGAGGATCGCCGCCGAATAGTCGTGGAAGCGCGTGTTCCAGGTGCCTTCCAGGTCGATCTGCATCCCGTCGATCTGGCCGTTGGTATAGGCGTCGAACAGCTCGGGCAGGGGCAGGGGCGTGGGCGCGGCCCCGGCCCGGGTCCAGAAATCCAGCTCTTGCGCCAGCGGCACGGTGCGGATCTTGCGGCCCGCCAGGGTCTGCCCTTCGGCCAGCGGGTCCGACACCAGCACGATCCGCATCCCGGCCATGCCCAGTCCAAGCCCCTTCAGGCCAAGCCCGCCCAGCTTTTCTTGCAGCGCGGTCGCGGTTTTCCCTTCCAGCAGCCTTGCGGCCGTTTCGGCGTCGGGCACCAGGTAGGGCGCGACGAGGATGCCGAAATCGGGATTGCGGTTCGCAAGCTCTCCGACCGTCAGAAAGGCAAGGTCCAGCGCGCCGGATTGCAGCTGTTGCAGCATCTGCGCCTCGTTCCCCAGCTGGCCCGACGGGAACACGGCCAGGTCCAGCCGCCCCTCGGTCTCGAGCGCCAGCGTGTCGGCCAGGTTCTGCGCCGATTGCGTCCATTGGTGCGAAGGCGGCGTGACCATGCCGATGCGCAGCGTTTCGGCGGACAGGGGGCTTGCCAGGAACAGCAGGCAGGCGGCGGCTTTCAGGATGGTCATGGGTTCAGGTTCCTGCTTGAAAGGCGGCGACGATGGACATGCCCGCCAGAACGGCCAGCATGGCGATAAAGAAGGGGGTCAGCAGCAGCGACAGCCGTTCCGCGCGCACGCCTGTCAGCATGGATGCCGTGAACAGCCCCGCGCCCACCGGCGGCGACAGCAGCCCAAGCGCGAGATTCGCGCACAGGATCACGCCGAAGGCCAGCGGGTCGATGCCGTAAACGCCCGTCGCGATCGGCAGCAGCACCGGCGCGGTCAGGATGATGGCCGGGATCGGCTCCAGCACGGTGCCCAGGGCCAGCAGCAGCAGGTTCAGCAGGACCAGGAACATCAGCGGCGTTCCGGCCATGTCCTGCACCCAGGCCGCGGCCTGCGCGGGCAGGTTGCCGAAGGTCAGCACCCAGGCCAGCACCTGCGCGGCGGCGACCAGATACAGCACCGCGCCCGCCGTCGCGGCGGTGCGCACCAACGCCCCCGGCAGGTCTCGCAGGCGCAGTTCGCGATAAACCAGCCGTCCCACCAGGATCGCCGCGACCGAGGCTATGGCCGCGGCCTCGGTCGGGGTGGCGACGCCGCCGATGATCGATCCCACGGCGATGGCGGGCACCACAAGCGCGGGCAGGGCCTGAACGACGGCCCGCAGCCGTGCCCCCGCCGGTTGCGAGGGCACGCGCGGCAGGGCGTGGCGCCGGCCCAGCCAGGCGATCACAACGGCGAATGCCGCGGCCAGGGCCAGGCCGGGGATCACCGAGGCCACGAAGATGTCCGCGACCGGCACCTGCGCGATGGCCGCATAAACGATCAGGTTCATCGACGGCGGCACCACCGGCGCCAGCAGCCCGCCCGCCGCCGTGACGGTTGCCGCCACATCGCGGGGATAGCCCGCGCGCTCCATCTCGGGCACGGCGAGCCTCGCCATCACGGTCAGCTGCGCCACGGTGGATCCCAGGATCGAGGCCAGCATCAGGTTCGCCAGCAGGTTCACATGGGCCAGCCCGGCCCGCACCGGCCAGACAAGCGCCTGCGCCAGGGCCAGCAGCCGCCGCCCGATCCCGCCCGCGCCCATCAGTTCGCCCAGCAGGATGAACAAGGGCAACGACAGCAGGCTGTAGCTTTCGATGCCCGCGAACAGCTGCTGGCCGAAGCCTTGCAGCAGGGCGGTGTTTCCGCCCTCGGCGATCAGGATCATCGCCGTGGCGATCATGGCAAAGGCGATGGGCGCGCCAAGGCCCAGCAGCGCCAGGAAGGACAGGCCCGCCGTCATGGCCGCAGCGCCCCCATGTCCCGATGCAGCGCGGCAAGGCAGTGGACCAGGGCGGTCGCGCAGGTCAGCGGCAGGGCCAGCCAGAACCAGACCTTGCGCAGGCCAAGGGTGTTGGTCGGGTCGGTGTAAACGAAATTGAAGCTTTGTTCCGCCAGCGCCGCGCCCGATCCCGCCCGCAGCAGGCCCGGCAGGTCGAACCAGCGCCACAGGATCAGCGCCAGCGCCAGCAGGAAGACCAGAACCGACAGGTCCGCCAGCAGCGCCAGCGCCGCGCGGCCTCGCGGGCCAAGCCGGTCCGGCAGCAGGCCGATGGCCATGTGCCCCCGCAGCGCGATGCCCAGCGACGCGCCGACAAAGGCCAGCACCACCATTAGGTGCACGGCCAGCTCGTCCGTCCAGATCAGCGGGCGCCCGGCCGTGCGCGACACGACATTGGCCAGCAGCAGCATCAGGATCGCGCCGACAAGGACGCCGCCCAGGGCCGCCTCGGCCCGCATGACGGCGCGGCTCAGCCGCTGGAGGATGTGGCTGTCCGGGGCCACGGGATCAGCCCCGCCGCCCGGCCATGCGCGCCAGCGTGCCGTCGCGCCACATCGCCTGGTGCAGCCCGACCATCAGCACATGGCCCGCGACCAGCGCCAGCAGGAACCACCCCAGTTCCCCGTGCAGGGCGCCCGCGAGGGCGCCGGTCCATTCGACGGCTGGCGTTCTGGCCGGAAAAATCTCGAACCCGAAGGGCGCGAAGGCGCGGTCCGATCCCCAGGCCCGCAGCAGCGCCAGGCCGGGGATGACCAGCATCAGCAGATACAGCAGCCCATGGCCCGCCGTTGCAGCGGTCCCCAGCAGACCGCCGTCATGCGCCGGGCGGTTGCGGCGGTTCGCCAGCGCCCAAAGGCCGCGCAGGATGATCAGCGCGAACAGGGCCGTGCCGACCGGCGCGTGGCTGCCCACAAAGGGCGCCAGCCAGTCCTGCCGCCCATAGACCGTGCGCAGCCCCATGCCCAGGAACTGCCACAGGATCAGGACCGCCATGGTCCAATGCAGAAGGCGTGTCACCTTGCCATAGACCTGCGGCGTATCGCGAAGCGGCACCCTGGGGGCGGCGTGGATCATGGCTTGACCTGTTCATCTGTTCGGGAAGAACCGGAGGATGGCTGCAACACTGGCTTTCCACGGGCCTTTCCCGCCCTTTAGCCGGTTGGCCGCGCCTGTCCAAGTCCGCTTTGCGAAAAGTTGACGATTTCCGTCAACCGGCTTATGCCGCCGCCAAGGCCGATCCGAAAGGCAATGCGCAGTGACCGAAGCGAACACGATCCCCCGACAAGTCTGGCCCGAAGACCTGGCCGCGCGCTATCGCTCCAAGGGCTATTGGCGCGGCGAGACCTTCGGGGATGTCCTGCGCGCCCGCGCGGCGGATCATCCCGACCGCCTGGCCGTGGTGGATGCCGACAACCGCTGGACCTATGCCGATCTGCTGGCCCGCGCCGAATCGGCCGCGGGCGGATACCTGGCGCTCGGCTTGCAGCCGGGCGACCGGGTGATCGTGCAGATCCCCAATGTCGCGGCCTTCTTTCCCGCCGTGTTCGGGCTGTTCCTGGCCGGGCTGATCCCGGTCTATGCGCTGCCCGCGCATCGCCAGACCGAGTTGATCCACTTCGCGCGACGCTCGGGCGCGAAGGCCATGGTCGTGGCCGACCGGCACGAGGGCTTTGACTACCGCCCCCTGGCCGATCTGGTCCGGGCCGAGGCGCCGGCCATCGCCCATGTCGTCGTGATAGGCGATGCCGGCGATCACATCCCCTTCGACAGCCTGCGCGCCGGGCCCGCGCTGCCCCGGGTCGATCCGTCCGCGGTCGCCTTTCTGCAAATCTCGGGCGGGTCCACGGGCCTGTCCAAGCTGATCCCCCGGACGCATGACGACTATATCTACAGCTTCCGCGAAAGCGCGCGCATTTGCGGGCTGACCGGCGACAGCGTTTATCTGGCCGCTCTGCCCGTCGCGCACAATTTCCCGATGAGCTCGCCCGGCGTCTTCGGCACGCTTCATGCGGGCGCGCGGGTGGTGATGGCGCCGAACCCGGCCCCGGAAACCGCCTTCTCGCTGATCGCGCGCGAGGGGGTGACGATCACCGGCGTCGTGCCGCCCTTGGCGCTGCTCTGGATGCAGGCGGCGGCCAGGACGCCGCACGACCTGTCCAGCCTGCAAGTCCTGCAAGTCGGCGGCGCCAAGTTCATCCCCGAGGCCGCGGCCCGCGTCCGCCCGACGCTGGGCTGCACCCTGCAACAGGTCTTCGGCATGGCCGAGGGGCTGGTGAACTATACCCGCCTGGACGACCCCGAGGAGATCGTCACCGGAACCCAGGGCCGCCCGATCAGCCCCGACGACGAGGTGCTGATCCTGGACGACAACGGCGTCCCGGTCCCCGAAGGCCAGCCGGGCCACCTGCTGACGCGCGGCCCCTACACGATCCGCGCCTATCACAACGACCCCGGCGCCAATGCCCGCAGCTTCACGCCCGACGGCTTCTACCGCACCGGCGACATCGTCAAGCGGCTGCCCGGCGGCTATCTGGTCGTGCAAGGCCGGGCGGGCGATCACATCAACCGCGCGGGCGAGAAGATCTCGGCCGAGGAGATCGAGGATCACCTGCTGGCCCATCCCGCCGTCTTCGACGCCGCCGTGGTGTCCATCCCCGACGAGTTCCTGGGCGAACGCAGTTGCGCCTTCGTCATCGCCGCCGAAGGCACCAGCCCCCGCGCGTCCGAACTGAAGGCCTTCATGCGCGGACGCGGGGTCGCGGACTTCAAGGTGCCCGACCGGATCGTCTTTGTTCCCGAATTCCAGACCACCGCCGTCGGCAAGGTCAGCCGCAACGTGCTGCGCGCGGACCTGCGCAGCCGCTATCTGAAGGAAACCACATGACCCTGACGCTGGACCGGATGCGCGCCGATGTGGCCAGCGCGATCCGCATGGACCCGTCCGACATCCGCGACGACGACCACCTGGGCGACCTGGGCTTGGATTCCCTGCGCCTGATGCGGCTGGTTTTGGCCTGGGAGGAGGCCGGGCTGCGCGCCGATTTCAGCCTGTTCGCGGAATACGAGACGCTGGGCGATTGGTGGACCCATATCGTCGCCCCCGCCGCCGATGCCTGACAAGCGCCCCCTGACCGAGGCGCAGGAAGGCCTGTGGTATGCGCAGGCGCTCGATCCCGCCAACCCGATCCTGAACACCGGGCAGTATCTGGACCTGCGCGGCCCGGTCGATCTGGATGCGTTGCACCAGGCGCTGACCCGCACGTTGGCGGAAACCGAGGCGCTGCGTTTGCGCTTTGACCGCGGCCCGGATGGTCCCCGGCAATGGCTGGACTCCGCGCCGATCCTGCCTGCTGTCGTTGAAACGACAGAGGCCGAGGCCCTAGCGATGATGCGCGCCGACAGCGACCGGCCGCTGGATCTGGCGGCGGAACCCGCTGCGGCCTTCACGATCTTCATTCTTGGTCCCGACCGGGTGCTGGTCTATGAGCGCATCCACCACCTCGCCATCGACGGCTATGGCATGGTGCTGCTGACCAACCGGATCGGAGAGCATTATTCCGCCATCACGACCGGCGGCCCGGTCCCGCTGCCCTTCCCGCCGCTGGACCGCGCGCATGAGGAGGACGCGGCCTATCGCGCCTCTGACAAGCGCACGGCGGATGCAGCCTGGTGGCGCGACCGGATGGCCGGCCTGCCCGAGGTGACCGGCCCCGCAACCGGCACCGCCGTCAGCGCGCACCGCTTCCTGCGCGAAAGCCGCTGGCTGGATCCGGCGCTGCTGGCCCGGCTGTCCGCCTTTGCGGATGCCCACGACCTCGGCTGGCCCGATGTGCTGACGGGGCTGGCGGGCGCCTATCTCGCCCGCTGGACGGGGGGCGAGGCCGTGATCGGCACCCCCTTCATGGCCCGCATGGGCCGCAGGATCGCGCGGCTGCCCTGCATGGCGATGAACGTGCTGCCGCAGCGCATCTCCCTGGACGAGGATGCGCCGGTCGCCGATTGGCTGGGCGCCCTGACGCGCGACATGGGCCAGGCCCGGCGCCACGGCCTTTACCGCAGCGAACGGATGCGCCGCGACCTGGGCCTGATCGGCGGATCGCGCAGGCTTTATGGCCCCTTGGTCAACGTCCAGCCCTTCGACCGCGCGCCGCGCTTCGCGGGCTTGCAGGTCGGCCTGCATATCCTGGGCGCGGGGGCGGTGGACGACCTAACGCTGACCTTCCGGGGCGATCCGCAAGGGGGCCTGCTGTTCGAAGCGGACGCGAACCCCGACCTCTACTCTCCCCAGGATGTGGCGGGCCACTGCGCGCGCCTGCCGGACTTCATCGCCGCCGCGCTTGATGCCGCAACCCTGGCGCAGGTGCCCACCGCCAGCCGCGCCGAGATCGCCGCCGCCGCCGCCGTGAACGCGACGGATCACCCGGTTCCCGACACCACGCTTGCGGCCCTGATCGAGGCGCAGATGGCCGCGACCCCCGACGCGCCCGCCGTGACCTTCGGCAACGCCACGATCGGCTTCGCCGATCTCGACCGGCGCAGCGCCGCCCTTGCCGCCCGCCTGGCGGCGCTTGGCGCGGGGCCGGACCGCATCGTCGCTGTGGCCCTGGACCGCTCGCTGGAACTGCCCATCGTCCTGCTGGCGATCCTGCGGGCGGGGGCGGCCTATCTGCCGCTGGACCCCGGCCACCCGCCGGAACGGATCGCGCGGATCCTGGCGATGGCGCAGCCTGTCGCGGTCGTGACGCAGCCGGATCTGGCGGACCTGTTCCCGTCCGGCGCGCCCCTGCTGACCGAATGGCCCGCCCAAGGCGTCCCGCCGGCTTTGCCCGCGCCGGGCGACATGGCCTATGTGATCTACACTTCGGGTTCAACCGGCGAACCCAAGGGGGTGGCGATCGACCACCGCGCCATCGTCAACCGCCTGCTGTGGATGCGCGACCATTACGGCATCGGCGCCGCCGACCGCATCCTGCAAAAGACCCCCGCGACCTTCGATGTGTCCGTGTGGGAGTTCTTCCTGCCGATGATCGCGGGGGCCGAACTGGTCATGGCCCCGCCCGGCGCGCATCGCGACCCTTCGGCCATCGCGGCCCTTGTCCGCCGCCACGCGATCACCACGCTGCATTTCGTGCCCTCGATGCTGTCGGCCTTTCTGGCCGCGCCTGCCTCGGACGGGATCGCGCTGCGCCGCGTCTTCTGCTCGGGAGAGGAACTGACCGCCGATCAGCGCGCCCGCTTCCACCGCCGCATCCGGGCGGAGCTGCACAACCTTTACGGCCCGACCGAGGCTGCCGTGGATGTCAGCTTCTGGCCCGCGGGGCCGGACGACGCCTCGAACCCGCTGCCGATCGGCTGGCCGGTCTGGAACACGTCGCTGCATGTTCTGGACGACCGGATGCGCCCGGTCCCGGCGGGACTGGCGGGCCACCTGTATCTGGGCGGCGCGCAGCTTGCGCGCGGCTATCTGGGCCGCGACGACCTGACGGCGCAGCGGTTCGTCACCGGCCCGGACGGCGGGCGGCTTTACGCCACCGGCGATCTGGCGCGCAGGCGGCACGACGGGGCGGTGGTCTATCTGGGACGGTCCGACCATCAGGTGAAGATCCGGGGCCTCCGCATCGAACTGGGCGAGATCGAGGCCGCCGCCATGGCCTCGGGGCTTGCCCGCGAATGCGTGGTCCTGGCGCGAGAGGACCGGGCCGGGGACCGCCGCCTGGTCGCCTATCTGGTGCCGTCCGACGCCTGGGCCGATGGGCTGCTGGCGCGTCGTCTGGCCGCGACCTTGCCCGCCTACATGGTCCCATCGGCCGAGGTCGTTCTGGATGCGCTGCCCGTGACCGCGAACGGCAAGCTGGACCGAAAGGCGCTTCCCGCGCCGCAATTCAGCGCCGCCGGACGAGAGGCCGAAACCGCCACTGAAAGGCTGCTCGCCCGCCTGTATGCCGAGGTTCTGCACCTGCCGCAGCCGCCGGGCACGCAGGCCGATTTCTTCGCGCTTGGCGGCGATTCGCTGTCCGCCGTCCGCCTGATCCTGCGGATCGAGGAGGAAACCGGCCACGACCCCGGCCTGGGCACGGTCTTCGGGCACCCCGTGCTGGAGCATCTGGCGGCGGCGCTTGGAACGGCGCATCGGGATGACGGCCTGGAACCGCTGATCCTGCTGGCGGACGGCGATCGGACAGCGGCGCCGCTGTTTCTGATCCACCCGGCAGGCGGCATCGCCTGGGGCTATCGCCACCTTGCGCGGCTGATCGCGCCTGCGCGGCGGGTTTGGGGCATCCAGCATCCGGGGCTTGATCTGGCCGTGCCGCTGCCGGGCAGCCTGGACGAGCTGGCGCGCGACTATGCGGCGCGGATCGCGGCGGTTGCGCCCGATGGCCCGGTGCATCTGGCGGGCTGGTCGGTCGGCGGCATCCTGGCGCAGGCCACCGCCATCGAACTGGCCGCGCTCGGGCGGCGGGCGGGTCTGGTCGCGGCGCTGGACAGCTATCCTGCGGATGTCTGGCGCGACCAGCCGGAACCCGATCCCGTTGCCGCCCTGCGGGCGCTGCTGGCGATCGCGGGCCATGACCCGGACGCGCATCGGGATCTGGACACGCGCCCCAAGGTCGTGGCCTTTCTGCGCGCGGGCGACACCGCGCTGGGCGCGCTACCCGAAGCCGTGCTGGACGGCGTGGTCCGCACCGTCACCGACACGAACCGCCTGGTGCGCGGCCATCATCACCGCCCTTGGCCCGGCACGCTGACCCATATCCGCGCCGGTCTGGACCATCAGAACCGCGACCTGCGCGCAGACCTGTGGCGCGCCCATGCCGCCCGGGTCAAGGAACTGTCGGTGCCGTTTCTGCATCCTGCCATGACATCGGCGGAAGCCTCGGCCCTGATCGCGCCGATGCTGGCCGGGCGGATGGATCAGGCGGCGGCGAAAGGCAGCGCCAGCGGCAGGGATCCGGCGATGGTGTCGATGTGAACCAGCCCGGGCAGGACATGGATCTGCGGTGACAGTCCGGGCCCGTCGCGCAGGTCGGCCAGGAACCGCATCGTTGCAGGCGCCGGACCATCGGGCGGCGGGCCGTCGCTGCCCGAACGCTTTTCCCGGTCGCCCAGGGCGGCCAGCAGCGGCGGGGGCGCGGCCATCCGCCCCGCCCGGTCCGCCACCCGGCGGATCAGCCCCTCGTCCCACCAGATCGAGGGGCTGATGGCGGCGTAACGCGCGAAGGCACCGGGCCGCGTCAGCAGCGCGTAAAGCGTGAACAGCCCGCCAAAGGAATGCCCCCACAGGGTCCGGCGCGCGGGATCGACGGGGGCGGCTGCCTCGGCCGCCGCGCGCAAAGGCCCGGTCAGCCGGTCCAGGAACAGCGAAGCGCCCCCCACCAGGCGGCCGGGGTGGACCGGGTCGGGACGGATGCCGTCGCCCGGTCCCTCGGGCGCGGTGAAATCCAGCGTGCGCTGCTCTCGCGCGAATTGCCGGTCCGTGTCATAGCCGATCCCGGCCAGCATCAGCCCCGGCGCCAGGGCCAGCAGATCGGGCGTCAGGAAGTCGAAAACCGCGTTGCCGTCCAGCAGGTACACGATCGGCCAGCCCCCCGCCGGAGGCGTCCCGCGCGGCACCGCCAGAAACAGGCGATGGCCCGGCCCGGCCTTTACGACAGTTTGCGACAAAAAATGTGTCGGCACCGCCTGGCCGAAAATCCGCAATTCCGCCTGCTTTCGCGCATGTTCCGGTCCGACCTGTCCGGTGTTCCGCATCCCGTCCCCCTTCTTCGCCGTTTTGTCGGTCCGCCATGGTTGACAAACTTCGTCAGGAATATACTGCTGCACGCGATCGAAGCCAGCCCGCATGTCGGACGAGCCTGAAAAGCGATCCATTCTTCAAGGAGATCACGATGGCAACCCCCATCCGTCGCCATGCCCGCGCCCTGTTCGGCGCCTCGATTCTGGCCCTGTCGCTGGCAAGCCCCTCGCTGGCCGAAACCATCTTCACGCCCACCTCGGACGGCTTCGTCGGCGAGGTCAGCGCCGAGGCGCCGAACCGCGCCCCGATCTATGCCGGAACGACCGTCACCATCGCGGGCGAGGATCTGACCCCCGGTCAGCAGATCACCCTGATGCGCGGCACCACCGTTCTGAACGCGGACGGCCCGCTGACCGTGGCGCAGGACGGCACATTCAGTTTCGACGTGCCCGTGGATCGGGACGCGGCGACCGGGCTTCAGCCCATCGTCGTGATCGGCGAAAATCCGGCGGCGGCCACCGTGGTGGATCTGAAGGTCTCGCCTCAGGTGCCGATCTCGGGGCAGGACCGGTTCGCCATTCTCAGCCAGCCGCTGACGCGGGGGCTGTACCAGGTGGCCTACAGCCCGAAATCGGACGCGCTGTTCGTGACCTCGGCCGTGGGTCGCCCGCCGGTCAGGCAGTCGGCCCTGGTCAAGGTGGACCCGGAAACGCTGGAAACCGTCGCCCAGGTCACGCCCGAACCCGCGCCCGCGCGCGAGGACGGCAGCGAAGGCGGCGTTTTCGCGGTTTACGGCGTGGCCGTGGACGATGCGAACGGCACCGTCTGGGTGACGAACACGCGTCAGGACACGGTCGCGGTTTATCGCCAGGACGACCTGTCGCTTGTCAGGCAGTTCGAACCGGGCGCCGCGTCCCATCCCCGCGACGTGGTGATCGACGAGGATCGCGGCCGCGCCTATGTCAGCACCAGCATGGGCCCCGAGATCCTGGTTTTCGACACCAGGACGCTGGAACGGCTGGACCCGATCATGGTGCCCTCGAATGTCCGGGGCGAGGAGTTCGGCACCATGGCGCTGGATCTGGACGCCAAGACCGGCACGCTGGTCACGGCCAGCCTGAACACGCCCGAGGCCGCCGTGATCGACCTGAACAGCGGCGCGGTGAAGGTGTTTCAGATCAAGGGCGCCCAGGGCACCGCGGGGGCGGCCTATGACGCGCAGGACGGGCTGCTGTTCGTCACCGCGCAGAAAACCGACAACCTGCTGATCCTCAAGGCCGACACGGGCGAGGTGCTGCACGATGTCGCCGTCGGCGCAGGCCCGCTGAACGTCACCTTCGATCCCGTCAGCCGCCACGCCTTTGTCGCCAACCGCGGATCCGGCACGATCACGGTGGTCGATACCCAAGGCAAGATCGTCGCGAACCTGGACGCGGGCAGCTTCCCGAACCAACTGCGCGCGGACGGCAAGGGCAACGTCTATGCCGTGAACAAGTCGCGCGGCGAAAACGACGACGCGGGCGACCGGGTGTGGCGCATCCGCGCCAACTGATCTTGCCGTGATGAAAGGAAAGCCCGTGCTTCTTCGTTGCCTCGCCGCATTCCTGGCCTGCGCCAGCCTGGGCTTTCCGGCACTCGCCGACATCACCGTGACCGACATCCTGGACCGGTCCGTCACCCTGTCCGAACCCGCCGACCGCATCGTTCTGGGCGAAGGGCGGCACCTGTCCGTCCTGGGCCTGATCCACGACGATCCCGTTTCGCTGGTTGCGGGCTGGCGTCTGGAGCGTTCCTTGGACGAGCCGACGCTGGCCGCCTATCGCGCGAAATTCCCGGCCATCGACGCCATCCGGACCGTGGGCGGCGGGGCGCGCAGCATTTCCGCCGAAAGCGTGATCGCGCTTCGGCCCGACCTTCTGGTCATGTCGCTGATGGACGCGAACGATCCGGCCATGCAGCGCGCCCGCGAACAGATCGAGGCGGCGGGCATCCCGGTCGCCTATGTCGATTTCTTCTCTCACCCTCAGGAAAACTCCATCCCCAGCCTGCGGATCCTGGGCAGGCTGACAGGGGCCGAAGACCGGGCCGAGGAATTCGCGCAGTTCTACCAGGAACGCCTGGACCGGGTACGCGACCGGCTGGCCGCCAGCGACGCGCCCCGTCCGGGCGTGTTCTTCCATGTCCATGCCGCCGCGCGAGATTGCTGCTCGACCGTGGGGCAGGGGGTGTTTCACGACTTCATCGACACGGCAGGCGGGCAAAACCTGGCGGCAAGGGTCGCGTCCGGCGTGCAGGGCAATGTCAGCCTGGAATACCTGATCGGCGCGGACCCGGATTTCTATGTCGCCACCGGCGGCACGCACATGGCGGCGCGCGGCGGTCTGGTGCTGGGGTCCGGCGTGGACGCGGACCAGGCCCGCCAGAGCTTCGACGCGCTGATCGGGGCCCCGGGGTTCAACGCCCTGTCCGCCGTGCGGAACGGCCAGGCGGCGGGCGTGTGGCACCTGTTCAACGACTCGCCCATCCATATCGCGCTGATCGAGTATCTGGCCAAGACCTTTCACCCCGACCTTTTCGCGGACCTTGACCCCGCCGCGACATTGGCCGAAATCCAGACCCGCTTTTCCCCGGTGGCTGTGGACGGAACGTGGTGGATCGACAACCGGCAATAGGCGGCATCCTGCTGCGCCGCTATCATCGGCAGAACCGCCGCCGCGCGGTTCTGGTGGCGGCGATGGCGGCGCTGGCGGTGCTTGGCATCGTGCTGGATCTGGTCACCGGTCCCGCCGGGCTGCCGCTGTCCGAGACCCTGCGCGCCCTGACCGGGGCCGAGGTGTCCCGCGCGACCGGTGTGATCGTCTGGCAGGTCCGCCTGCCTGTCGCGGCCCTAGCCCTGCTGGTCGGCGCGGCCCTGGCCCTGTCGGGGGCCGAGATGCAGACGGTGCTGGAAAACCCGCTGGCCGAACCCTTCACCCTGGGGGTTTCCGCGTCGGCCGCGCTTGGGGCGGCGATGGCGATCGTCCTGGGCCTGACGCTGCCGGTTCTGCCCGCGCAATGGTCGATTTCCGCCAATGCCTTTCTGTTCGCCCTTGGCGCCCTGGCGCTGCTGCAACTGCTGGGCCGCCTGCGGGGCGGGGGCCCCGAGGTGCTGATCCTGTTCGGCATCGCGCTGAACTTCTCGGCGGCGGCGTTCCTGTCGGTGCTGCAATTCGTGGCCTCGGCGGATGCCTTGCAGCAGCTGGTGTTCTGGACCATGGGCAGCCTCGCCTCGGCCAGTTGGCAGGGGGTGGTGGCTCTGGCCGCGGTGCTGGCGGCCTGCGTGCCGTTTTCCCTGCGCGCCGCCTGGCAGCTGACCGCCCTGCGCATGGGCGAGGATCAGGCCCGCAGCTTTGGCGTCGATGTGGATGCGCTGCGCCGATGGACGCTGCTGCGCGTCAGCCTGCTGGCCGCCACCGCCGTGTCCATGGTCGGCGTGATCGGCTTTGTGGGCCTTGCCGGTCCCCACATCGCCCGGATGCTGGTGGGCGAGGATCACCGCTTCTTCCTGCCCGCCAGCCTTTTGACCGGCGCGCTGGTCATGTCGCTGGCATCCACCCTGTCCAAGATGGTCGTGCCGGGGGTGCTGCTGCCGGTGGGCCTTGTAACGTCCCTGATCGGCTTGCCGGTGTTCTTTTGGCTGATCCTGCGCGGGCGCGCGCGGCGATGAGCGGGCTGCGCGTCGAAAGCGTCAGCCTGCATTACGGCGCGCGTCCCATTCTGCGCGGGTTGACGCTGCCCGACCTGCGTCCGGGCGAGGTCACGGTGCTGGCCGGTCCCAATGCCGCGGGCAAGTCCACGCTGCTGCGCGCCATCGCTCAGCTTGCGCCCTATCGCGGGCGGGTCACGCTGGATGGCGAGGATCTGGCCCGGATGCCGATCCGGCGCCGCGCCCGGCTGATCGGGGTCATGCCGCAGGCGCTTCCCGCCGGGTCGTCGCTGGTCGTGCTGGAAAGCGTGATCGCCGCCCTGCGCGCGGGCAGCGACGGCCTTGCGCGCCAGGCCGACGCGCGGGCCATGGCGGTGCTGGACCGGCTTGGCATCGCCGATCTGGCGATGGAGCCCATGGACCAGCTGTCGGGCGGGCAGCGGCAGATGGTCGGCCTGGCCCAGGCCATCGTCCGCGATCCCCGCGTGCTGCTGCTGGACGAACCCACAAGCGCGCTGGATCTGGCCCGCCAGGTCCGTCTGCTGGGCGAGTTGCGCGCGCTTGCCGCCGAAGGCCGGATCGTCGTGGCGGTGCTGCACGACCTGGCGATGGCCGCGCAATGGGCGGACCGGATCGTGCTGCTGCACCGGGGGGAGCTGCATTCCAGCGGCCAGCCCGCCACGGTGCTGACACCGGGCCTGCTGGCCCAGGTTTATGGCGTGCGCGCCCGGGTCGAGCGATGCTCACAAGGCCGCATCACCGTTCTGATCGACGGCGAGGTCTGAGGCGGGCAGAACGATCCGCGCCGACAGTCCGCCGTTCTCATGGTTCGTCAAGGTCAGTTCTCCGCCATGGTCGCGGACGATGGTGCTGGCGATCGAGAGGCCCAGGCCGGTGCCTCCGGTCTCGGCGTTGCGGCTGGCCTCGCCCCGGAAAAAGGGCCTGGTCACATGGCCCAGAAGGGCCGGGTCGATCCCCGGCCCCTTGTCGCGGATGGTGACGGCGACACGGTCCGCTTCGCGGGTCACGGCGATCGCGGCACCGCCGCCATAGCGCAGGGCGTTGTCGATCAGGTTGCCGATGGCGCGCGACAGGGCGACCCTGCGGACCGTCGCCACGGCAGGGGGACCGGGTGTGAAGGACAGGCCCCGGTCGCGGCACACCGAGGCGACAAGCGCCGCCAGGTCGGTCGGGCGCGGCTTTTCGCCCGGGTGGATCTGGCGGGCATAGTGCAGCAGGTCGCTGACCATGACCGTCATGTCGTCCAGCGTGCGGATCATCGCGTCGCGGGTGTCGTCGTCCTCGACCATCTCGGCGCGGATCCGCAGGCCGGTGATGGGCGTGCGCAGGTCGTGGCCCAGGGCGGCCAGCATCCTGATCCGCTCGGCGTCGAAATCCGCGATGTCGCGCTGCATTCGGTTGAAGGCCGCCGCGACCTCTTGCAGTTCCCGTGCGCCGGTTTCTGGGACGCGGACGCCATAGTCGCCGCGTCCCGCCGCAAGCGCCGCCCCCGCCAGATCCCGCAAGGGACGCGTCATCCGCCGCGTCAGCACCAGCGCCACCGCCATCGTGCCCAGGACCGAGGCCGCCAGCGGCAGAAAGAACCCCAGCTTCTGCCGCCACGCGGCCGGCGCGGGCAAGGGATAAACAAGCGTGTTCAGCCACTGGCCCGCAAAGGCGCCCTTGTTCAGGCGCAGCGACATCAGAAACAGCGCCTGCCGCCCGGACGGCGTTCCGCCCGCATCGACCACGCGGATGGCGCGGCCCGGAAGCTCGGCCCCGACGGCGGCCTCGACATCCGGCAGGGGACGGGCATCGGCGGGCGCGATCGGATCGGGCGCGACGGAAAAGCGGGTATAGCCGGTGCCGCTGTGGGCCACGATCTCGGTTCCCGTGTCGCGGCCCACCTCCTCCAGCGCGGCGACAAGGGCCACCAGCCGTCCCATGTCGCGCTGCACGCGCACGGCGCGGTCGAAGCCCGACCCTTCGCGCGCCAGGATCAGGGCGGCGATGGCATTGATCGCCAGAAGCGAGATCAGCAGAAGCAGCGCGAATTGCGTGGCCAGCCGGGGGGGCCGCCAGCGCGTCATTCCACAGTCTCGACGGCGCCCACAAGGCGATAGCCGCCGCCCCATTCGGTGACGATCACCTGCGCCGGTTTCGCGTCGTCGCCGATCTTGCGGCGCAAGCGGCTGACAGTGTTGTCCACGGCGCGGTCATAGGCGCGGGGACTGCGGCCGCGCATCAGTTCCAGCAGGCGGGCGCGCGACACGGTTTGCCCGGCATGGTCCAGAAAGGCGCCCAGCAGCCGGTTTTCTCCGGTGGTCAGTTCGATGTCCCGGCCCGCGTCGTCGCAAAGGATGGCCCGCGTCGGGTCGTGGACGAACCGGCCAAAGCGCCGCCTGCCCGTGGGCGGCGAGGGCAGTTCGGCCGGAACGCGGCGCAGGACGGCGCGGATCCGGGCGATCAGCTCGCGCGGGCTGAAGGGCTTGGTCACGTAATCGTCGGCGCCGTGGTCCAGCCCGCGGATGCGGTCCGTTTCCTCGGCGCAGGCGGACAGCAGGATCACCGGCACCCGGCTGGTGCGGGTCAGGTGGGCGCACAGGCTCAGCCCGCTTTCGCCCGGCATCATGATGTCGATGATCGCCAGATGCACGCCGCCTTCTGCCAGAATGGTGCGGGCATCGGCGGCATTGGCCGCAGTCCGCGTGCGAAAGCCGTGGCGCGCCAGGAAGCTGGCCAGGGGGTCGCGGATGTCGCGCGCGTCGTCGGCGATCAGGATCAGGGGGGCATGGACGTCTCGCATGGGGCATGTCTAGCCGAAGCCACGGCGGCAGACGAGTGCGCCCCCGCAACAAGGTGTGACATCCAGACAATTTGCGACAACTGTTTTCGTAAGGAATATTGTTAATGGTCCTCACGACTGCTTGAAGCCGCCGCAAGCCCGCCCCGAGCCAGCCGGAAATCCATAGATACCAAAAAGGAGCCTTGTCATGGCGGCCTTTCGTTCGCGGCTTGTCTCGGGCACGTCGCTGTCGCTTCTCATGTCGGTCGGACTGGTGGTCGCGCCTGTCCGGGCCCAGGAAACCGGCGAAGTCACCGTTCTGGAAGAAATCGTCCTGACCGCCGAGGAACAGGCCAAGCAGGCCCTGGGCGTGTCCCAGATCACCGCCGAGGATCTGGAAAAGCAGCCCGTGGTCAACGACATTTCCGAAGTCGTGCGCAAGCAGCCGGGCGTGAACCTGACCGGATCCACGGCCACCGGGCAGCGCGGCAACCAGCGCCAGATCGACATCCGCGGCATGGGGCCTGAAAACACGCTGATCCTGATCGACGGCAAGCCGGTCCTGTCGCGCAATTCCGTCAAGATGAGCCGGGGCGGCGAACGCGACACCCGCGGCGATTCGAACTGGGTGCCCGCCGAGCTGATCGAGCGGATCGAGGTCATCCGCGGCCCGGCCGCCGCGCGCTACGGATCGGGCGCCTCGGGCGGGGTGGTCAACATCATCACCAAGCGCCCCGAGACCTTTACCGGCCAGATCGGCCTGCACTGGAACCAGCCCGAGAACGACAAGGAAGGCGTGACCAAGCGCACCAACTTCTTGCTGGCCGGTCCGGCGGGCGAACGGCTGACCTTTCGCGTTTTCGGCAACTACAACGAGACGGGCGGCGACGATCCCGACCTGAACCCGCCGCAGCTCGACGAGGACACCGGCGAGCTGACCGAGACCTATGCCGCGCGCGAAGGCGTGGTGAACAAGGATCTGGGCACCCTGCTGACCTGGGACATGGCCCCGGGCCACGAGCTGGATCTTCAGTTCGACTTCTCGCGCCAGGGCAACATCTATGCGGGGGACACGCGCAACGGGTCGGTCAGCGAGGACGCGGCCGGGCTGGTCGGATCGGAAACCAGCCGCATGTACCGCCGCGTGCTGTCCGCCACGCATCGCGGCGAATACGACTTCGGCGAATCGATGAGCTATCTGCAATGGGAGCAGACCGACAACACCCGCCTGTGCACCGGGCTGTCCGGCAGCGTCGAGGACAACTATGTCCCCTGCGTCGATACCGACGGCGACGGCGAGAACGACGCGTTCCGCTATAACACCATCGATCTGGACAACATCACGGCCAAGTCCGAATGGATCATGCCGATGAACCTGGGCGGCAAGGCCAGCCGCGTGACCCTGGGCGCGGAATACCGCGGCGAGTTCATGAAGGATCCCAATTCGATCCTGAACTCGCTGGCCGAGGATCCCGCGGTGGCCGAGGAGCTGGCGGAACTTCTGGGCATTCCCACCGATCCCGCCCTGCGCGACACGGAAAGCGAACAGAACCTGATCGGGCTTTACGCCGAAAGCAACATCGAATGGGACGAACGCCTGACGCTGACGCCGGCGCTGCGCTTCGACTACAGCGACACCTTCGGCAGCGCCTGGTCGCCGGGGCTGAACGCGACCTATGAATTCAGCGACGAATGGACGGTGAAGCTGGGCGTCGCCCGCGCCTTCAAGACGCCGAACCTGTTCCAACTTAACCCGAACTATGTTTATCGCACCCGGGGCAACGGCTGCCCCTATTTCGAAGGCATCCAGGTCGACGGCCCCTGCCTTGTGATCGGCAACCCGGATCTCGAGGCCGAGAAAAGCCTGAACAGCGAAATCGGCGTCGCTTATGCGGGCGCGCAGGGCATCAATGCCAGCCTGACCTATTTCCACAACGACTACGACAACCGGATCGGGTCGGGCTTCGTCCAGTACAACGAAGGCGCGACGACCGACCGGATCTATCGCTGGGAAAACGAGGGCAAGGCCGTGATCTCGGGTCTGGAAGGCAACTTCTCGACCGACCTGGGCGACCGCTTCGCGTTCAACGCGAACTTCACCAAGATGATCAAGTCGGAAAAGGACAACGGCGAGCCGCTGAGCCTGGTGCCCGAATACACGATCAACGCGGCGCTGGACTGGTATGCGACCGAGGCGCTGACCGTCACCCTGTCGGCCACCCATTACGGCGAGATCTCGGCCGCCGGAATCGCCTCGACCACCGGAGAGGTTTACGAGGACACCGAAAGCCGCGATCCCTATACGCTGGTCAACCTGGGCGGCAACTGGCAGATCAACGACACGGCGCGGGTGTCGGCGGGCATCACCAACCTTCTGGACAAGACGGTTGTGCGGACGGGCAGCGGCGCGAACGCCAATACGTTCAACGAACCGGGCCGGGCCTTTTACCTGACCCTGAACAAGTCGTTCTGATCCGAAGGCGGACCTCATGCGGCCCGGCCCGTGCCCGGGCCGCATTTCCGCACGGAACACAGGCATAGCGCGCTTGTGCAGCCCCGGCTTTGCGGCCATCCTCTTGCGGATGGAAAGCCACGATTACATCGTCATCGGTGCGGGCAGCGCGGGATGCGTTCTGGCCAACCGCCTGTCCGCCGATCCCCGCGCCCGTGTGCTGCTGCTCGAGGCGGGGGGCCGCGACAACTACCACTGGATCCATATCCCGGTGGGGTATCTTTACTGCATCGGCAATCCGCGCACGGACTGGGGTTTCCGCACCCAGGTCGAGGAAAGCCTGGGCGGCCGGTCGCTGCTGTATCCGCGCGGCCGGGTGCTGGGCGGCAGTTCGTCGATCAACGGCATGATCTACATGCGCGGACAGGCGGCCGATTACGACCACTGGCGCCAGCTCGGCTGCACCGGCTGGGCTTGGGATGACGTGCTGCCGCTGTTCAAGGCGCAGGAGGATTTCTATCGCGGCGCCGACGACGCCCACGGCGCCGGCGGCGAGTTGCGCGTGGAAACCGCCCGCGTCCGTTGGGCGGTCCTGGACGCCTTCATGCAGGCGGCCGAACAGGCGGGCATCCCGCGCACGGCTGATTTCAACCGAGGCGACAACGAAGGCAGCGGCTATTTCGACGTGACCCAACGCCGCGGCTGGCGGTGGAGCGCGGCAAAGGCCTTTCTGCGCCCCGTGCTGCGCCGCCCCAACCTGCAAGTGCTGACCGGCGCCGAGGTCGAGCGTCTGGTGATCGAGGCGGGCGAGGTCAAGGGCGTGGTCTTCCACCACGCGGGCCAGCGGCGGGAAGTCCGCGCGGCCCGCGAAACCGTGCTGTCGGCGGGCGCCATCGGGTCGGTGCAGATCCTGGAGCAGTCGGGCGTCGGACGCGGCGAAGTGTTGCAGGCGGCGGGCATCACCCCTCGGGTCGAGGTGCCGTCCCTGGGCGAGAACCTTCAGGACCACCTGCAATTGCGCCTGGTCTACAAGGTCCGGGGGGTGCCCACGCTGAACGAAAAGGCGTCGCGGCTTCTGGGCAAGGCGTCGATCGGGCTGGAGTACCTGCTGAAGCGGTCCGGCCCGATGTCCATGGCCCCCAGCCAGTTGGGGATCTTCGCCAGATCCGGCCCCGACAAGGCCACGGCGGATCTGGAGTTCCACGTCCAGCCGGTCAGCCTGGACAAGTTCGGGGATCCGGTCCATTCCTTCCCGGCCATGACCGCCAGCGTCTGCAACCTGCGCCCCGAAAGCCGCGGCTCGGTTCACGTCACCGGCCCGGATTTCCGCGCCCATCCCGCGATCCGCCCGAATTACCTGTCCACGCCAGGGGATCAGGAGGTGGCCGTCCGCGCCATCCGCCTAGCGCGCAGGATCGCCGCGCAGCCCGCCTTTACCCGCTATGACCCCAGCGAGCATGTTCCGGGCATCGCCTTTCAGACCGACGAGGATCTGGTCAAGGCCGCGGGCGCGGTCGGCACCACGATCTTCCACCCGGTCGGCACCTGCCGGATGGGCGTGGACGACGGCGCGGTGGTGGACCCGCGCCTGCGGATGCGCGCGCTTGGCCGCCTGCGGATCGCGGACGCCTCGGTCATGCCGACCATCACCAGCGGCAACACCAACGCGCCGGTGATGATGATCGCGGAAAAGGCCGCGCGGATGATGCTTGAGGATGCGCGGGCTTGATGGTCCGCCCGTCCGCCGCCTAGAGTGGCCGTCATGAGTCTGCCATTCACCTGCGAAAAGCGTCCCGCAACCGGCTCGATGGGCGTGGTGGTGACGAACGCCCCTCCGGGAACCGCGGCGGGGGCCGAGATGCTGGCTGTCGGCGGCAATGCGGTGGACGCCGCTGTCGCCGCGCTGCTGACGCTGACGGTGGTAGAGCCGATGATGGTGGGCATCGCGGGCGGCGGCATCGCGCATCTGCGGCTGGCCGACGGACGGCATGTGGTGATCGACGCGCTGTCGGTCGCGGGGCAGGGCGCGCGGGCGGACATGTTCACCCCGGTGTCCGACCTGCCCGACGCCTATATGGACACCGAAGGGCGGCGGAACATGGTCGGGCCTTCGGCGGTCGCCGTGCCCGGCAACCTGCGCGGCTGGTTCCTGATGCAGCGCCGGTACGGGCGGCTGCCCTGGGCCGATGTGGTCGAACCCGCCATCCGCGCGGCGACCCGGGGCTTCACGGTCAGCCCCTATCTGCACGGCGCGGTCCGCGAACACGAGAACGACCTGCGCGCCGATCCCGAGATCGCCCGGCTGTTTCTGCCGGACGGCGCGCCGGTGGCGCCGGGCGCGCGGCTGGTCATGGGCGATTACGCCGAAAGCCTGCGCCTGGTCGGGCAACAGGGCGACGCGGCGCTGCATGGCGGCGATCTGGGACGCGCGCTGGCGGACCGGCTGGCCCAAGGCGGGCACGTCACGCTGGCCGATCTTACGGCAGCCCGCGCCATCGAGCGGGAAGCCATCTTCGGCGCCTATCGCGGGCACACCATTGTCGGCCCGCCGCCGCCCGCATCCTCGGGCGTTCACATCGTCCAGATGCTGAACATGCTGGAACCCCATGACCTGCGCGCCATGGGCTTTGGCAGCCCCGATGCCATGGACCTGATGGCGCAAGCCATGGCCCTGGCCTTCGAGGACCGGCGCAGCGCCTCGGGCGATCCCGATTTCGTCGATGTGCCGGTGGACCGATTGATGTCCAAGGACCACGCCCGGCGGCGGATGGCGGAACGCGCCTTGCCTGCGGCCCGCGCCTTGCCTGCGGCCTGCGCCGCGCGTGAAAGCCGCGACACGACGCACCTGACCGTGGCCGATGCCGACGGCGCCATCGTCAGCGCCACCCACACGATCAACGGGCTGTGGGGCGCGCGCTTCATGGTGCCGGGGACGGGGATCATCCCCAACAACTACATGCTGAACTATGACCCTCGGCCGGGGCGGGCGCTGTCGGTCGCGCCTGGCAAGCGGGTGCCCACGTCCATGGCGCCGATGATGGTGCTGCGGGGCGGGCGGCCCGCCTTCGCGCTTGGCCTGCCGGGGGGCGTGCGGATCTTTCCGTCGGCCATGCAGGCGATCGTGAACCTGATCGACCACGGCATGCCGCTGCAACAGGCGGTCGAGGCCCCGCGCCTGTGGACCGAGGGGCATCACCTGGAACTGGAACCGGCTTACGCGGCGCGGGCGGATGCGATGCGCACGCGCGGCCACGAGGTGCGGCTGGTCAAGACCATCGGCGGCGGCATGAACGCCATCGGCTTTGCGCCGGACAGGGTGATGACCGGCGCCGCTTGCTGGCGCGCCGACGGCACGGTGTTGGCGCAGGGCGGCGGACTGGCCCGCCCGGGCATCCGTTTCGTGATCTGAGGATGCGATGACCACGCTTGTCCTGCTGGATCCCTCGACCCCCGAACGGCTCGACCGCCTTCGGCCCTTCCTGCCGCCGGGCTGGCTTCTGACCACGGCCTTGTCGCGCGCACCCCAGGACCAGCTTGCCGCGCTGCAAGGCGCCGGTTTCGCGATCACCGGCGATGTGCCCGTGACCGAAGCCATGTTCGCGGTGCCCGGGTTGCGGGCGGTCCACAAATGGGGCGTGGGCTTCGACGGCATCGACCTGGAGGCCGCGCGCAGGCACGGCGTGCGGGTGCTGCGCACGACCGGCTCGAACGCCGTGGCGGTGGCGGAAACCACGCTGGGCCTGATCCTGGCCGTCAACCGCAACATCGTGCGGGGCCATGCGGGGATCGCGAAAGGCCGCTGGTCCAAGGCCGAGATCGCGCCGGTTGCCGCCACCCTGTCGGGCCGCACCGTGGGCATCGTCGGCATGGGCCATATCGGCAAGGCCCTGGCCCGCCTGCTGCGCGGCTTCGGCTGCCCGATCCTTTACGCCAAGCGCAGCCCGTTGCCCGCGGCCGAGGAAGCGGACCTGGGCGCGCGCTTCGCGCCCCTGGACGAGTTGCTGGCGTTGTCCGACGTGGTGACGCTGAACTGCGACCTGAACGACAGCACCCGCGACCTGATCGACCGCAGCCGGCTGGCGCTGATGAAGCCGGACGCCATCCTGGTCAACGCCGCGCGCGGCGGCGTCCTGGTCGAGGCCGATCTGGCCGATGCGATCCGCGCGGGCCGGTTGCGCGGGGCCGGAATCGACGTGTTCTCGGTCGAGCCGATCACGCCCGACAACCCCTTGCTGGGCCTCGACCCCGTGGTTCTGACCCCGCATCTGGCGGCGCTGGACGCGGCGGGCTTCGCGCCCACGGTTGCGCGGATGATGGACAACCTGCTGGCGATCCAGAACGGCAAGCCGCCGCGCCTTTCCGATGTGCTGGTCTGACGCACGAAAAAGGGCGCCGCATCGCTGCGGCGCCCGGTCGTGTTTCCTCGGCGATCAGTCGGCGCTGCGTTCGCCCAACTGCAACCCGGCGGGGTGGACGGCCAGCCCGGCGACGGGAACGGCAAGGCCCTCGGGCTCGCGGCCGCCCATCACGGCATCGAAGCGGTCCCGGTCCAGCGCGCCCTGCCAGCGGCTGACCACGACCGTGGCCACCGCGTTGCCGATGAAGTTGGTGATCGACCGGCATTCCGACATGAAGCGGTCGACGCCCAGGATCAGCGCCATGCCGGCGACCGGCACGGTGGGCACCACCGACAGCGTTGCGGCCAGGGTGATGAAGCCCGCGCCCGTCACGCCCGCAGCGCCCTTGGACGACAGCATCGCGACCAGCAGCAGCAAGACCTGCTGTTGCAGCGACAGGTCGGTGTTCGTCGCCTGGGCGATGAACAGCGCGGCCAGCGTCATGTAGATGTTGGTGCCGTCCAGGTTGAAGCTGTAGCCGGTCGGCACCACGAGGCCCACCACGGGGCGCGCGCAGCCGGCCTTTTCCATCTTCTCCATCAGCGAGGGCAGCGCCGACTCCGAGGACGAGGTGCCCAGAACCAGCAGGATCTCGGCCTTGAGATACGAGATCAGCCGGAAGATCGAAAAGCCGTTGACCATGCAGACCGTGCCCAGGATCACGATCACGAACAGGGCCGACGTCAGGTAGAACGTGCCCACCAGCATCGCCAGGTTCATGATCGACGCGATGCCGTATTTGCCGATGGTGAAGGCAAAGGCCCCGAAGGCGCCGATGGGCGCGGCCTTCATCAGGATGTCCACCACGCGGAAGATCGCGAAGGAGGCCGATTCGAGGATGTTCAGGACCGGCCGGCCCTTGTCGCCGACCAGGATGAGGCCGATGCCGAACAGGATGGCGACGAACAGCACCTGAAGGATGTTGCCTTCGACAAAGGCCGAAACCAGCGTCGTCGGGATGATGTCCATCACAAAGCCCGTGAGCGACGTTTCATGCGCCTTTTCGGCATAGGTCGTCACGGTCGAGGCGTCCAGCGTGGCCGGGTCGATGTTCATCCCCGATCCCGGCCGCACCACGTTCGCCACGATCAGGCCCACGATCAGGGCCAGCGTCGAAAAGGTCAGGAAATAGGTGAACGCCTTGCCCACGACCGAGCCCACGCCGCGCAGCGACCCCATGCCCGCCAGGCCGGTGACGATGGTCAGGAAGATGACGGGGGCGATGATCATCTTGACCAGCTTGATGAAGCCGTCACCCAGGGGCTTCAGCGCCTCGCCCGTCTGGGGATAGAAATGGCCCAGCAACGCGCCCGCCACAATGGCGATGACGACCTGGAAATACAGGTGGCGGTAGAAAGGCCGCCTTTCATGGGCAACGGGATGCGCGGATGTGTCCAACTGCATGAAGGCCTCCTCCAGCCTTGTGTGTGTCAATGCGATGACGGACATCCTAAGCCGCGGGCAGTTCAGCCCAAAAGACTTGCCGCATGGCGGCAATGCGCTGAAAACATGGCTGTTTTCACCCGGTAGCGCCGTAAATATGTGTGGTTTTCCACACAAGCCCAAGCTGCTAGTGTGGAAATGGAAACAGCTTGCCGGAACCCGGACGGATGCGGGACATGCAGGACGCCTTGCCGATCGACAGCGATTCGCCGCGCTTCTTCCGCGCGGCGGGGTGGCTGGCCGTGGTCCTGGCCATGGCGCTGCTGGTTCTGGTTCCGGCGGCGGCTTTCTGGGGGGTGCGGGCCGGGGCCTTGCAGAACCTGCGCGATGAAGGCCTGGCCGCCGCGCAGTCGCGGGCGCTGACGCTGGAAAGCATTCTGGACCGCCAACGCGCGGTTGTCGCGATCCTGGCCGACGACGCCATGGTCAAGGCCACGCTCCGCAAGGGGTTTGACCAGGGCGACGCGGTTTCCGCCAAGCTGGAAGGGTTGCGGGCGGAAACGCAAAGCACCGTCCTGTATCTGCTGGACGCGACGGGGCGGACCATCGCCGCGTCGAACTGGAACCAGCCGAACAGCTTTCTGGGCCACGACTACAGCTTCCGCGACTATTTCCGGCAGGCGAACCCGACGGCGCTGGAGTTCGCGCTTGGCACCGTCAGCGGCCAGCCGGGGCTGTATCTGTCCCACGACGTGCGCGACGGCGGGGCGCTTTTGGGGGTAGTGGTTGTCAAGGTGCAATTCGACGGCCTTGAAGCCGCTTGGGCGCGCAGCCCGAACGCGACCCACGTGACCGAGGCCGATGGCCGGGTGATCATCACCACCGACGCGGCGCTTCGCTTTACCGCCACGCCGCCTGCGGTGCCCGACAGCCTGCCGATCGCCCTGCCGGTGCGGGGCACGGGCTGGACCCTGGCCATGCACGTGCCCACGCGGGAAGCGCGGCAGACCGCCCTTTATGCGGCCGGAGCGGCGGGGCTGGCGGTGCTGCTGCTGATGGCGCTGGCCGATCAGGCCCGCCGCGCGCGGCTGCGTGCCGCCCGCAAGGCCCGGGCCGACCGCGCTTACCGCGCGGAGCTGGAACGCGCCGTGGCCGAACGCACCCGCGACCTGTCCGAGGAAATGCGCGAGCGTCAGCTGGCCCAGCAGCGGCTGTCGCAGATGCAGTCGGATCTGGTGCAGGCCAACAAGCTGGCCACCATGGGCCAGATCACCGCGGGCGTCGCCCACGAGATCAACCAGCCGCTTGCAACCATCCGCCTGCTGGCCGAGAACGGCCAGGCCATGCAGCCCGGCGGCCCCGCGGGCGACAATCTGGCCCGCATCACGCGCATGACCGACCGGATCGGCCAGATCACCGACCAGTTGCGCTCTTTCGCGCGCAAACCGACCGGAGAGATCGGGCCCGTTCCTTTGCGCCCGGTGATCGAGGCTTCCTTGCTGCTGACCGCCAGCCGCCGCAAGGCCAGCGATATGCCCGTTCACCTGCCCGACATCCCCGAAGACCTCGCCGTGGCCGGAGAGCAGGTGCGGGTGGAACAGATCCTGGTGAACCTGCTGACCAACGCCTTCGAGGCGCAGGACGCCAGTTCCGATCCCTGGATCCGCATCGGCATCCAGGCCGGCGAGCATGTCACCCTGACGGTGGCCGACAACGGCCCCGGCCTGCCGCCGCAGGTCAGGGACCAGCTGTTCGCGCCTTTCGCCACCAGCAAGGCGCAGGGCCTTGGCCTGGGACTGGTCATCTCGCGCGACATCGCCCGCGACCTCGGCGGCGAACTGACCGCCGACGACCCGGTTCCGGGGCAGGGCGCCACCTTCCGCCTGATCCTGAGGAGGGCCGCATGACCGGGCTCGTGCGGCTGGTCGAGGACGACGAGGATCTGCGCGCGGCCCAGGTCCAGACCCTGCAACTGGCGGGTTTCCGGGTCGAGGAGTTCGGGCTTGCCGCCGATGCGTTGACGGGCGTCACGCGCGATTATCCCGGCGTGGTGCTGTCCGACGTGCGGATGCCCGGCATGGACGGGTTGCAGCTGTTCCAGCGGCTCCGTGCCATCGACGCGGACCTGCCGGTGATCCTGCTGACCGGGCATGGCGACGTGCCCATGGCGGTGGCCGCGCTGAAGGCCGGGGCCTATGACTTTCTCACAAAGCCCGTGGGGCGCGACGGGCTGCTGGCCGCGCTGAACCGTGCCGCCGCCGCCCGTGCGCTTGTTCTGGAAAACCGCGCACTGCGGCAGGCCAGCCACGACGCTTCGGACAGCTTCCCCGAGCTTGGCGGCGGCAGCGAGGTCATGGCCCATCTGCGCGCGGCGCTTGACCGCGTGGCCGAGGCCGAGGGCAATGCCCTGCTGACCGGCCCCGCTGGCGCGGGCAGGCTGGCGGTGGCGCGCGATCCACCGCCGAGGTCCGCGCCGCGCCCGCGCCTTCGTGCATCTGGCCTGCGACGCGCTGGACGACGCGCGCTTCGACGCCGACCTTCTGGGCAGCGAGGCGCCGGGCCCGCGCGGCACAAGGCAGGCGGGCCAGCTGGAACGGGCGCAGCGCGGCGTGCTGTTTCTGGACCGCGTGGACGCGCTGACGCCGGCCATGCAGGCGCGCCTGTCCGCGATCTTCGAGGCGGGCGAGTTCCGGCCCGCGGGCGCCGGCGCGCCCCGGCCGATGGATGTGCAACTGCTGGCATCCACCAGCGCCGATCCGGCCCGTCTGGCCGAGGGGCCGTTCGACGCGCGGCTGTTCTATCGCCTGTCGGGCACCGTTCTGCCGGTTCCGTCCCTGGCTGAACGGCGCGAGGACATTCCCGCGCTTTACCGCCATTTCCTGCTGGCGGCCTGCGCGCGGCTGGACCGGCCCGCCCCCGCGATGACCGGGCCGGTCAAGGCGCGGCTTTCAGGGCACGGCTGGCCGGGAAATCTGCCCGAACTGCGCGGCTTCGCCGAAAGCCAGGCCATCGGCGTGACGCCCTTCGATGCGCAGGCCGACGGCGCGGCGCCAGGGCTGTCCGAGCTGGTCGCCAGCTACGAATCCGAACTGATCCGCGACGCCCTGCGGCTGGCGGGCGGCAATGCCACGGCGGCAATGGCGCGGCTGCAACTGCCGCGCAAGACCTTTTACGACAAGCTGGCCCGCCACGGGATCAAGCCCACGGATTTCCGGCGCTGATCAGCGGGTGCGCGATTCGATTACGGTTTTCAGGACCAGCACCACAAGCGCGATCAGCGTCAGGGTGGACGCGGCGGCAAAGGCTCCGACCGTGTTCAGGTCGTTGAACAAAAGCTCAATCTGCAAGGGCAGGGTCATCGTCTGGCCCCGGATCGCGCCCGACACCACCGACACCGCGCCGAATTCTCCCACGGCCCGCGCCGTTGCCAGCACCGCGCCGTAAAGCAGCGCCCAGCGGATGTTCGGCAGCGTCACCCGCCGGAAGATCTGCCAGCCCGAGGCGCCCAGCGTCAGCGCCGCCTGTTCCTGTTCCGACCCCTGGGCCTGCATCAGGGGCAAAACCTCCCGGGTGACAAAGGGGCTGGTGACGAACAGCGTCACCATGACGATGCCGGGCAGCGCGAACAGAACCTTCACGTCGCCCGCCTCCAGAACGGGACCAAGCAGCCCCTGACGGCCGTAAAGCAGCAGATAGCAGACCCCGGCGATGACGGGCGAGATCGAGAAGGGCAGCTCGATGATCGTCAGCAGCGCCTTGCGGCCCGGAAAGGTGAAGCGCGCGATCAGCCAGGCGGCGGCAATGCCGATGCACAGGTTGACGGGCAGCGTGATCACCGCCACCACCGATGTCAGCCAGATCGCGTGCAGCGTGTCCGGGGCCATGATGTTCTGGGCGAAGACAGCAAGGCCTTCGGACAGCGCGCGCCAGAAGATATAGACCAGCGGCACCACGACCACGAACAGGGTCAGCGCCACCGCCAGCCCGATCAGCAGCCATTGCGCGCTGCGGTCCTGGCGCGGGGCAAGCGCGGCGGGCGTCATGCCGGAACCCTCCGCCGGGTCAGGCGCGATTGCAGCCAGTTCGACAGGACCAGCAGCACCATGGCGATCGCGACCAAGGTCAGAGCGATGGCCGCGGCGCCGTTGTAGTCGTATTCCTCGAGCCGGATCACGGCCAGCAGGGATGCGATCTCGGTCTTCATCGGCAGGTTTCCGGCGATAAAGATCACCGCGCCGAATTCGCCCAGCGACCGGGCGAAGGCGATGGTGGTGCCGACCAGGAAGGACGGCAGGATTCCCGGGAAAATGACCCTGGCGAAGATCTGGAACGGCGTCGCGCCCAGGGTTCGGGCGGCTTCTTCCTGGCTTTGGTCCAGATCCTCCAGAACCGGCTGGACGGTGCGGACCACAAAGGGGATCGAGGTGAAGGACATCGCGACCGCCACCCCCCAGATGGTGTAAACGACCGAAATCCCGGCGGGCGCCAGGATCGCGCCATACCAGCCGTTTTCAGAGAACAGCGCGGTCAGCGCCAGGCCCGCCACGGCGGTGGGCAGCGCGAAGGGAATGTCCATCATCGCGTCAAGCAGCCTGCGCCCCGGAAAGCGGTAGCGCACCAGCACCCAGGCCATCAGCAGTCCGTAAACCGCGTTGAAGACCGTCGCCAGGGCGGCGGCGGTCAGGGTCAGGCGCAAGGCGGCCAGGGTGCGGGGGGCGGTCACGATCTCCCAGAAGCGGAGGGGACCGATCTCGGCCCCCTTCAGCGCCAGGGCGATCACGGGCAACAGGACAATGACGCCGACATAGGTCAGCGTCAGCCCCATCGTCAGGCCAAAGCCCGGAAGCACCCGTTTCTGCCGCCCGGCGGGGGCAGCCGCGACCGCCGCCATGCTCATTGGTTCACGAACACGGAATCGAGGATCCCGCCTTCGGCAAAGTGTTCCTGCTGGACCCTGTCCCAACCGCCGAACACATCCTCGACCGTGACCAGCTTCACCTCGGGGAAGTTCGCGGCGAATTCGGCGGTGATCGTCTCGTCATGCACGCGGTTGAAGTTCCGGGCCAGGATCCGCTGCGCGTCGGGCGAATAAAGAAAGTCCAGATAGGCCTTGGAAACTTCCTCGGTGCCCTTGTCCTCGGCATTCTCGGTCACGACGGCAACCGGGAATTCCGCCAGGATCGACAGGGACGGCGTGACCCGTTCCAGCTTGGCGTCGGCGTATTGCCGGGCGATGCCGCCGGTCTCGGCCTCGAAGGTGATCAGCACGTCGCCGATGCCGCGTTCCGCGAAGGTCGCCGTGGCCGCGCGCCCGCCCTGGTCGAAAACCGGGACATTGGCGAAGATCTTCCTCACGAAGTCCTGCGCCGCCGCATGATCGCCGCCGTTCTTGTCCAGCGCATAGGCATAGGCCGCCAGATAGGTGTAGCGCGCATTGCCGCTGGTCTTGGGGTTGGGGAAGATCACCTGCACGCCCTCTTGCGTCAGGTCGTCCCAATCGTCGATCCCCTTCGGGTTCCCCTCGCGCACCAGAAAGGCCGGCAGCGAGTAATAGGGCGACGCCTGGTTGGGGAACGCCTCGCGCCAGTTCTCGCTGACCAGGCCGCCTTCGGCCAGCACGTCGATGTCCGTCACCTGGTTGAAGGTCACGACATCGGCGGGCAACCCTTCCAGGATGGCGCGGGCCTGTTTAGACGATCCGCCATGCGACTGGTCGATGGTGACGGTCCGGCCGGTTTCCGCCTGCCACTTTTCGGCAAAGACCGGGTTCAGTTCGGCAAACAGCTCGCGTGCGATATCATAGGACACGTTCAGAATCGCGTCCTGCGCGGCCACGGGCGAGGCGAGGCCCAGCACAAGGGCGAGGGCGGTGGTCAGGCGGGTCTTCACGAAAGGGCCTCCTTCAGGGTTCTGGACGGTTCGGCGGGCGCGGCAGCGGATGCCCCGCCGCCGGGAAAGATCTGGCCCGCCACGATGCGAAGCCCGACGGGCTGGCCGACCGACAGGCCGCGGGCATCGCGGCGCGGCAACTCTGCCTCGATCCGGCAGCCGGTGCCGCTTTCCGCCACGATCCGCAGCAGCGCGCCGGTGGATGCGGCCTCGGTCACGCGAAAGGGCGCGGCAGTATCGGGCAGGACTTCGATGTCGGCGGGGCGCAGGAACAGGGTTGCGGGACCATCGGGAAGGGCGCGGCGGGGCAAGGCGGTCAGGTCCAGGCCCGCGGCCTGCGCCCGGCCCGCGCGCATGGTCACGGGCAGTTCGACCGTCAGGCCCAGGAAGCGCGCGACAAAAGGCGTGGCGGGGTGGTCATAGATCTCGTCCGGGCGACCGATCTGTTCGATGACGCCGCCGTTCATGACGACCACACGGTCGGCCAGCTCGAAGGCTTCCTCCTGGTCGTGGGTCACGAAGATGGTGGTCGTGCCCGCGCTGTCATGGACGCCGCGCAGCCAGCGGCGCAGGTCGCGGCGGACCTGGGCGTCGAGGGCGCCGAAAGGTTCGTCGAGCAGCAGCACGCGCGGCCCGGTGGCCATGGCGCGGCCCAGGGCCACGCGCTGGCGCTGCCCGCCCGAGAGTTCGGCGGGATAGCGGTCGGCCAGGCCGTCGATCTGCAAAAACCGCAGCAGCCCGTCCACCGTGGCCGCGATCTGCGCCTTTCCGGGCCGCTGGGCGCGGGGCAGGACCGTCAGGCCGAAGGCGATGTTGTCGCGCACGCTCATGTGCGGAAACAGCGCATAATGCTGGAAAACAAAGCCGATCCGCCGTTCTGCCGCCGATTTCGCCAGCCAGTCGGCGCCGTCGAAGGACAGCCCGCCCGCGTCCGGCCAGTCCAGCCCCGCGATGATCCGCAGCAGCGTGGTCTTGCCCGAGCCAGAGGGGCCCAGAAGCGCGACCAGTTCGCCCTGCCGCACCTCGAGATCAATCCCGCGCAGGACGGGGGTCGCGCCGAAGCGCCGGGCAAGGTGCGAGATCACAAGCGACATGGGCGGCCTTCCTGTTTGCGCGTCACAGTTAGCAACGGACCCCCTGCTTGCCAAGGAACCCGGCTGATCCGGGGGGGCTTTCCCGGAAGAACGGTGTTCCATGCAGGTGCCGTTCCGTCCCAGGACGGACCAATGATGTCATGTGCCCGGATGCCGGTGTTCGGCAGGAATGCCACAGGCGCGACGATTTTCCTTTTTGCGGCCGCTACCGCCGCCAAAGCCAGCTTTGCCCGGCCAGGCGGCCCTGGACCTTGGCCAGCAGGCGCAGCATCGGGGCACGCGGGCCGATGCCGTCCTTCAGCCGGTCCGCCGCGACCTCGACCGGGCAGGGCAGGCCGCTGACCGGGTCGCGGTAGCGCGGATAGGCGATCAGGCAGGCGTGAACCAGCGCCGCAGGATCCGGGCGCGCCTGGCGGCGCGGCGGGATCGGTCCCAGGTCGCGGGTCAGCCCCCAGCCTGCATAGAAGGGCGCGCCCAGCACCGTGACCGGAACGCCGCGCAGCAGGGCCTCGAACCCCAGGGTCGATGTGATGGTCCAGACCTCGTCGACATGCGCCAGCAGCGCGACGGGGTCGGCGGCGGCGGCCACCTCGTCGGCAAGCCCGCGCAAGTCCGGGACGGGAATTGCGCCGGGGCGCAGGCCCGCCTCGACATCGGGATGGGGCTTGTAGATCAGGCAGGCATCGGGATTGTCGCGGCGGACGCGGCGCAGCAGGTCCAGGTTGGTGCGCTCGGCCCCCGCGCCAAGGCGGATCGAGGCGTCGTTCTCGACCTGGCCGGGAACCAGGATGCGCCTGCGCGCCGCCAAAGGGGGGCGGTAACCCTGGTCCGGCAGGTTGTATTTGGACAGGCCCGCATCCCGGATCGCCGCGATCAGACGGGCCGCCCGCGCCGCGCCGCCCGGCGGGGGGCCTTCGCCGATCAGCCGCTCCAACCGGCTTTCGCGGCCTGGGTCGAAATAAATGCCCAGATCGTCCGCGATCAGCGACAAGGGGGGCGTCAGTTCGGCGCCAAGCCCCCGGGACCGTAGAAAGCCGTCCTCGACCCGGATCGCCCCCGGAAGCCGGTCCGCCTTGCCCGCCCAGGCCAGCGTGACGTGGGCCGAGGGCCTGTCGGTGAACCGCACGCCCCGCCCATCGCCGAAGGCGCGCGCGATGAAGGGGCGCTTCCACAGCCGCATCCCATAGGCCAGATGGCCGTCGCGGTCCTGGCGGAAGGCCCTGGCCTCGGCTTCCAACTGATCGACGGCGCCGTCGAAACCGGTCAGCCGGTCGCGGCAAGGATCATACCAGACCGGCGCCAGAAGGTGGCTGGCGGCAAACAGCGCCCCCGCCGACGCGGGGCCGCGTCGGCCCGGCGGCAAGGGGATTTCGTCCTGCGACAGGCCCCAGCCGGCATAAAAGGGCTGGCCGAACAGGCGCGGCCTGTGGCCCGCCAGGACCGCCTCGTACCCCAGCTGAGAGCTGACCGCATAAACGGCATGGGCGTTTTCCAGCAGCCGCCAGGGCGAGACTTCCCCGTCGCAAAGGATGTCCCCGGGCCGCAGATCGTCCGCGCCAAGATGGCCGGGACGCAGGCCCCGGATCGTCTCGGGGTGGCTGCGCAGAAGGATGGGACGGCCGGGATGCTCGCGCCGCGCCGCGTCCAGCATGGCCAGGAACCGATCCCGTCCTGCGCCCATCAGCGAGGCGTCGCCCCGTGTCTGGTCGATCACCATGACATAGCCGGGATCGGGACCGGGAAGATCGGGCCGGTGAGCGTTGTATTTCGACAGATCCAGCGCCCGCAGCCGCGCGATCCCCTCGCGGGCGCGCTGCTCATGGCCGGCCGTCGCGCCCTGGGCGACAAGCCGTTCGATCAGCGAAGGGCGGGACGGGTCGAAATGCAGGCCGAAGGGGTCGATCAGCAGCCCCAACGGACCGCGCCGGGCGATGCGCCCCCTGGCGCGGCCGGGAAGAACGGAGCGCAGAAAGGCATCCTCGACCGTGACCAGCCCCGCGCCGCGGCGCGAGGCGATGGCCCGGCCGCGCCAAGCCGTGGGGCTGGCGCCCCAGACGCCCACGGCATCCCCCGGCCCGGGCAGCCCGAGGCGCAGATCCCATCCCGACAGTTGCAGGATGCGGCGCAGGCGGGGGCCGTGCCAGAAGCCGCGGCTGTATGCGAAAAGCCGCCGGTTCTGTTGTCCGGCGGCCTTTTGCCCAGTCGTCATCCGCCGCTCACTGCGTGATGTTCGACACCGAGTTCGCGGTGCTGATCGGCCCGATCAGGGCAGCCAGCCGCTTTTGCCACTGAACATAGGGCGCCTCGGTCACGTAAACCGTATCCTCGTCCCGGATCAGGAAATCGCGCGCCAGAAACAGGCCGTTGGGCCGCGTCAGATCCATCACATAGGCGATGCGCTGCGTGCCGTAGACCGTTTTGCCCAGCACCCGCGACGCCACCTGTTCCGGCTCGTCGCGCAGGATGAAGACCCCCGTGGGATCGGCCAGGTTCGAGTTCAGGCCGCCGACCATCGCCACGGCCTCGACCGCGTTGATCATCTCGTTGCCCAGGGGAACGCGGGTCTGGCCGCCCAGGGCGCCAAGCGCGGTAAAGCTGCGCTGGTCTTCCTCGACAAGGATCACGTCGCCGGGGCGCAGGGCGATGTCGTTGCTGGCGTTGGAATAAAGATCGGTCAGCCAGACCTTTCCGGTGCTGTTGCCGCGCTTGACGGTGATCACCGCGATCTCAGGCTCGATCGACACGCCGCCGGCGCGGGCCAGCATGGCCGAGAGCGTCCGCGTCGGCCGCTCGATCGGATAAACGCCTTGCGCCGTGACCTTGCCCATGACCGAAACGGTCGCGCCGTCGCCCGCCACGCGGGCCACTGTGACCTGCGGGTCGGGGGTCTGCGTGGACAGCCGTTCGGTGATGATCTGGCGCAGCTGGTCGGGCGTGTTGCCCGCGGCCTGGACCCGTCCCGCATAGGGCACGAAGATATAGCCGCTGCTGTCCACCTGGATTTCCTGCAAGGCGGTCGAACTGGCCCCCAGCGAGGTCAGCAGCCCGTCATCGACGTTTTCCCAGATCGCCAGGCCCAGCACGTCGCCCGCCCGGATCTCGTCCGCGCCGACCTGCCCGGCGCGCAAAAAGCTGTTCGAGAAGCCGTAGGCGGGGGTGAAGTTGGTGGCGCGCGCGACATGTTCGTTCACATAGATCACATGCGCGTTGCCGCCCTTTTCAACGGCGCCCGAATAGATTTCGCTTTTGCTGGGGCCGGAACGCGGCAGGCTGCAAGCCGCCACAAGCGTCAGCGCCGCGATCACGACAAGGCGCATGGCCAGACCCGCTGCCGGACGGGCAGGAGAAAGCTTCACTGTCACCTCTCGAAAACTCCTGTGCCTTTTAGCCCGGACTTGCTGTCCGGTTGTGCGGGCAATGTAGCCCGGCGCGCCCCCGGATACCACAACTTCATGAACCCTAGTCCAGAAGTTCGCCGATCTGTTGCCGCCGCTGGAAACGGCCAGCGGCCAGCGCCTGATAGGGATCCTCGGGGGCAAGGATCAGGTCGGCGGCCAGCCGCAGGGCATGGGCACGCGAACGCCGGGAATAAAAGCCGCCGGGAACCTGGCTGGTTTGCAGCAGATAGTCGCGGAAGACCCGGTACGAGGCCTGGTCGGGCTGCCGGGGCTGGACCAGGAAGTCCGGCAGCGGCTGGTCCGAAACCAGCCCCGGCTTGCAGTAAACGGCGCGGCCCAGGGCCTTGACCGGCAGGCCGCGCCACAAGGCCTGCTGGGCGGCGGTGGAGTTGACCGTGATCACCGCGCGGGCATGGGCCAGCATGTCGGCCAGCTTGCCGCCCCGGAAGTAATGCACGCGGTCGGCCACGCCGTGGCGCGCCGCCGCCTCGCGGATGGAACGGCGGTTGCGCGCCCGGCCATCCTCCAGCGGGTGCGCCTTGAACAGCAGGTGATGGTGGCGCGGCGCCGACCGGGCGAATTCGGCAACGACTTCCTCGACGAACTGGCGGTTTTCGGTGAAGGGCGAGTGGCCCTGCATGCTCGAATCATGTTCCAGTTGCATGGGCACCAGCAGATAAGGGTTGCCCGACAACCGGAACCGCTGCCATTGGACCGCCCGCGTCAGCGAATGGAACGGCGTCAGCACAAGGCGGCGCAGGTTCAGCCGGAACTCGTCCCCGATCGGCAGGGCGCGGTGGCTGGTGAACTTGCGGTAGCGCCGGTTCGCCACAAGAACCAGGAAATGATAAAAGGCGCCGTAGAACTTGTGGTGGCGCATGTCGCCCCAGCGTGCCGGCGGGCGCCGCACCTCGGACAGGGTGTCGCGCAGCGTGGCCCGCATCTCGGCCAGCGAGATGTCCAGCAGCGCCGAATGGCCGTTCGATCCGCCGCGTTCGTAGCTGATCCAGTAGGGGCGCAGATAGCCCTCCTCGAAAACGTGCAATCTCAGGTCGAGAGCCTGCGCGGCGGACCGTGCGGCGGCATGGATCGGGCGCACGTCGCCGTAAAGCACGATGTCGGTGATGCCGCGTTCCGCGATGATCTTCAGAAGATGCGCGGGCCATTCGGCGCTGCTGCCCTGGTGGCGCAGCAGGCGGTTCTTGTCGGACCAGAAGAATTCGTCCCCCGCGTTGAAGGCGCAGCGCCAGACCTGCGCCCCCGCGTTCCGCAGCAGACGGCCCAGCCGGTCGAAGAACGGGCCATGAGGGCCTTGCAGTAAAAGGAACGTGCGCGCGGCAGGCGCGTCAACGGTGACTCTCAGTCCTGGCTGGAAAGCAAGATGATCCTGGATCAACTCGGTATACTCTGGAAAACACCTGGCCTGTTTACGCCAGCCAAGGTTAACCGACGATTAACGGGCGCGCGCCTTGCGAGAAAAAACGCAATGTCCTAGTCATCGCCAAAAGAGGGGGCGTCACGTGTTCACAGGCATCATCAGCGATATCGGAACCGTTCTTGCCGTCGAGATGCGCGGCGACATGCGCGCGAGGATCGGCTGCGGCTATGACATGGGCGCGGTCGACATGGGCGCCTCGATCGCCTGCGACGGCGTGTGCCTGACCGTGGTCGACAAGGACCAGGGCTGGTTCGCCGTCGACATCTCGGCCGAGACGCTGTCCAAGACCAACATCGGCGCGGCGGGCTGGTCCGTCGGACAGCGCCTGAACCTGGAACGCGCGCTGCGCGTCGGCGACGAACTGGGCGGCCATATCGTCAGCGGGCATGTCGACGGCGTGGCCCGCGTGGTCGAAATGCACGACGAAGGCGACAGCCTGCGCCTGACCTTCGAGGCGCCGCCAGCCCTGGCGCGCTTTATCGCGCCCAAGGGCTCTGTGGCGCTGAACGGCACCTCGCTGACCGTGAACGAGGTTGACGGGAACCGCTTCGGCATCAACCTGATCCCCCATACCCGCCAGGTCACGACCTGGGGAAATGTGGCGACCGGCGATGCGGTAAACCTTGAGATCGACACACTGGCCCGCTATGTCGCGCGGCTTGCCGAAGCGGGCGGGGCTTGACGCCCGGCCGCTTTCGTTCCATGTCAGCCGGTCTCTGTGCAAGGCCGGAACCATGAACCCGAACGAAGACAAGGCGAATGACAAACGCGCGGATCGGCGGGCGCTCAGCAGCGGCGCGCGCTTTTATGCCGTGCAGGCGCTGTACCAGATGGAGGCCGCCAGCCAGTCCGCCGAACGCGTCATGCGAGAGTTCGAGATCCATCGCCTTGGGGCCGAAAACGAGGACGGCCAGTACCTGCCCGCAGATGAAAACCTGTTCGCCCGTGTCGTGGATGCGGCGGTGACCTGGCAATCGAGGATCGACCAGGCCACGGATCGCGGCCTTGTCGCCAAATGGCCCATCGACCGCATCGACCCGGTGCTGCGCGCGCTGTTCCGTGCGGCAGGGGCGGAACTGGTCACCCCGCAGACGCCCCCCAGGGTCGTGATCAGCGAATATGTCCGCCTTGCCGAGGCCTTCTTCCCCGAAGGGCGCGAGCCGAAGTTCGTCAATGCGGTTCTGGACCACGTGGCCCGGGAATTGCGCCCCGAGGCGTTCTGACGCGCAGATTTTTCCCGCTGTTCCCGCGCAGCTGTCCTATAATTGGGGCCTGGCGGGAAAACAGGGGTGCGTCATGCCCAAGATTGTCCGTGTCTATATCCGCAGCGTCCTGATCGGCGCCGCGCTGTCCTGCTGCTTTGTCGCGGCGCTGCTGGCGCTGGACGTGGCGCATCTGCGGCACCTGATCCTGAACAGCAGCGTGGGCTGGCTGGCTGCGATCATGATGATCGTCTTCAACACCATCCTCTTTGGCGGGGTCCAGTTCGCCATCGCCGTGATGGGCCAGTCCGGGACGCCGCCATCGCCCGGACGCAGGGCCGTTGTCCCAGGCGATCTCCAGCCCGCCCTGACCGTTGCCAAGACGTCGAAACCCCGCCCCGCATGAAAACCCGGTTTCGACCGCCCCTGTGCAAAACTGCCAGGGAGCGTGTCGATTCTGCAACAACTTCCCCTGCCAACCGCCTTGAGGAAAATGCCTTCGATCTAGGCAATCACGGCTTTGTTGCAAACTCGCGGCAAGCGCCTTCGCATGAAGTCAGAAGATGAGATACAACTTTCACGTTTCACATCAGCCAGTTCGCCAACCGGGGATTTTGTTCCGAATCATTTGTTCAAACCCATGTTTCAGCGGAATTTTGCGCAAAGTGCAAAACTGGCGGATTTCTCTTTTATCAGGCGGCCGACGACGTTCTTGCCGGGTCTTTGAACCGGGGGAGGGGCGGACTACTTCATATTCCGCAGAGATGCTCTGGCGACCGTCAGGCCCCAGGACAACAAACTCAGCTCGTGAGGAAAACATGAAAAAAATTACGCTGCTCACCGGCACCGCCGCGCTGATGGCTGCCCTTTCCACCCCGGCCTTCGCCCAGACCGAGGTCGCGGCGGGTGCCGATGCGACCGGCATCACCGGCATCAACGAGCGTATCATCGACGTCGAGGATGCGGTTCAGGACGATTTCAACCGTGACAACGACGATGCGCGCTTCGGCAATCCTGACCGCCGCGAAGGGCTGTTCGGTTCGATCGCATTGACCTATGCCGGCAGCACCGGCAACGACGAGAACCAGGATTTCTCGCTGGCGGGCCGCGTCTCGAACAACGCCGGACCCTGGCAGCAGTCGGTCGGCATGCTGATCGAATTCGGCGAGGACGAGCAGGGCAACAAGGACAAGGAAGAAGTTTCGACCATCTATGATGGCGCGTATTACTTCAACGACCGCTTCTACGCCTTTGTCCTGGGCCGCTTCAGCATCGACGGTCTGGCCAACGGCGACGAGGACTATGATGGCCAGCCGATCGACGAGATCGACGAGAAGCTGAGCGACTTTGCCCGTGACGGTTTCATCGGCGTTGGCCCGGGCTATCGCGTCATCAACACCGAACAGACCGCGTGGCGCGTTCAGGCCGGTATCGGCTATCGCTACACCCAGACCGGCGCCCAGAAGTCGGGCTTCGATCTGGTCGACACCAACGACGACGGCGTGCTCGAGCGTGTCGATGTCGATGATTCGTCCGACAGCGGTCTTGGCTACATCGTGTCGTCGCGCCTGTACCACCGGTTCAACGACATGGTCTTCATCACCAACGACACCGACTACCTGTCGTCGGAAGATTCGGATGACGTGATCACCAACCAGTTCGGCGTCAACTTCCAGATGTCCGACCAACTGGCGACCCGCGTCAGCTACACCACCGAATACCAGGAAAACCGTGAGATCCGCACGGACAACACCCTGGGCGTGTCGGTCGTCTACGGCTTCTGATTTCCCTCTCTCTGGTCAGAAGCAAGCTGGAAGGGCGGCCCGCAAGGCCGCCCTTTTCCCATGAAAAAAACCGCCGCTGCGGGGCAGGGCGGTTGCAAAGGGGTGGCGGGAACCGCAGCAACCGCGGCAGCACGAGATTTCCCGAAAGCCTGGATTACCAGGTGGGCGCCGGGTAACGAGACCAGGGTCACGCCAGAGCCAGCCCCCTCGGAAAAGTTATAGGCCAGTGGAAAAATGGCCACGCGCGCGAAGAGCAGAAACCCGCCTGACCAATCAGATAGGACCAGGAACCCGGCGTTTCAAGCGGCTTGAGGGTGTTTCCTATTCGTTCTATGTTGCGGCGATGGACCAGCCCGATCCCAACCTTCCCGCCACGCCCGGCCACCGTCTGGCGCGCGGGGTGTCCCGCATGTTGCGCAGCATGGATCATGCCGTGCTGACCGAGTTCGTGCCCAGCCGAGGTCTGCGCGTCGATGTCATCAGCATGGGCCCGAAGGGCGAATTCTGGATCGTCGAATGCAAAAGCTGCCGCGCCGATTTCATGGGCGACCGCAAGTGGCAGGGCTATCTGGAATGGTGCGACCGCTATTTCTGGGCGGTCGATTGCGACTTCCCGACCGAACTGCTGCCGCCCGACACCGGCCTGATCTGCGCCGATGCCTACGGCGCGGAAGTCCAGCGGATGGCCCCGGAAACCCGCCTGGCGGGGGCGCGCCGGTCCAGGGTCATGCGCGATTTCGCCCGCTGTTCTGCCTTGCGCCTGCAAGGCATGACCGATCCCGAAGGCTTCAGCGCCGCGGCTTTTTAGGCTTGCCGCCACCCCCGCCCATCTGCCGGGCTGCTTCTGCCGCGGCCAGCAGTTCCTCGGCGATCTCGGCCGCCTCGTCCGGGTCGAAGTCCAGGGGCAGGTCGATCCCCTCTGCCTCGACATAGATCCGCACCATGCCCTGATCCGTGGGACCGATTTGCAGATTGGCCGCGATGTCGCTTTGGCTGTTGATGCCCATCACCGTTGTCCTTGTTCAATGGTCGCTTTCTGTATCGCGGGTGAAAATTCCCGGCAAGACAGGCTTGCAACGGCGCCGAACCGGCGTTACAGAACGCATCCGTGCCGCCTTAGCTCAGTTGGTTAGAGCGCTAGATTGTGGATCTAGAGGTCCCCCGTTCGAGCCGGGGAGGCGGTACCATCCTCCAAGCCATTGCGTGCCGTTTATTCTTCCGTTCTGCGGAACCTTGATGTTTTCGCGGGGTTTAGCCCCTGATGGTGACAATCACACCGGAGGACATCAAGATGGCTCAATCCAACAATCCCACCGCCAACGACCTGAAGAACGACGCCAGCGCTGCGGGCCAGCAGGCCAAGGCCGACCTGCGCGAAGGCGCCAACAAGGTCGGCAACGACATCCGCGACACGGCCGACAAGCTGTCGAACAATTCGGCTTCCGACAACCTCAAGGATCGCGGCAACGATCTGGCCCAGAACGCCCGCGACACGGCTCAGGACTATGTGGAACGCGCGCGCGAGGCCGGCAGCGAATATGCCGGCCGGGCCCGTGCCGAAGCGGAACGGCTGTACCAGCAGGGCCAGGAACGCGCGTCCGAACTGACCCACTATGCGGGCGAGCGTTATGACGAAGTGTCCGAGATGGTTCGCCGCAACCCCGCCCAAGCCCTTGGCATCGCGGCCGGTGTCGGCTTCCTTGTCGGTCTGATCCTGGCCCGCCGCTGAGGTTCCCATGTTCGACTATGCGCAGCGCCTTCAACTTGCTCTCAAGGACACGGCGCGCCGGTCGGCGATGAAGGCGATCGCCGGGATCATCCTGGTGGTCGCCGCAGGCTTCCTGATCGCCGCGCTGTGGTCGTTTCTGGCGCATGATCTGGGATGGGGACCGGCGCTTGCCTCGCTGGTAATCGGGGGCGTCTTTGTTCTGGTCGCGGTGGTCCTGCTGGCTGTATCGAAAAAACCCCAGCACGACATGCCGACCACCGACGATCTGCGCAAGGAAGTCGAAGCGCGAATCACCTTGGCGAAAGACGCCGCCATCGACAAGGCGCGGGCCGAGGCCGAACGGATGGTGGACGTGGCCGGCAACAAGGTCGCATCGCTGATGGACGAAGCGAGCTTCCGCGCAACCAAGCTGGCCGACGACACCGAACGCCGCGTCTACGGCGCTGCCCGCCACGCGGCCGAGGCAGTTGGGCTGACATCGAGCAACATCACCACCATGCGCTCCAAGGTGGACGATGCCACCGACACGCTTGCACGCGCCAACAACACCAATGCCGCCAGCATCGCAAAGCTTTTGGGGGCATTCGCCGTGGGGATTACCCTGGCCGCGAAACTGCGCGAAGGGCGCGACACGGACGAGTATGACGAATACGAGGACAACATCCTCTGACGAAAGCGGGCCGCATCTGCGGCCCGCTTTCACGATGTCCGCTCAGGCATTGGCTTCGCGGATCTTGTCAGCCGCAGCCTTGTCGTAGGCGACGCCCTTCTGGTCGAACAGCTGGTCCAATTCGCCCGACAGGGTCATCTCGGTGACGATATCGCAGCCGCCCACGAACTCGCCCTTGACATAAAGCTGGGGAATGGTGGGCCAGTCCGAAAAGTCCTTGATGCCCTGGCGAATAGCGTCGTCCGACAGCACGTTCACGTCGCGATAATCGACGCCCATATAGTTGAGAACACCCGCAACGCGGCTGGAAAATCCGCATTGCGGCATTTCCTTTGTGCCCTTCATAAACAGCACGACATCGGCCGCATCGACGAGGCCTTGAATCTTATCAACAACTTCGGTCATTTTCGTTATCCTGTTTCTGAAGGGCTGGCCAAGGGGCAGGGGGCTTGGTCAGGGGGCCTTCGTTGTCAAGGCAAGGGCGTGCAATGCGCCCGACTTGCCGGCCATCTTGTCCTGAAGCGCGGCATAGACGGCGCGCTGCTGCTGAACGCGGTTCTGGCCGCGGAAGCTTTCGTCGATCACCTCGGCCGCATAGTGATTACCGTCGCCGGCCAGGTCCGTGATGGTGATCTGCGCGTTTGGAAAGGCCGCGCGAATGAGGGCTTCGATGTCATGAGCTTCCATGGGCATGTGGCTGTCCTTCCGCCTTTGCCATCCAGATGTAGGGGAAGCCCGATGGCCCCGCAAGACCAACAAAAAACGACCGCGCCGGGGGCGCGGCCGTTTGTCGATGCGGGCCTGCTCAGTTGGCCGTGGCGGCTCCCACCGTGCCGCCGACCACGGCACCCGCAGGCCCGGCGATAACGGCGCCGCCCAGACCGCCCGTGGCCGCCCGTTCCGTAGCTGTGTTGCCGCAGGCTGCGAGCGCGAAAATCATGGAGCCGAAAAGACTTGCAGTCAGAAGTCGCATCAGATGATCCTTTCTGCGCGCCCGATTGCGCGTTCTAACCAGAAAAGCATCATCAACCGTAAAAGTTCCCGAAAGACAGAAAACTGCGAAGTCGTGCCGAAAGGCAGAAAACCGTGTCTTTTCCGATCCGGTCCGTTTCGGATATTATCGGGTTGCTCTCGAAGACCTCCGCCGGTGCGCTCGCCCTTGCATTTGCGCTGCGCAAATTAACTTCGAGTGTTGATATGTAAGAGCTGTCGGTTCCGTCGAACCGGACAGGTGCTCTCTCAGCCGTCTGTATTCTCGACCATTACCATTCGCCATGGTGCCCGCCGATCCCTGTAACTAACTCGCGGCGGCGATCCCATCATCAGCCGTTGTCTGGCAGACAATTCGGTACTGCGATCCAAGGTGATCGACTGGGCACCTCGGCGGGGAGGGGAAAGCGAGACTCGTGATAGGCGCTTCCATGATCGGCTCGGAGTGGCGATCCTCATTGCGCATGGCAACGGCGAATCGGCTGACCCGCTCTACCAGCGAGGTGAAATTCACCTTGCCGTTTTCCTTGCGGAACATCATCGGAGCGCATTCCCAATGCCCGGTGTAGCGCGTCAACCACCTTGCCCTTGACCAACAACCAGCTTGGCCGGTGGACGCGCTAGCCCCAATGCGACTTTGGTTGCCGGGAGAGTTTCTCCCGTCTGTGGCTGCGTCCGAGCAGGTTGGCCTTGAAGACCTCCGCAGGCGTCCGGAAGCCGAGGCACTTGCGCGGCGTGGCATTCAGGGCTGCGCAGAGCTGACGGAGTTCTTCCTGCGAGAGGCTGTTCGGATCGGTGTCGCGGCAGAGCCATCGTCTGAGACGCTTGTTGGCATTCTCCACGGCCCCTTTCTGCCAGGGAGATTGCGCCTCGCAGAACCACGTCTGCGTACCCACCTCGGCCTGTAGATGCGGCCAATCAATGAATTCGGATCCGCTATCAAAGGTGATCGATCGGCAGGCATGCCGGGGCAGGGGCGTGAGCGCTTGGGCGATCTGGGCCATGATCGGCTTGGTGCGTTTCTCGGCGTTCTTCAACGCCACCAGGAAGCGGCTGGTCCGCTCGATCATGGTGGTGACATTGGCAGGCCCATACTTCTGCCGGAACAGCACCAGATCTGCATCCCAGTGTCCGAACTGCTTGCGATGCGCGATAACGTCCGGGCGGAACAAGATGCTGAGTTCCGGCGCAAACTTGGGCGGCGGGCGCTTGCGCAGCCGGTAACCCCGGCGACGTCGGCGCCCGGAGGGCAGGTGGCGCCACAACTCAGCCCGGCGGCCTTCATCGGAGTAGAACATGGCGATAGATGGTCTCCTGGCAGACCCGGCGCGGGGCATCTTCGTAGCGCATCCGGCCGGCGATCTGCTCAGGTGTCCAGCCAGACCTCAGACAGCGCTCGATCTGGTCGCGCAGCCCGGGATCCCGCACCAGCTTGCGCTGCCGGGTCCGCCGTCCATCCGAGTAGCTTTGCGCAACAACGCACCAGTAGCCGCTGAGCTTCGGGACTTCGCTGTCGTGGAAATGATTGCGCCTCAGCTTGCGGAGATCGTTGAACGATGCCGGCCGAGCCTTCGCGCCATCTCGTCAGGGCTCAGCTTCGTCCGCCGCCAGCGCTCGATCTTGCGCCGCTCGGAAAGGGAAAGGTGAGAGAACCGAACCTTTCATTCCTATGATCCTTTCATGGCTCAACCCATTGTTGAGCAAAGACAATCGCAGTTCAGGATAGCGCGTCCCCCTATCGGTTGAATTTCACTAATAATCCGTATTATGGAAAAACTGCCGCTATCCGACCATTGCCGCACTTGCTCTAGTCGCTCGCATTTTCCAAACTGACCATGCCGAGGCAAGGGAGCAATCATGGCCGTCTCACCACCTGTCTGCGATTTCGGCGCGCCCTGGCACGATTTCCGGCTGCCTGCCACGGATGGAAAACTCTACGGTTTGACGGATGTGGCGGGTCCGCGCGGCACATTGGTCATGTTCATCTGCAACCATTGTCCCTATGTCCGGTCGATCATCGACCGGATCGTGCGCGACGCAAGGCAGATGCAAGCAGCCGGGATCGGCGTCGTGGCGATCTCCGCCAATGACGCCGAACGGTACCCGGAGGACGGACCCGAACAGATGAAGGTCATGGCCGATCGCCACGCGTTCAGCTTTCCTTATCTTTATGACGAAACGCAGCAGGTCGCCCGCGCTTACGGCGCCGAATGCACGCCCGACTTCTTCGGCTACAACGCCGCAGGAGAGCTGCAATATCGCGGCCGTTTTGACTCTTCGGCCCGAACCGCCGGACCAGCGGATGCGCGGCGCGAGCTTCTGGACGCCATGCTGCAAATCGCTGAAACCGGCAAAGGACCAAAGAACCAGGTTCCGTCAATGGGTTGCTCGATCAAATGGAAAACCGCATGAATGTCTGCCTTTCGCCTTGTCCCATCGTCTTCGATCTGGACGGCACGCTGATCGACAGCGCGCCCGATATCCACGCTTGCGTGAACACCGTGCTGGGCCAGCACCGGGCGCCCTTGCTGACCCTTGAACAGGTTCGCAGCTTCATCGGCGGCGGCGTGGACGTTCTGTGGCAAAAAATCATTGCCGCAAGCGAACTGCCCGACGACAAGAAGCCCGATTACGTCGCGGCCTTCATGTTGTGCTATCAGAACGCCACGCAAATGACCCGGCTGTTTCCCGGCGTCGCCGAAACCCTGGCGCTGCTGGCGGACCGTGGGCACCCCTTGGGAATCTGCACGAACAAGCCGCATGCCGTCACCGAAGTCATTCTGGAGCATTTCGGAATCGCGCGTCTGTTCGCCTGCGTCATCGGCGGCGACTCGGTGCCTGAACGCAAGCCCCATCCGGCGCCCCTGCGCGCCGCCCTGGCGGGCCTTGGCGCCGATCCACGGCAGCCCAAGGCCTTCTATGTCGGCGATAGTGAGTTCGACGCCGCCTGCGCGGCGGCGGTCCCGGTGCCGTTCCTGATCTTCTCGCAAGGCTACCGGCAGACCCCCTTGTCCGACCTGCCGCATCTGACCTCTTTCGATCATTTCGCTGACCTTCCGGCCCTTGTCGAATGGCAGGCGGCGGCCTAGTCAAGGAACGATCAGTCCGCTTAGCAGCAGACGAATGCAAAGCCACAGATGCTGAGACGCTGACAGAAAATCAATATTTAAAACAACAGACTATTTTAAGATTATTGAAACAAGATCAGCATTCCTGTGCCCGGGCCTGCGCGTCGCATTCCAGGCTGCGCGTCAGCGCGGCTTTCGGCAAGCCATTGCCATGACCATCAGCCGCTCCGTTATCGGCGCACTGATCTTGCCATGAATCGCTGCCTTGCCCATCGGGATTTTCGACGTGATCGCGGCGGGTGACGAAAGCGCAGCCAATAAGCTACCATGAATGTCTATCTTCTGGACATGAAACGCCCTGGCTGCCCGCAGCCGAATGCATCTCGGTCAAGGACAGCACGCCAGGCCGGCAGCAGCGTGCACGGCAGGTTCGCGGTTTCCATCACCCCGTCCGTTTATGGCGACGGTGGCGACTTCGGCACCGCCGACCGGGTGGTGCCCGACCTGGCGCCCCCTGCCCGGCCCGTTGGCGGTCGTCCTTGCACGCGCTTGACATTCCCTGCCGCTTCGCCCCAATCGGGGGTTTGTCGTCATCAAAGGGCTTGTCATGGACCTGCGCCAGCTTACGCCGAACCTTGCCGTCGCACCGCAAATCGCCCTCGAGGACGTGCCGCTGCTGGCAGCGTCGGGCTTCAGGACGCTGATCAACAACCGTCCCGACGACGAAGCCGGCGCCGTGGACCATCAGCTGATGGCCCAGGCTGCCGCAGATGCGGGGATGGAGTATCACTATCTGCCCTTCATGCCGGGCCAGATCACGCCCGACCTGATCCAGGGCTTTGCCGAGGCGCTGGCGGGGGAAAAGCCTGCCCTCGCCTATTGCCGGTCGGGCAACCGCTCCACCGTCCTTTGGGCGCTGAGCCAGGCCGGAAAGCAGTCCGAGGGCGAGCTTCTGTCCACCGCCGCCGAGGCGGGCTATGACCTGTCGGGGATCGTGCCGCTGATGCGGTCGCTGGCGGGGGGCAAGGGCTAGGCAGGCATCCCGAGGGCGCGCTTCACGTTCGCGGTCCAGCCCAGCAGGCGCAGGTCGCCCGCCGCAATGGCCGGGCGCTTCATGACGCTGGGCTTGGCCCCCATCATCGCGACCGGATCGGCGGCGCGCTCCTCCTCGGACATGGCGCGCCAGGTCAGGCTGGCGCGGTTGACGATCTTGTCGCCGAAATCGGCCAGCAGGGACGCGCGTTCGTTTTCGGTCAGCGGTTGCTTTTGGACATCCCGAAACGCGACCGTCCAGCCGTGCCGTTCCAGTTCGGCCTGCGCCTTTTGGCAGGTGGAACAATGCGCAAGCCCGTAAAGGGTCAGGATCCCGGCCATCAGACGAAGGGCACCAGCGGGACGCCGCAGGCGGACAGCGTCAGAACGGCGGCAAGGGCAAGAAGCAGTTTCATGTCAACCTCGATCATTGGCCTTATGCTTGCCTTATCAACGCCCTGCCCCGCGTCCACAAGTCACAAATCGCCCGCGGGCCCATGCTTGTGCAGGCGTCGCCGAACCTGCCGCATGGCCCACCAGACGACCAGCACGGCCACGGGCGTCAGGCCCGCGATCAGATAGGCCTTGTCCACACCCAGCTTGGCCGCGACCGGATACAGCGCATAGGACAGCAGGCCCACGACGTAATAGCTGATGGCGACAACCGACAGCCCCTCGACCGTGTGCTGAAGGCGCAGTTGCAGGTCGGCGCGGCGGTCCATGCGCTCCAGCAGCAGCTGGTTCTGCGCCGAGCGTTCGACATCGACCCGGGTGCGCAGCAACTCGCCCGCCCGCGCCGCGCGTTCCAGCATCGTTTTCAGCCGGGTCTCGGCGGAATTGGCGGTTCTCATTGCCGGACGATACCGGCGGCGCATGAACTCGGTCAGCATCTGGCGACCGGCAAAGCGCGTTTCGCGCAGCGCCGTGATGCGGTCCGTGACGATCGCCTCATAAGCCTTGGTCGCGCCAAACCGGAAAGAGTGCTGCACCGCCTGCGCCTCCAGTTCAGCCGAAACCGTCAGCAGTTCGTGCAGGACCGCCTCGGCGGGGCGGGACTCGTCCGTCATGCCGTCCACGATGGCCGACAAGCGCGGCTCAAGCTCGTTCAGCCGGTTGCTGAGATTGCGGGCCCGGCCAAGACCCAGCATGGACATCGCGCGATAGGTTTCAAGCTCGACCAGGCGATGCACGATCCGGCCGATGCGGCCCTCGCCCACCCCCGGCCTCACGAACAGCGCGAATCGCATCCAGCCGTCCGCGTCAATCCTGAAATCGCCCGCGATCAGGGCCGCTTCCTCCAGCACCCAGACGGCGGTCAGGCTGTCGCGGGCGAACCAGGTGCCGATGCGGTCCAGCGCCTCGGCCGGATCGTCGGGCAGCAGGTCGATCTGCACCATGACGGCGGCCACGCGCTTGCCGGGCGCCGCCTGCTGCCAGTCCTGCGGAAAGATCGCTCCCGCGCTTGGGTCGAAGGGCCGGATCGGCAGGCCAGGCGTCAGCGCCATATAGGTCACGAATTCCGTATGGCTTTCCCATTTCAGGTCATGGCGACCAAGCCGCCCCTGGTAATGGCTTTCATGGGGATCGGGCCGCGGTCCGCCATGCCTGCCGGTCAGTTGCGTCAGATGCGCCAGATCCCGCGCCCGATCCCGGTTGGCCGCGTCGCGCGGTTCCTTGAAGGCCACAAAGACGCAGGTGGCCGGGGCGGACAGCCGGGGCGAGGGCCGCGCATGGAGTTCGTTGACGAGATCGTATCGCAGCGGATGTTCAAGTTCCGGTCCCATGACGCAGCTTCCCTTCATGGCCGGTCGGACCGGCGTGGCTGATGCGGAAAGGGGCGCGATTGTTCGCGCCCCCTGCCCTGGTCCATCCTGCCGATCACTCGATCATGGGCAGCAGCTTGTTGAGGCTGTCCTTGGCGTCGCCATAGAACATCCGGGTGTTTTCCTTGAAGAACAGGGGGTTCTCGATGCCCGAATAGCCGGTGCCCTGCCCGCGCTTGCTAACGAACACCTGCTTGGCCTTCCAGACCTCAAGGACCGGCATTCCGGCGATGGGGCTGTTCGGATCGTCCTGGGCCGCCGGGTTCACGATGTCGTTCGAGCCGATGACGATCACCACATCCGTGTTCGGGAAATCCTCGTTGATCTCGTCCATCTCCAGCACGATGTCGTAGGGCACCTTGGCCTCGGCCAGCAGCACGTTCATGTGGCCCGGCAGGCGTCCCGCGACAGGGTGGATGGCAAAGCGCACCGTCTTGCCCGCCGCGCGCAGCTTTCGGGTCAGTTCGCTGACTGCGCCCTGCGCCTGCGCCACGGCCATGCCATAGCCCGGCACGATGATGACGCTGTCGGCGTCGTTCAGCGCGGCGGCCACGCCCTCGGCGTCGATGGCGATCTGCTCGCCCTCGATTTCCGCCGCCGGTCCCGTCTCGCCGCCGAAGCCGCCCAGGATCACGCTGACGAAGTTGCGGTTCATCGCCTTGCACATGATATAGGACAGGATCGCACCCGAGGAGCCCACAAGCGCGCCCGTCACGATCAGCAGGTCGTTGGACAGGGTAAAGCCGATCATCGCGGCGGCCCAGCCGGAATAGCTGTTCAGCATCGACACCACCACCGGCATGTCCGCCCCGCCGATGCCCATGATCAGGTGATAGCCGATAAAGAACGCCAGAAGCGTGATCAGGATCAGCCAGAAGATCGCGGGGCCAACGCCCGTGCAGTAAAGGATGCCCAGCAGCACCGACAGCGCCAGCGCGCCCGCGTTCAGCATGTGCCCGCCCGGCAGCTTCCTGGGCTTGCCGTCCACGCGGCCCGCCAGCTTGCCGAAGGCCACGACCGACCCGGTAAAGGTCACGGCGCCGATAAAGATGCCCAGGAACACCTCGATCTTCAGCATGGCGATCTCGGCCGGGGTTTTGTGGGCCAGCACGGCGGCGAAGCCGTAGAAGACGTCCACGCCCTCGGCGGCCTTGGCGCGCAGGACGCGGGCCAGTTCGATCTGCGCGTTGAAGCCCACGAAGACCGCCGCAAGCCCCACCAGAGAGTGCATGGCGGCCACAAGCTGCGGCATCTCGGTCATCTGGACGCGCTGCGCCACGACCCAGCCGATCGCGCCGCCGATGGCGATCATGACCAGCGACAACAGCCAGTTGTCCGCGCCCGGCCCGAACAGCGTGGCCAGCACCGCCAGCGCCATGCCGACGATGCCGTACCAGATCGCGCGCTTGGCGCTTTCCTGCCCCGACAGGCCCCCCAGCGACAGGATGAACAGCACGGCTGCGACCACGTAGGCCGCGGTGGTGAATCCGTATTCCATGGCTGTCCCCTTACGACTTCTGGAACATGGCGAGCATCCGGCGCGTGACCATGAAGCCCCCGAAGATGTTGACGGCCGCCATCAGCACGGCCAACGCGCCCAGCAGGACCACCCACCACGACCCGGACCCGATCTGCATCAGCGCGCCCAGGATGATGATGGAACTGATCGCATTGGTGATCGCCATCAGCGGGGTGTGCAGCGAATGCGCCACGTTCCAGATGACCCGGAAGCCGATAAAGCAGGCCAGCACGAAGACGATGAAATGCGCCATGAAGCTGGCGGGCGCGACCGCGCCGATCAGCAGCAGGACGATGGCGCCCGCGCCCAGCAGCGTGACCTGCGACTTCGTCTCGGCCCGGAAGGCGGCGACCTCGGCGGCGCGGCGTTCCTCGACCGTCAGGGCCTTGGGCTTTTCCTTGGGCTTCTGCGCGGCGATGGCCGCGATCTTCGGAGGCGGCGGCGGCCAGGTCACGTCGTGGTCGCGCGTCACGGTCGCGCCCCGGATCACGTCGTCTTCCATGTTGTGATGAATCACGCCGTCCTTCTTGGGCGTAAGGTCGGCCAGGAAATGGCGCACGTTGTTGCCGTAAAGCTCGGACGCCTGGGCGCCCATGCGCGACGGAAAGTCGGTATAGCCGATGATCGTCACGCCGTTTTCCGTCACATGGCGTTCGTCGGGGATGGTCAGCTCGCAGTTGCCGCCGCGTTCGGCCGCAAGGTCCACGATCACGCTGCCGGGCTTCATTGCCTCGACCATGTCGCGGGTCCAGAGCTTGGGCGCGTCGCGGCCGGGGATCAGCGCGGTGGTGATCACCACGTCCATCTGCGGCGCAAGCTCGCGGAACTTGGCCAACTGCTTTTCGCGGAATTCGGGGCTGGAAGGCGCGGCATAGCCGCCGGTGGCGGCCCCGTCCTGCGCTTGCTCGAAGTCCAGGAACACGAACTCGGCGCCCATGCTTTCGATCTGCTCGGCCACCTCGGGGCGCACGTCGAAGGCATAAACCTGCGCGCCCAGGGACACCGCCGTGCCGATGGCGGCAAGGCCCGCCACGCCCGCGCCCACCACCAGGACCTTGGCGGGCGGCACCTTGCCCGCCGCCGTGACCTGCCCGGTGAAGAAGCGGCCGAAGTTGTTCGCGGCCTCGATCACCGCGCGATAGCCCGCGATGTTGGCCATCGACGACAGCGCGTCCATCTTCTGCGCGCGGCTGATCCGCGGCACCATGTCCATGGCGATGGCGGTGATGCCCTGTTCCTTGGCCAGGTTCAGCAGTTCGCTGTTCTGCGCGGGATAGAAGAAGCTGATCAGTGTCTGGCCTTCGCGCATCTGGCCGATCTCGCCCTCGGACGGCTGGCGCACCTTGGCCACCACGTCGACCGAGCGGATCAACTCGGCGGCGGACGGCACCACCGTCACCCCCGCCGCGCGATAGCTGTCGTCCGAAAACCCGGCCCGCGCGCCCGCACCGCTTTCAACAAAAACCTCGTGGCCCAGCTTCATCAGATGCCCGGCAGAGGATGGCGTGATCGCGACCCGCGCCTCACCCTCGAAACTTTCCTTCAACGCGCCAACCTTCATGGCCCTGTTGTCCCCCGCTCGTTCCGTTTCGGTTGGGTGACAGATAGCACCGCGAAAGATTTGTTCACAAGGCCGCGAATTGACCTAACGATACGAATGTCCGGGACGGGCAGAGCGGCAAAAGGAAACGCCCGGAGTTTGAAACTCCGGGCGCGAACGGCAAGGCTTGACCGCAATCAGTTCGCAGGCGCGGGCGTAGCGGGGGCCGGGGTCGCCGGCGTCGCGGGCGCCGGAGTGGGCGTCGTGGTGGTGGCCGGAGCCTCGTCAACGGTCACGGCGTCCTCCACGGCTTCGCCCGCATCGCTGGCCGCCTGCGCCGCGGCGTCGGCGGCGTTGTCGGCGGCCTCGCTTGCGGCATTCGCGGCATCCTGGGTCGCGGTGCCGACGGCCTCGGCAGCGTTATCGGCAGCGGATTCGGCGCTTTCAGCCGCGTTTTCGGCGGCAGCGGCAGCGTCCTCGGCCGCGCCTTCGGTCGCCGTGGCAGCATCGCTGGCGGCATTCTCGGTGGCCTCGGTCGCGCTTTCGGCGGCGGCTTCGGCATCGGCCGCGGCGGCCTCGGCGTCAGCGGCGGCGTCGCTGGCCGCGCCCGTGTCTCCGCCTTCGGTGGTGGTCACGGTGGTGGTGTCGCCATCGACAGCCACGGTGTCGTCGCCGGTGAACCGCTGAAGCACGAAATAGGCCAGGGCCAGCGCCAGAAGGACGCCGATGATCAGCGGCAGGGGCGAGGAACGACGCTCGACAGGCTCGACATAGGTTTCGTTGCGCACGGTCGGATCCGCCGGGCGGACGCGGTTCGGATCGTTCGGGTCATGGGTCATTGCTGGCCTCCAAGTCCAAGGTTGGGAAACCGGTTCAGTGTCGCCAAAGCTGCGGTCTTCCTGCGGTCCCTCGCGATGGGGCGGGCTGCGTAGGATCGACCAGCCGACTTGCGACCCGGCCTTCGTGCGACTAACACATTGGACAAGATGAAGTTCCGCCCGGCGGAGCAGCTTTCTTCATGCCGAGGATGCGATGACCCAGACCAACGGGCAGACTGTGCGATATCTTGCCGATTACCGGCCCTATCCCTTTGTGCTGTCGGCGACGCGGATGACTTTCGACCTGCACCCGACCGCCACGCGGGTCCGCACGGCCCTGTCGATGGTGCCGCGCGATCCGGGCGCGCCGCAGGACCTGGTCCTGGACGGCGGCAAGGGGGTGGAGCTGCTGTCGCTGACCATCGACGGCCAGGCCCCCGACACTGCCCATGTCAGCCGCCAGGACGAGACGCTGACGGTCGCCGCGGCCGCCCTGCCCCCGCATCCTTTCCTGCTTGAAACCGCCGTCCAGATCGACCCGTCGGCCAACACCGCCTTTGAAGGGCTTTACATCTCGAACGGCATGTTCTGCACCCAGTGCGAGGCCGAAGGGTTCCGCCACATCACCTTCTATCCCGACCGCCCCGACGTGATGGCGACCTTCCACGTCACCATCGACAGCGACCTGCCGGTGCTTTTGTCGAACGGCAACCCGGTCGGCCAGTCGCAGGGCCGCGCGGAATGGCACGATCCCTGGCCCAAGCCGTCCTATCTGTTCGCGCTTGTCGCGGGCGATCTGGTGGCGGTCAGCGACAGCTTCACCACTCGATCGGGCCGCAGGGTTGCGCTGAACGTCTGGGTCCGCCCGGGCGACGGGGACCGCGCGGGCTTCGCCATGGAATCGCTGATCAAGTCGATGAAATGGGACGAGGATGTCTATGGCCGCGAATACGACCTGGATGTCTTCAACATCGTCGCCGTCGATGATTTCAACATGGGGGCCATGGAAAACAAGGGGTTGAACATCTTCAACTCGAAACTGGTGCTGGCAAGCCCCGAAACCGCGACCGACACCGATTATGAACGCATCGAGGCGGTGATCGCGCACGAGTATTTTCATAACTGGACCGGCAACCGGATCACCTGCCGCGACTGGTTCCAGCTTTGCCTCAAGGAAGGTCTGACGGTCTTTCGGGACCAGCAGTTCACCTCCGACATGCGCAGCGCGGCCGTCAAGCGGATCGAGGACGTGCAGGCCCTGCGCAGCCGCCAGTTCCGCGAGGACGGCGGGCCGCTGGCCCATCCCCCGCGCCCGGACCGCTATGAGGAGATCAACAACTTCTACACCGCGACCGTCTACGAGAAGGGCGCCGAGGTCATCGGGATGCTCAAGCGCCTTGTGGGCGACGACGGGTATCGCCGGGCGCTGGATCTTTACTTCGACCGCCACGACGGCGACGCCGCCACCATCGAGGATTGGCTGAAGGTTTTCGAGGACGCCACGGGCCGCGACCTGACCCAGTTCAAGCGGTGGTATACCGACGCCGGCACCCCGCGCCTGACCATGGCCGAGGATTGGCAGGCGGGCAAGGCGGGCGGCACGCTGACCCTGACCTTCACGCAAGACACCCCGCCCACCCCCGGCCAGTCCGACAAACCGCCGCGCGTGATCCCCATCGCCGTGGGCCTGATCGGCCCCAACGGCGACGAGGTCGCGGCGACACGGGTGCTGGAGATGACCGAGGCCCGCCAGTCCTTCGCCTTTGACGGCCTGGGCGCGCGCCCGGTCGTGTCGGCGCTGCGCGGCTTTTCCGCCCCCGTGATGCTGTCGCGTCCGCTGGACGACGCCACCCGCGCCTTTCTGCTGGCCCACGACACCGATCCCTTTGCCCGGTGGGAGGCCGGCCGCGACCTGGCGCTGTCGGCGCTGACCGCCGCCGCGCAAGGACAGTCCGCCGACGGCGATTACATCGAGGCCGTCGGCCGCCTGATCGCGGACGAATCCGCCGATCCCGCCTTCCGCGCCCTTTGCCTGAACCTGCCGGGAGAGGAGGAGATCGCCACCCGCCTGTCGGCGGACGGCACCATCCCCGATCCCGACGCGATCCATGCCGCGCGCGAAGCCCTGGCCCGCCGGATCGCCGAAACCCATCTGGATCTTCTCTCGGGTCTTTACGACGTCATGACGGTGGCCGGTCCCTATCGCCCCGATGCGGCGGATGCCGCGCGCCGGTCGCTGCGCAACGCCGTGCTGGCGCTGCTGACCCGCATCGACGGGGGCGAGCGGGCCGAGATCCTGTTCGGCGTCGCGGGCAACATGACCGAACGCATGGCTGCGCTGACGGCCCTGCTTCGGCGTGGACGGGGCCAGACCGAACTGGCGGCGCTGCGGGACGAATTCGCCGACAACCGCCTGGTCATGGATAAGTGGTTCGCCATCCAGCCCATGGCCGCGCCCCCGGCCCAGGCGGCGCAGATCGCCCGCACCCTGTCGCAGCGCAAGGATTTCGACTGGAAGAACCCCAACCGCTTCCGTGCGCTGCTGGGCGGGCTGTCGGCCAATCACGCCGGTTTCCATGCGGCCGACGGATCGGGATATGATTTCACCGCCGACTGGCTGCTGCGCATGGACCCGGTCAATCCGCAGATCGCCGCCCGCATGTCCACCGCCTTCGAGACCTGGACCCGCTATGACCCCGCGCGCCGGGCCAAGGCTTTGGGGGCATTGGAACGAATCGCCTCTGCCGACGGTTTGAGCAGGAACACCCGCGAGATGGTGTCGCGGATGATCGCCGCAGGCCGATGATGCCGCTTGCGGGCGCCCGCGCGCCGGGGCAGAAAGGCCGGAATGACTGACCGACACGCCGACGCCAAGGCCGAGATGCAGGCCCGTCTGGACCCGCTGATCGCCGAGCGGGCGCCCTGGCTTTATTCCGGCAAGCCCCATCACCGGCTGGCGAAATGGGCCATGATGGCCCTGCTGCGCTATCCCACCACCATCCGCCTGGGGGCCGAGTTCCGCGACGCCCCCACGCCCGAGATCATGCGCCGCATGACCGACCTGATCGTCCGCGACGTCCGGGTCGAGGGGATGGAGCATATCCCCGCCACCGGCCCTGCCCTGATCGTGGCGAACCATCCGACCGGGATCGCCGACGGCATCGTCGTCCATGCGCTGATGTCGCATCTGCGCGACGACCTGTTCATCTATGCCAACCACGACATGATCCGCGTGCTGCCGCAGACAGCCGATCTGATCGCCGGCGTCGAATGGCGGCTGGAAAAGCGCAGCCACGCCAAGACCAAGGCCACGATGGATTACACGCGCGAGGCTCTGGCGGCGGGCCGGATCGGGCTGATCTTCCCGTCGGGCCGCTTGGCGAAACGCCACGGGTTGACGCTGCACGAACGCCCCTGGATGGCCAGCGCCGCGATGATCGCGCGCAAGTTCGGCGTGCCGATCATCCCCATGAACATCCGCGCCCGCAATTCGGCGCTGTTCTACCTGCTGGACGCCATCCACCCCACGCTGCGCGACGTGACCCTGTTCAACGAGGTTCTGAACAAGCGCCGCCAGCCCTATCGCATCACCGTGGGCGCGCCCATCGACCCCGCCTCGCTGCCCAAGGGCGAGGAGGCGATCGCCGTTCTGCGCGATGCCGTTCTGGCCCTGCCCGCCCCCGGCCCGGACGCCGCGCGCCTGATGCAGGACCGCGGCAGGGCGCGGCTGGTGCGCGGATCCGAGGGGCTGGCCTAGACCGCGGCCTTGCGGCTTTCTTCCAGGTAGATCTCGCGCAGGCGCGTGGCGACCGGACCCACCTGCCCGGTGCCGACTGCCGCGCCGTCGATTTCCACCACCGGCATCACGAAGGCGCTTGCCGAGGTGATAAAGGCCTCGTCCGCCCCTTGCGCTTCGGCGATGGTGAAGCTGCGTTCTTCTACCTGCATCTGCGCCTCGGCCGCGAAGCGCAGCACGGCGGCGCGGGTGATGCCGTGCAGGATGTCGTTGGACAGCGCCCGGGTCACGATCTTGCCGCCCTTCACGATATAGGCGTTGTTGCTGGTGCCTTCCGTGACCATGCCGTCCTCGACCATCCAGGCGTCGTCCGCGCCGCGCGCCTTGGCCTCCATCTTGGCCATCGACGGATAAAGCAACTGCACCGTCTTGATGTCGCGGCGCGCCCACCGCTGGTCCTCGATGCTGATGACGCGCCAGCCGGTTTTCGCTGCGGGCGCATCGGCAAGGCCGGGCTTCGATTGCGTGAACATCACCACCGTGGGCCGGGTGCCCGCCGCCGGATAGGCGAAATCCCGGTCGCCCGGGTTGCCGCGCGTGACTTGCAGATAAACCAGCCCGTCGGTGATCGCGTTCTTGTCCACCAGCGCGCGGAAGGCCGCCAGGAAATCCTCGTCGGACAGCGGATTGTCCATCGCCAGTTCCTTCAGCGACCGCTTCAGGCGCACCAGATGGCCTTCGAAATCAAGCAGTTTGCCATCCAGGACACTGACCACCTCGTAGACGCCGTCGGCCATCAGGAAGCCCCGGTCGAAGATCGAGACCGTGGCCTGATCCTCGGGCAGGTAATCGCCGTTCACATACACCGTGCGCGTCATGCTATCCCCTTGGGTTCGACTGTCGCCGTGGTCCTGCGCCCAAAGCGCGCCGCCGTCAAGCCAAACCAAGTCCGGGCTTGATGCTGCGGATGCGAAACAATATTGCTTGTCGGAACGGAAATCTTTTCGGAACGGATCCCATGAGCTTTCGCACCCAACCCTTGCCCCCTGCCCGCCTGAACCGCTGCCAGTTGTTCGGCCCCGGATCGCGCGACAGCCTGTTCGAGAAGATGGCGAAATCCGCCGCCGACGTGATCAACCTGGATCTGGAGGACTCGGTCGCCCCCGACGACAAGGACCGGGCGCGCAAGAACATCATCCAGGCCATCGGCGACATCGACTGGGGCGGCAAGACGCTGTCGGTCAGGATCAACGGGCTGGACACGCCCTTCTGGTATCGCGACGTGGTGGACCTGCTGGAACAGGCGGGCGAACGGCTGGACCAGATCATGATTCCCAAGGCCGGAAACGCCAGCGACATCTATGCCGTCGATGCCCTTGTCACGGCGGTGGAACGCGCCAAGGGGCGCACCAAGCGCATCGCATTCGAGGCGATCATCGAAAGCGCGGCGGGCATCTGCCATGTCGAGGAGATCGCGGCATCCTCTCCCCGGATGCAGGCGATCAGCCTGGGCGCGGCGGATTTCGCGGCCTCGATGGGTATGGCCACCACCGGCATCGGCGGGACGCAGGAGAACTATTACATGATCCGCGAAGGGCAGAAATACTGGCCCGATCCATGGCATTGGGCGCAGGCCGCCATTGTCGCGGCCTGCCGGACGCACGGGCTGCTGCCGGTGGACGGACCCTTCGGCGATTTCGGCGACGCGGAAGGGTTCGTGGCGCAGGCGCGCCGGTCGGCGACGCTGGGCATGGTCGGCAAATGGGCGATCCATCCCAGCCAGGTGGCGCTGGCGAACGAGGTCTTCTCGCCCAGCGACGCCGCCGTGACCGAGGCGCGCGAAATCCTGGCCGCCATGGAAAAGGCCAAGGCCGAAGGCGCTGGCGCGACCGTCTACAAGGGGCGGCTGGTGGACATCGCCTCGATCAAGCAGGCCGAGGTGATCGTGCGGCAGGCGGAACTGATCGGAGGTTAGGGCGGCTCTCGATTTTGCGGGCGGGACCGGGAAACGCACGGCGTTTCCCCCGCCCACGGCATAAGGGTGCCGACAAAGACGGCGCGATCCCGCGCGCTAAGGCCGCCGCAGCTTCCTGAACGCGGCCGACGCGCCCCAGCCTGCAAACACCGCCACACCCAGCGACATCAGCCCGTAGAGAAACGGCTGGTCGAAGGCCAGCCGATACAGCCAGCGTTCCACCCCCACCTTGCGCACGTTGATCGGGGCCACGAACACGTCGATCACCTGCCCGTTCCGCAACAGGAAGATGCGCGTCTTGTAGGCGCCTTCGACCAAGTTCGCGGGCAGGTTGACATCGGCGCGGAAAAGCGTCTGGTCGATCAGCGACACGCTGCCCTCGTCCAGGCGATACAGCCCCTCGTCCTCGCGCAGGCGGACCAGCGCCTCGGTAAAGGGGACGGCGCTTTCGACGGCAACCTCGCCCGCGAAGGCGCGCATCGCGTGGGACAGCGAAATCCGGTAGCGGCTGTCCCATTCCGGCAGCAGGATGTCCTCCAGCGCGGCCGAGGTCGCCACCGCATAGAAGCCCGGCGCCGCGCCGATCCTCACCGCCTCGGAATTGATCCAGATACCCGCCTTGCGTTCCTTGCGCCAGACGGTGACGCCGCTGGAGGGCGCCTCGACGGTGACGATCACCTGCAAGGGCGGTCCTTCGGGGATCGGGGTCTCGCGCTTGATCGCGCCATAGATCAGGATCTCGGATCCGTTGAAGCTGGCGGTGATGGCGACGGAATCGCTGGACAGGCCCGCAACGACGCTTTCCTCGGGCGGGGTGTCGGCGGTGGGCGCGGCCTGGATCGGCAGGGCGCCGGCGTCGGTCTGCGGAACCAGGGACTGCGCGCCGGCCGAGCCGGCCAGGGCGAGCAGCATCAGCCCGGCGAACACGGCGCGCATCAGCCGATCCCTTGCTGGACGACATAAAGATCGTCGGGCGTCAGGAACAGATCCAGCGCCAGCTTGCCGCAAACCGCCAGCACCAGCAGCGCCAGAAGGATCCGCAACTGCTCTGCCCGCAGCCGCGCGCCAAGCGTGGTGCCGAACTGCGCGCCGACGACCCCGCCGATGATCAGCAGCACCGCCAGCATGATGTCCACGGTGTTGTAGCTGACGGCGTGCATCAGCGTCGTGAAGGCGGTGACAAAGGTGATCTGGAACAGCGACGTGCCGACCACGACCTTTGTGGGCATTCCCAGCAGATAGATCATCGCGGGCACCATGATGAAGCCGCCGCCCACCCCCATGATCGCGGCCAGCACGCCCACGGCCAACCCCACCAGCAGCGGGGGAAAGACGCTGATGTAAAGGCCCGAGGCGCGGAACTTGACCTTGACCGGCCAGCGGTGGACCCAGTTGTGCTGGTGCAGGCGGCGCCGGTGGCCGGGCATGGATGACCGGCGCAGCGCGCGGACGCTTTCCTGAAGCATCATCATGCCGATCAGACCCAGGAACACGACATAGCACAGCTGCACCACCAGATCGACCTGACCCACCTGTTGCAGGATGGTGAAGACCCAGACCCCCAGCCAGGATCCCACCAGCCCTCCGGCCAGCAGCACCCCGCCCATTCTGAAATCGACGCTTTTGCGTTTCACATGCGCCAGGACGCCCGATACCGAGGATGCGACGACCTGGTTCGCGCCCGTCGCCACCGCAATGGCGGGGGGAATGCCGATGAAGAACAAGAGCGGCGTGATCAGGAAGCCGCCGCCGACGCCGAACAGCCCGCTCATCAGGCCCACAAGCCCGCCAAGCCCGACCAGCGTGAACGCGTTGACCGATACCTCTGCGATGGGAAGATAGATCTGCATGAAACCGCGCGCCGCCTGCGTCGGGGGCAAGGATGCAACGGCCCGGCGGTCCCGTCAAACCGCTTTCCGGTCCCCCGTGGGCCAGCAGGTGCTTGAAGCCCGTCCATGGCCCGGCTAATCAGGAACGAAGACGTGAACGGGCGCTGCTTTTCGGCGCAGGACCAGCGGGCCGGACAATGCGCATCTTGATCACCAACGACGACGGCATCAACGCACCCGGCCTTCAGGTGCTGGAGGAGATCGCCGCCACCCTCGCCGGTCCCGGGGGCGAGGTCTGGACCGTCGCCCCCGCCTTTGAGCAATCGGGCGTGGCCCATTGCATCAGCTATGCCCACCCGACCATGGTCGCGCGCCTGGACGAACGCCGCTACGTGACCGAGGGAAGCCCCGCCGACTGCGTGCTGGCCGCCGTCTGCGACATCATGGCGGATGCGCGGCCCGATCTGGTGCTGTCGGGCGTGAACCGGGGCAACAACTCGGGCGAGAACGCGATGTATTCCGGCACCATCGGCGGCGCGATGGAAGCCGCGCTGCAAGGCCTGCCCGCCATCGCGCTGTCGCAATACCTGGGGCCGCAGACCGCCGGTCTGGCCGACCCGTTCGAAGGCGCCCGCCGCCACGGCGCCGCCGTCATCCGCCGCCTGCTGGATCATGGCGACTGGACCTCGGACGCGGATTTCCGGCTGTTCTACAACATCAACTTTCCGCCGGTCCCAGCGGCCTCGGTGCGCGGCACCCGCGTCGTGCCGCAAGGGCGCAGGCGGGGCACGAATTTCAGCGTCGTGCCCTACACCGCGCCGAACGGACGCCGCTTCATGTGGGCGGCGGGCGGCGCGCAGAACGCCCCGGCCCGGCCCGGCACCGATGTCGCGGTCAACATGGACGGCTTCATTTCGGTCACGCCGATGCGGGCCGACCTGACCTGCCATGCCTCGCTTCGCGATCTGGCCGCCGTGCTGGAAGACAGCCCGCGAGAGACGGAGAACCAATGACCGAAGGTCACGGCGACGAGGACGACCCGGCCGAGCGCAAGATGCGCTTTCTGTTCCAGTTGCGCTCTCGCGGCGTGACCGACCCCCGCGTCCTGGCGGTGATGGAGCGGATCGACCGGGGGCTGTTCGTGCGCGGCCAGTTCGCCGACCGCGCCTATGAGGACACGCCCCTGCCGATCCCCTGCGGGCAGACGATCAGCCAGCCCTCGGTCGTGGGGCTGATGACGCAGTCGCTGAACCCCGGCCCGCGCGACACCGTGCTGGAGATCGGCACCGGATCCGGCTATCAGGCGGCGGTTCTGTCGGGGCTGTGCCGACGGGTCTATACCGTCGATCGCCACCGCCGCCTCGTGCAGGAGGCCGAGGCGATCTTCCGCCAGCTCGGCCTGTCGAACATCACCGCGCAGGTGGCCGACGGATCGCGCGGCCTGCCCGACCAGGCGCCCTTTGATCGCATCCTTGTCACCGCCGCGGCCGAGGATCCGCCGGGCCCCTTGTTGGCACAGTTGAAGATCGGCGGTATCATGGTCGTGCCGGTAGGACAGTCCGATGCGGTCCAGACCCTGATCCGCGTCACCCGGACCGAAACCGGCTTTGATTACGACGAATTGCGGCAGGTGCGGTTTGTTCCGCTGGTCGAAGGGTTGGGACAGACATGACCCCGATCTGCGCCGTGGCAGGCTAAGGACGACAAGAACGATGAGCAGGACTTTCAGATCGACCGCCAGCGCCGGGGCGGCGGTGCTTCTTCTGGCCTCTTGCGGGGCGACGGGCTTCGATCCCGACCTGCGCGGCTGGATGCCAGGATCCCTCAGCACCGCCGATGCCGCCGCCCGCGCTGCGCCGCGCCCGCAGCCCGACAGCCGCGGCATCATCAGCTTTCCCTCTTATCAGGTCGTGATCGCGCAAGGCGGCGACACGCCCACGGCCATCGCCCGCCGTCTGGGCATCGACGCGGCCCGCCTGGCGCAGCACAACGCCCTGCCGCCGGACGCGCCGTTGTCCGCCGGGCAGACCCTGGTCCTGCCGCAGCGGGTGGGAACGGCGCCCGCGCTCGGCGGCGGCGGCGTCAAGGATCCCATCGCGGGCCAGCCCGCCCGTGGTCCCGCCGCCGCCCCTGCGCCCGCGGCCAGCCCCGCGCCCGTGGCCAGGGCCAATCCCGCGCAACATACGGTTGCCGCGGGCGAGACGGCCTGGTCCATTGCGCGGAAATACGATGTCAGCGTGCAGGATCTGGCGTCATGGAACGGGCTTCCCACCAGCATGTCGCTGCGCGTCGGACAGCGGCTTGTCATTCCCGTCTCGGGGCAGAAACCGCCAAGCGCCACTGCGGTCACCACCATGCCCGGCAGCGGCAGCCCGACCCCGCGCCCGCCCTCGGCCGCCGAGCCCCTGCCGTCCGAGAAGACCACCCCCGCCGCCGAGCCCGGCCCCAAGGCGCCCGTCACCGACCTGGGCGCGACACGCACGGCGGCCTCGGCCGCGGGGCGGTTCCAGATGCCGGTGTCGGGGTCGATCATCCGGGTCTATGAAAAGGGCAAGAACGACGGCATCGACATTTCCGCAACCGCCGGGACGGCGGTAAAGGCGGCAGGCCGGGGCACGGTGGCGGCCGTCACAAGGGACACCGGCGGCGCCCCCATTGTCGTGGTCCGGCACGACGGCAACCTGATGACGGTGTATACCGGGCTGGACGCGCTGGACGTGGCCAAGGGCGACAGCGTTTCGGCGGGCCAGTCCCTCGGCAAGGCGGGCCGGGGCGGTTTCGTGCATTTCGAGGTGCGCCAGGGCTTCGACAGCGTGGACCCCGAGAAATACCTGAACTGACCGGACGGAACGCCTGCCCCTGCCGGACGTTGGCCTGCCATGGCCAAGCCAATGGAGGACAGACATGGACCATTCCGAACATCCCCGGCTTCTGCCGGACGAGTTGACGGATGCGGTGCTGACCGGCGCCACGATCTATGGCCCCGGCGATGACACCGTGGGCACCATCTCGCATGTGCATGGAACCGGCAGCAGCGCGCAGGTGGTGATCGACGTGGGCGGTTTCCTGGGAATCGGATCAAAGCCGGTTCTGGTGCCGGTGGCCGACCTGGATCTGATGCGCGACGGCGACGGCGTCGTCCACGGCGTGTCGCGGTGGAGCAAGGAAGACCTGAAGGCACTGCCCGAACATACCGATTGAACGGCCGGGCGGCGGTTTCGCCCGCTGCCCTTGGCCCGCCCCGCATTACACGGTGTCGAGATAAAGCTCCACCGTTTCCTCGTCCGACAGTTCGGCCATGTAGTGCAGTTCCTGCCGCTTGGTCAGAACAAAGTTCTCGATCAGGTGTTCGGGAAAGATGCGCCGCATCTCGGGGCATTGGTGAAAGGCGTCGATGGCCTGACCCCAGGTTCCGGGCAATTGCTCCAGCTTCTGGTCATAGGCATTGCCCTTGAATGGCTCGGGCGCCTCGAGCTTGTCGAGGATCCCGTTCAGGGCCGCCCCCAGGATGGCCGCCACGGTCAGATAAGGGTTCACGTCGCCCCCCGCCACGCGATGCTCGATCCGCCGCGCGCGGGGGCTGGACGAGGGGATGCGGATGGCGGCGGTGCGGTTCTCGTAGGCCCAGCCGATGCCGGTGGGCGCATGGGCGTTCGGGACCAGCCGGTCGTAGCTGTTCTCGTGCGGGGCGAACAGCAGCGTGGATCCCGGCATCGCGCGCAGGCATCCGGCCACGGCCTGGCGCAACTGCTCGGTCCCCTCGTCCCCGCCGTTGTCGAAGATGTTCCGGCCGGCCCGGTCAAGGATCGAGAAATGCATGTGCATCCCGTTGCCCGAAAACGTCTCGTAAGGCTTGGCCATGAAGCTGCCCGCGAACCCGTATTGCCGCGCGATCCCCTTGACCAGCATCTTGAACAGCCAGGTGTCGTCCGCCGCCTTCAGGGGGTCGGGCTGGTGCATCAGGTTGATCTCGAACTGGCCCGGCCCCGCTTCGGAAATCGCGGTGTCGGCGGGAATGTCCATCGCCTCGCAGGCGTCGTAAAGCGTGGTGAAAAACTGGTCAAAGGCGTCCAGCGCCCGCAGGGACAGCACCTCGCCTCCCGTGCGGCGCTTGCCGGAACGCGGGCTTGGCGGCACGCGCAACTGGCGGCCCGAATCGTCGATCAGGAAGAACTCAAGTTCGGTTGCCACCACCGGGGTCAGCCCGGCCTGGTTGTAGCGTTCGACCACGCGGGCCAGCGCCTGCCGGGGATCGCCCTCGTAGGGGCGGCCATCCAGGTGGAACATCCACAAAGGCAACAGCGCCGTCGGCGCGTCCAGCCAGGGCATCGGCAGAAAGCCCCGTTCGGTCGGCAGCAGCAATCCGTCGGGGTCGCCGATCTGGAACACCAGCGGGCTGTCCTCGACATCCTCGCCCCAGATGTCCAGGTTCAGGACGGAGAAGGGGAACTTGGTGCCCTCCTCGAGGATCTTGTCGGCATAGCGCGCGGGAATGCGCTTGCCCCGCGCGACCCCGTTCAGGTCGGCGGCGGCTACGCGGATGGTCTTGACCTCGGGGTGTTCTTTCAGCCAGTCCATGAAATCACCGGAAAACTTGCGGACGGTATCTGACGCGCCCGACGGCACCGGGCAGATGACGGTTAAGACGCCGGTTCACGATGCCGAACAGCGCGATCAAGGCCAGGGTGCAAAGAACGAAATACCCCGCCACAATGGGATAGGCGACAAAGGGGTTGAAGGTCTGGCCCGCGAAATAGCTGGCGTAATACAGGCTGTCGCCGCGCTGCTGAAAGGCCGGAAAGCCCGAAAAGAACACCAGCGTCGTGGCGTGGAACAGAAAGATCGCCTCGTTGGTGTAGGACGGCCAGGCCAGCCGCAGCATCGTGGGCCACAGAATGCGGCGGAACTTGGTCCAGCCGGTCATGCCGTAAGCCTCGGCGGCCTCGATGTCGCCCTTTGGGACAGCCATCAGCGCGCCATGGAAGATCTGCGCGGAATAGGCGGCGGTGTTGAGCGTCAGCACGATCAGGGCGCCGGCCCAGGCCTTCGCCAGCCAGCTTGTCGCAACCGTGAAGCCGAAGACCTCGACGCCTGCGCGGGGCAGCATAACCAGCGCCTCGTAGGCCAGAAAGAACTGGATAAACAGCGGGCTGCCCCGGAACAGGAAGATAAAGCCGTCGGCGGGCCTGCGCAGCCAGGGGTTCGTGCTGGTCCTGGCCAGCGCCAGCCCGGTCGCCAGGAAGAACCCGAACAGCAGCGCGAAAAAGGCGAAATACAGGTTCCAGATCAGCCCCGACCCGATCAGCGTGACCTGCTGGCACAGCGTAAAATCCGAACGCGGCAGCAGCCGTTCACCGATGCCCAACGAGCGCAACCCGTAATCCAGGATCGTCTGCGCGCAGGTCATGGCGCGACCGCCTTGCGCTGCGCCTCGCCGGCCATGGTGGCCTGACCGGCGGACAGGCGGGCGATCACGCGGTTCAGAACCCGTTCCGACACCCAGGTCATCAGCAGATAGAAGCCCAGCACCACCAGGAAGTAATACAGCCGCCAGTCGGGATGCGGATAGGCGAAGGAGGATGTCTTGGCCCCGCCCAGTTCCCGCGCCCAGTAAACGATGTCCTCGATCCCCAGCAGGAACAGCAGCGGCGTGGCCTTGATCAGGATCATCCACAGGTTCGACAACCCCGGCAGCGCATAGGTCCACATCTGCGGCACCAAAATCCGGCGCGAGACCTGGCGGGGGGTCATGCCGTAGGCCTCGGCCGTTTCAAGCTGCGCGCGGGGAACGGCCTGCATGGCGCCATGCAGCACGTTGGCCGCGAAGGCGCCGAAGACGACGGAAAAGGCGATAACGGCCAGAACCATGGCATAGATGTCATGGACCCACTCCGGGCTGGTGGACAAGGGCAGCTTGGCCGCCGCGCAGACAACGAAATCGTTGCCCTGCCGGACCGGCGCGTCGCTGTCGCACAGCGCCTTGTGGCGCAGCCATTCCAGGCCCTGGTCCAGGGCGATCGGCACGAACAGGAAGAAGATGATGTCGGGCACCCCCCGCACCATCGACGTGTACAGTCTGCCGAACCATCGCAGCGGCGCGATGCGCGACCGGGACGCCATCGCGCCGCCGTAACCGAACAGCAGCGCGATGGGCGCGGTGACCGCCAGCAGCATCAGGACCACGCCGAAGCTGGCATAGAACAGCATGTGCGTGCCTGTCGTCAGATAGCACGACAGCCACGCAAGCCCGTCCAGCACCGATGGGTCGCTGCAAAAGGAAAACATCGTTCGTCCCGATAACGGCCGCGGGTCGCCCCGCAGCCCGTCAGATCATTCGTAGGTCTGCGCGTCGTCGCCGAAATGCTTCCTGATCAACTCGTTCAGGCTGCCGTCTTCCTTCATCGACGTGATGGCGGCGTCGAATTTTTCACGCAGTTCGGTATCGGACTGGCGCAGGCCGACGCCGATGCCTTCGTCCAGGTTCACCTGCTCGCCCACGAAAACCAGGTCGTTGCTGTCCTCGACAAAGGGACGCATCACCTCGTGATCGCCAAAGCCCGCATCCGCCTCTCCGTTGCGGATCGCGGCCAGAACCTGGTCGATGTTCGGGAATTCCAGCAGAGTCGCCCCGGTTTCCGCGATGTGCGACGCCTGCACGGTGCCGGTCTGCACGGCGATGACGCCGCCTTCCAGATCGACCCCGTCCTGCAACGCGACATAGGACGACGGCGCGGGCGGCAGATAGTCCTGGGTAAAGGCGATAACAGCCTTGCGTTCCTCGTTGATGCTCATCGCGGCCATGATCGTGTCATAGTTCGACGAGACCAGGTTGGGGATGATCGAATCCCAGTCGTTCTTGACCCAGGTGCATTCCAGTTGCGCACGCCGGCACAGCTCGTCCCCCAGCTCGCGTTCAAAGCCCGCGACCTCGCCCGCCTCGTTGATGAAGTTGTAGGGGGGATAGGCGCCTTCGGTTCCCATGCGCACGGTCTGGGCCAGTCCCATGCCGGCGGTCAGGGCCAGGGCAGTCGCGGCAAGCAGCAGTTTCTTCATTCCTAAGGTCTCCTGTTGGTCATTTTTTTTCAATGCGCCGAGGCGCTGAGGAACTGGCGCAGCCGGTCGGTCCGGGGGGCGCCGAACAGCTGGTCCGGGGGGCCTTCCTCGGCGATCAGGCCCTGGTGGAGAAAGACCACATGGTCGCTGACATCGGCGGCCAGGCGCATGTCATGGGTCACGATGATCATGGTGCGCTGTTCGTCCGCCAGATCCTTGATGACGCGCACGACCTCTTGCTGCAATTCGGGATCAAGGGCGCTGGTGGGTTCGTCGAACAGCAGCGCCTTGGGGTTCATGCACAGCGCGCGGGCGATGGCCGCGCGCTGCTGCTGGCCGCCCGACAGTTGCGCGGGCCAGGCGTTGCATTTGTCGCCGATGCCGACCTTGTCCAGCAGCGACCGGGCGCGAGCCTCGACCTGGGCGCGGTCCTGGCCCAGCACGGTCACCGGCGCCTCCATGACGTTTTGCAGGATGGTCATGTGGGACCACAGGTTGAACTGCTGGAACACCATCGACAGGTTGGTGCGGAACCGCATGACCTGCGCGCGGTCGGCAGGCACGCGGGCCATGCCCTGGCCCCTCCAGCGGACCGCCTCGCCTTCAAAGCTGATCTCGCCCGCCTGGCTGTTTTCCAGCAGGTTGCAGCAACGCAGCAGCGTGGACTTACCCGATCCCGACGACCCGATCAGACTGACCACATGCCCGCGCGGCGCGGTCATCGAGACGCCCTTCAGCACCTCGACCGAGCCATAGGCCTTGTGCAGCCCCTGGATGCGGATCACGGGGGCAACGTCGTTCTGGACGGCTTTGTCGTTCATCATCGGCACATTGGGCGATAATCCCGCCGCTTTTGCAACGGGGTCTGCGGGGCAACCTGACGATAAACGCAGATTGCCGCTGCGTCAGACGATCTCGACCGAATATTTCTCGATCACGGTATTGGCCAGCAGGCCTTCGCACATCCTCTCGACCTCGGCCTTGGCTTGGCCCGGATCGGACGCCTCCAGATCCAGTTCGATCAGCTTGCCCTGACGGACGCCCGCGACGCCCTTGTGGCCCAGGCCGCCAAGCGCATGGCGGATTGCCTCGCCCTGCGGATCCAGAACGCCATCCTTCAGCATGATCGTGACACGGGCTTTCATGGCGCTTTCCTTCAGTTGATCGCGGTGGGCTTGAGGCTGGTGGTGTTGGCGGGCATCAGGCCAAGCCGGCGCGCGACCTCGGTATAGGCGTCGGTCAGGTTGCCCAGGTCGCGGCGGAACACGTCCTTGTCCAGCTTCTGGCCGGTCTTCATGTCCCACAGGCGGCAGCTGTCGGGGCTGATCTCGTCGGCGACGATCAGGCGCATGAAGTCGTTGTCCCACACGCGGCCGATCTCGATCTTGAAGTCGATCAGCTTGATGCCGACGCCATAAAAGACGCCCGACAGGAAGTCGTTAACGCGCAGCGCCAGGGACACGATGTCGTCCAGATCCTGCTGGGTGGCCCAGCCAAAGGCGATAATGTATTCCTCGGACACCATCGGGTCGCCCAGCTCGTCGTTCTTGAAGCTGTATTCGACGATGGGACGGGGCAGCAGCGTGCCTTCCTCCAGCCCCAGACGCTTGGAGATGGAACCGGCGGCGAAGTTGCGCACGATCACCTCAAGCGGAACGATCTCGACCTGGCGGATCAGCTGCTCGCGCATGTTGATGCGGCGGATGAAGTGGTTGGGGACGCCGATGTTCGTCAGCCCGTTCATGAAGAATTCGGACAAGCGGTTGTTCAGAACGCCCTTGCCCTCGATCACGGCCTTTTTCTGGGCGTTGAAGGCGGTGGCGTCGTCCTTGAAATACTGGACCAGCGTGCCCGGCTCGGTGCCTTCGTACAGGATCTTCGCCTTGCCTTCGTAAACTTTCTTGCGGCGCGGTGCCATGGCGGGCGTCCTTTCGCATGTCCCTTATTTCATGCGCCTTACCTTACAAGCGGCCCCGGGGGCAATACGAGAGGCTTGCAAGCCCCCGCCGGCAGGCTAAGCTTTCACCAAGACAACAGCGGAGGCCACGATGACCACCTTCGACGACCGCGAGCGCGGGTACGAATCCAAGTTCGCCCATGACGCCAACCTGCGCTTCAAGGCCGACGCGCGCCGAAACCGCCTGCTGGGGGAATGGGCGGCGGGCCTTCTGGGCAAGACGGGCGACGACGCCCGCGCCTATGCCCTGACCGTTGTGACCTCCGACTTCGAGGAGCCGGGCTACGAGGATGTGGTCCGCAAGCTGGCGGCCGATCTGCAAGGCAAGGCGGACGAATCGGAAATCCGCGCCAAGATGGCCGAACTGACCCTTGTCGCACGGCGGCAGATCATCGACGAGGCGGAATAGCCGGGTCCGGCGGGCAAGCCGACCGCATCGGGGGCCGGACGGCCCCCTTTTTCATGCGGGCATGGCGGCCGCCTCGGCCCGGGGATAGCGCAGCGCCATGGTGACGCCGCGCGACAGGTTCAGGGCCATCAGCGCGGCCCAAAGCCCATGGTTGCCCCAGACCGGCGGCAGCAGCAGAACGGCGGCCGCAAAGACCAGCGCCGACCTGATCATCGCCACGCGCATGTCGCGCGTCAGGGTCGCGCCGATGAAGATGCCGTCCAGCATCCAGGCCGCCACCCCGATCAGCGGGGCAAGGCCCAGCCAGGGCAGGTAACGGCGCGCCTCGGCCCGCACCTCGGGCGAGGTGGTCAGCCCGTCGATGATCGCGCCGCCGCCGAACCAGAAGGCCAGCGCCAGGGCCGCGGCCCCGCCCGCACCCCAAACCGAGGTCAGCACCGAGGCCCGGCGGACCCCGCCGGGCCTGCGGGCGCCGACCGCCTGGCCCACCAGACTTTCGGCGGCGAAGGCAAAGCCGTCCAGCGCATAGGCGGTGATCGACAGGAATTGCAGCAGCACCTGGTTGGCCGCCAGCGTCACATCCCCCCGCCCCGCGGCCAGAAAGACAAAGCTGGTGAAGCTGGCTTGCAGCAGCACCGACCGGATCATGATGTCGCTGTTCACGCGGGTCAGCCGGGCCAGCCTGTCCCGCGCGAACAATCCCGCCGCGGTCCGCCCCTGCGCCATGGCCCTGCGCGTCATCCACAATCCCAGGGCCAGACCGCACCATTCCGACAGCAGCGTGGCCGCCGCCACCCCCGGCACGCCCAGGCCAAGTCCCAGCACGAACCAGACCGACAAGACCGCGTTCAGCCCGTTCTGCACCAGTTGCAGCAGCAGGACCGACCGGGCGCGCTCGGCCGCGATCAGCCAGCCGGTAAGGGCATAAAGCGCGATGGTGGCAGGCGCGCCCCAGACCCGGATCGCCAGGTAATCGCGCGCCAGCCCCTCGACCACGGCCGAGGCCGGGGCGATGCGGAACGCCGCTCCGAAGACCGCGCCTTGCAGCAGGATCAAGGCAAGCCCGGCAATGGCCGCGATGGCCAGCGCCCGCAGCAGATGCGCACCGCTCTCCGCCGCATCGCCCGCGCCCCGGGCCTGCGCCACAAGCCCCGAGGTGCCCATCCGCAGGAACCCGAAGATCCAGTAGATCGAGGTCAGCACCACCGCGCCGACCCCCACCGCGCCGATCGCCTCGGGGCGGCCCAGCTGGCCGACGACGGCGGTATCGACCAGCCCCAGCAGCGGCACCGTGGCGTTCGACAGCACGATGGGCACGGCGATCGCCAGCACCCGCCGATGGGTCAGCCTGTCCATTCCCGGCCCGCTCAGCCCTGCGGCATCAGGAAATGCCCGGTCGCCTGGGCCAGCAGCCGCGCGCGGTTGTCCTGCCAGGCCTCGACCTGCACCGAGGCATAGCGCCGTCCCGACCGGACCACCTTGGCCCGGGCATAGGCGTCGCGCGGCAATCCGCTGCGCAGGTAATCGACGGTGAAGTCGATGGTTTTCGGCAGGCGCGGCAGGCTGGCGTCGACGGCGGCATCGGGAACGATGCGGCCCGATTCCATCTCCTCCCACATCGCGGCCCAGGCCAGTTCGATGATCGCCGTGGTTTCCAGAAAGGCCGCCGTGACCCCGCCATGCAGCGCGGGCAGCATGGGGTTGCCGATCAGCTTTTCGTCATAAGGCAGGGTCGCGGTCAGCTCGTCCCCGCGCCGGTCGAAGCGGATGCCCAGCCAGGTCAGGTAGGGCACGCCCGACACAAGGGCCGACAACGCCGAATCGCGGCGCGACTTGATCCGGTCCAGCGGTTCGCGACGGTCCATCATGGCTTACCTTTCCACCGTGAAGGCGCCGGTGGCGGCGGCAACCGGATTGTCCGTATCCTCGTCCAGGGCGACGGCCCGGACAAAGGCCACCGTCCGCGTCAGGTGATAGCATTCGGCCTTGGCGGTGATCCGCTGCCCACTGGTGGCCGAGCGCATGTAGTCGATGCGCAGGTCGATGGTCGCCGTCGACGACGGCCCCGAGGGATGGGCCATCACCGCCGCCCCGCAGCAGGTGTCCATCAGCGCGGACACCACGCCGCCATGCACCACCCCGCTGCGCGGATCGCCCACCAGATGTTCCGCCCAGGGCATGCTGATCGCGGCCGTCCCCGCGCCAAGCGCATCGACGCGCATCGCCAGGGCGCGGGCATGGGGGATCGCCTCGATGAACTGCTGCGCGATTCGCGTCTGGTCGCCGTTCATGGTCTTGCCGCCTGCCGCCATTGCCGCCCCTTTCCTGTTTCGTGACACGCTATCCGCAGGATGCTTTCCGCCTCAACCCCGCAGACAAAGGTTTTCGCCCAGGTTGAGTAGCGCCCTCCGACAAGTTAGCCTTTCCGAAATTCCGCAACAGGAGGCGCAAATGCCGGGCGAGCAGACGATCAGCTTCAAGGACATGTGCGCGCGCTTCGACGTGACCCCCCGCACCTTGCGCTATTACGAATATATCGAGCTTCTGAGCCCCCGAAAGGAAGGCCGCGCCCGCTTCTACGGCCCGCGCGAGATCGCCCGCATGACGCTGATCCTGCGCGGCCGCCGCTTCGGCTTCTCGCTCGAGGACATCCGGCAATGGCTGCTGATCTACGAACAAAAGGGCTCGCGCGAGCAGTATGGGGTCTGGCTGGACCTGGCGGACCGCCAGCTCAAGGTGCTGGACGGCCAGATAGCGGACCTGAACGCCGCCCGCGCCGATCTGCAAGCCTTGCGCGAAACCGCCGCGCAGGAGTTGAGCGAGATGGGTTGACCCGGCGTCATGCTTGGCCTTGACTCGACCTGTGACGCGGCGTCCCGCTTACGTTCGCGTCAACTTGGCCCTATATCGGTGGCTAAGGACGGCAGACGGTGAACGAGGAGGAACCGCGATCCATGTCCGACGAGCTGATGACGATTCGCCAGATGTGCGATGCGTTCGGCGTTACCCCCCGCACGCTGCGCTTCTACGAGGCGCGCGAGCTGATCTTTCCCGAACGTCGCGGGCAGCACCGCCTTTACGACCGCCGGGACAGGGCGCGCCTGACGCTGATCCTGCGCGGCAAGCGGTTCGGCTTCAGCCTCGAGGAACTCCGCCAGCTGCTGGAGCTTTACGAGCCCGGCGGCACGAACAAGGCGCAAATCGCCGCGACCATCGCGGTCGGGCGCCAGCGTCTCGCGGACATGGAGCGTCAGTATGCGGACCTGAGCGAGGCGATCGTCGAACTCAAGTCGCAGCTTGCCGACGCGGAATCCCGACTGGCTGGGACGTCCAGAGCAACGATCACAGGATAGCGCCATGACGATCTACAATCCGCCGGTCCGCGACATGCAGTTCGCGCTGCATGACGTTTTGAAGCTGTCGCGATCCGGCCTGCCGGGCCACGAGGATCTGGACCCCGGCTTTACCGAGGCGATCCTGGACGCCGCCGGAAAGCTGGCGGCCGAGGTTCTGGCGCCGCTGAACGCCGTGGGCGACCGGCAGGGCTGCCGGCTGGAAAACGGCGTGGTCCGCACGCCCGATGGCTTCGACCGCGCCTTTCAGGCGATGAAGGAAGGCGGCTGGACCGCGCTCGACTGCGATCCGGAATACGGCGGCCAGGGGATGCCCTATGTGCTGGGCGTGGCAACGGGCGAGATGTTCGTCAGCGCCAACATGGCCTTCAACATGTATCAGGGCCTGACGCACGGCGCCTATTCCGCGATCCGCGCCCACGGGACCGCCGACCAGAAGCGCACCTATCTGCCCAAGATGGTCAGCTGCGACTGGACCGGCACCATGAACCTGACGGAACCCCACAGCGGCACCGACCTGGGCATTCTGCGCACCAAGGCGGAACCGCAGCCGGACGGCAGCTATCTGATCACCGGCCAGAAGATCTTCATCTCGGCCGGCGATCACGACCTTGCGGAAAACGTCATCCATCTGGTGCTGGCCAAGGCTCCGGGCGGGGGCGAGGGCACCAAGGGGATCAGCCTGTTCATCGTGCCGAAGTTCCTGGTGAACCCGGACGGATCGCTGGGCGAACGCAACGGCGTATCCGTCGGCGCGCTGGAAGAAAAGATGGGCATCCACGGCAACGCCACCTGCGTGATGAACTATGACAACGCGAAGGGCTGGCTTTTGGGCGAACTGCACAAGGGCATGCGCGCCATGTTCACGATGATGAACGAGGCCCGCCTGGGCGTCGGCCTGCAAGGCTATGCCTGCGCGGTGCCCGCCTATCAGAACGCGGTCGCTTATGCCAAGGACCGCCTGCAAGGCCGCGCCGTGACGGGCGCCCGGAATGCCTCGGGCGCGGCGGACCCGCTGATCGTCCATCCCGACATCCGCCGTTCGCTGATGGACCAGAAATCCTTTCTGGAAGGCGCCCGGATGCTGGCTCTGTGGGGCGCGCATCTGATCGACAAGGGGCATCATGGCGATGCCGATGCCGAGGGGCTGGTCTCGCTGCTGACCCCGGTGATCAAGGGCTTCCTGACCGACAAGGGCTTCGAGACGGCCGTGCTGGCCCAGCAGGTTTACGGCGGCCACGGCTATATCGAGGAACATGGCATGAGCCAGTTCGTCCGCGATGCCCGGATCACCATGATCTATGAGGGGGCGAACGGCGTCCAGGCCCTTGACCTGGTCGGACGCAAGCTGGCCCAGGACGGCGGCAAGCACGTCATGGCCTTCTTCGAGATGGTCAAGGCCTTCTGCAAGCAGCACGGCGAAGGACCGATCGCCGCCGATTTCGTCGCGCCGATCAAGGCTGCCTCCAAGGATTTGCAGACTGCCGCCATGTTCTTCATGGAACGCGGCATGAAGAACCCGAACGATGCCCTGTCCGGCAGCTATGACTTCATGCACCTGTTCGGCCATGTCGCGCTTGGCCTGATGTGGGCCCGGATGGCGGTCGCGGCGCAAGAGGCGCTGGATGCCGGCAACGGCGACGCGGCCTTCCTGAAGACCAAGCTTGCGACCGGACGCTATTACATGAAGCGGCAACTGCCGATGACGGCGACCCATCTGGCGCGCATCCGGTCGGGCGCCGAGCCGGTGATGGAACTGGAGGCGGAGGCGTTCTGAAGCGGATCGCGGGCGGAGAGGTCGTCATGGGTATTTTTGCAAAGAAGAAGCACAAGCAGGTGCGCCCCGGCCCCTCCGGCCTTCCGGCAGGTTCGGCATGTCTCAGCCAGGAACCGGGGCGGCTTCTCCTTTGGCGGTCATCGGCTCCCCAGCCTGTACCGCAGGGGCAGGATTAGCCCCGAAACTTTGAAAAAGGGTTAATCCGAACCCCTTCTTCTTTGTCGAAATACCCCGCGGGGGTCCGGGGGCGCGAAGCCCCCGGGGTGGAGGAACAGAATGACCGCGCAACTCTGGTGCTTTGGCGAATCCGGCAATGCCTACAAACCCGCGCTGACGATGGAACTTGCGGGCCATGACTGGACCCCGGTCTATGTCGATTTCTTCAATGGCGAGGCGCGCAGCCCTGCCTTTCGCGCGATCAACGCCATGGGCGAGGTGCCGGTCTTCCGCGAAGGCGGTCTGACCCTTACCCAATCCGCCGTGATCCAGTTGCACATCGCGGAACGCACCGGCAAGTTCCTGGGCCGCGACCGCAATGAAACCCTGCGCTGGCTGATGTTCGACAACCACAAGCTGTCGGGCCAGGCCGGACCCGCGCGGTTCCTGCTGAACTTCCTGCCCGCTGGAAAGCGCCCGGCGGGCGCGGCGGAATACCTGCAAGGCCGCCTGAAGGCCGCCTACAAGGTCCTGGACGATCACCTGTCCGCGCGCGACTGGATCGCCGACAGCGCCCCCACCATCGCCGACTTCGCCTGCTGCGGATACCTGTTCTACCCCGAGCCCTTCGGCTTCGACCGCAAGGACTGGCCCCATATCGACCGCTGGCTGGACGCGATCAGCGCCCTGCCCGGCTGGAAACACCCTTATGACCTGATGCCCGGCAATCCATCCGACCGGGCGCCGAAGGAGGACGCATGACCGACGCATTCATCTATGACGCCGCCCGCACGCCGCGCGGCAAGGGCCGCCCGGACGGCGGCCTGCACGAAGTCACCGCGCTGGCGCTGTCCGCCCGCCTGCTGAACGCGGTCAAGGAGCGCAACAACCTGGAAGGAAACGCGGTCGAGGACGTGATTTGGGGCAATGTCACCCAGGTCAAGGAACAGGGCGGCTGCCTGGCGCGGTCCGCGGTGCTGGCATCCGATCTGGACGAACGCATCCCGGGCCTGTCGATCAACCGCTTCTGCGCCAGCGGCATGGAGGCCGTGAATCTCGCCGCCAACCAGGTCAAGGCCGGTGCGGGCAACGGCTATATCGCCGGCGGGGTCGAGATGATGAGCCGCGTTCCCATGGGCAGCGACGGGGCCGCCATCGCCGTCGATCCCACGGTCGCGATGAACCATTATTTCGTCCCGCAGGGCATCAGCGCCGACATCATCGCCACCGAATACGGCTTTTCCCGCGAGGAAGCCGACAGGCTGGCCGTGGAAAGCCAGCGCCGCGCCGCGCAGGCGTGGGAGGAAAGGCGCTTCGCCCGCTCGATCGTGCCGGTCAGGGACCAGAACGGCCTGACCATTCTCGACCGCGACGAATACATGCGCCCCGGGACCACCATGGAGGATCTGGCCAAGCTGAAGCCCGCCTTCAAGGACATGGGCGAGGTGATGCCCGGCTTCGACAAGGTGGCGATGCTGAAATATCCGCATCTCGACCGCATCGACCACATCCACCACGCCGGCAACAGCAGCGGCATCGTGGACGGTGCCGCCGCCGTCCTGATCGGCAACGAGGAATTCGGCAAGGCCCACGGCCTGCGCCCCCGCGCCCGGATCCGCGCCACCGCCAAGATCGGCACCGATCCCACGATCATGCTGACCGGCCCGGTCCCCGTCACCGAAAAGATCCTGGCCGACAGCGGCATGTCCATCGGCGACATCGACCTGTTCGAGGTGAACGAGGCCTTTGCCGCCGTGGTTTTGCGCTTCATGCAGGCCTTCCAGGTCGATCCGGCCAAGGTCAACGTCAATGGCGGCGCGATGGCCCTTGGGCATCCGCTGGGCGCGACCGGCGCCATCATCATCGGCACGCTGCTGGACGAGCTGGAACGCCAGGACAAGGAAGTGGGCCTTGCGACGCTGTGCATCGCGTCCGGCATGGGCGCGGCCACCATCATCGAGCGCGTGTGATGGCGATCTTTCGCAAGGACGGCGTGCCTTTGACCGAGGGGGTTTCGCGCTATCCCGATCCCTGGAACCTTGGTCGCGGCTTCGTCACCTACCGTCACCTGACCGAGGCGGGCGGGCTGACCCAGTTCGGCATCGCGCTGGAAACGCTGCATCCCGGAAAGCAGTCCAGTCAGCAGCACTGGGAGGAGCACGAGGACGAGTTCCTCTACATGCTGGAAGGCGAGCTGACGGTGATCGAGGATGATCGCGAAACTGTGGTCCGTCCTGGAGATTGGTGCTGCTGGAAGGCAGGTGTTCCGGTTGCGCATGTGCTGAAGAACCACTCCGGCAAGCCTGCCACCTATCTGATCGCGGGAACCCGCGATCCCAGAAACGTCTGCCATTATCCGGGACTCGACATGCTGGCCACGGACGCCGGGTACACGCATCTTGACGGCACCCCCTACCCGACGAAGGGAGAAAACGAATGACCGACTTCACCATGCAGAAGGACGCCGACGGCGTCGCGATCATCACCTGGGACGTGCCCGGCAAGTCGATGAACGTGCTGTCGCTGGAGGGCGCGTCCGAGCTGAACAGCCTGATGGACGACGCCCTGGCGGACGCAGCCGTGAAGGGCATCGTCATCACCAGCGGCAAGAAGGATTTCGCCGCCGGCATGGACCTGAACGTCATTGCGGGCATGAAGGGGGGCGGCGCGCAGGCGGTGTTCGACGGGATCATGTCGCTGCACCATGTCCTGCGCAAGATCGAGCGCGCGGGCATGGACCCCAAGACGCTAAAGGGCGGCAAGCCCGTCGCCGCCGCCCTGCCCGGCACCGCGCTTGGCATCGGGCTGGAACTGCCGCTGGCCACGCACCGCATCTTTGCCGCCGACAACGCCCGCGCCAAGATCGGCCTGCCCGAGATCATGGTCGGCATCTTTCCCGGCGGCGGCGGCACGATCCGCCTGTCGCGCAAGCTGGGCGCCATGGCCGCCGCGCCCTTCCTGCTGGAAGGCAAGCTGTCGGACCCGAGAAAGGCCAAGGCCGCCGGGCTGATCGACGAGGTGGCGGAGGATCCGCTGGCCGCCGCCCGCGAATGGGTGCTGAACGCCTCTGACGCCGATCTGGTCAAGCCGTGGGACCAGAAGGGCTACAAGATGCCGGGGGGCGAGCCTTATCATCCGGCGGGCTTCATGACCTTTGTCGGCGCATCGGCCATGGTGAACGGCAGGACCATGGGCGTCTATCCGGCGGCCAAGGCGCTGCTGTCGGCGGTCTACGAGGGGGCGCAGGTGCCCTTCGACACCGCGCTGAAGATCGAGGCGCGGTGGTTCACCCATGTGCTGATGAACCCCAGCAGCACCGCGATGATCCGCAGCCTGTTCATCAACAAGGAGGCGCTGGAAAAGGGCGCCAACCGCCCCGAGGCGCCGGACCAGTCGGTCAGAAAGGTCGGCATCCTGGGCGCCGGGATGATGGGCGCGGGCATCGCCTATGTCAGCGCCATGGCGGGGATCCAGGTGGTGCTGATCGACGCGAAGCAGGAAAGCGCCGACAAGGGCAAGGGTTATTCCGAGGGCCTGCTGGACAAGGCCATCGGCCGCAAGAAATCGACGCCCGAGAAGAAGGCCGAGGTGCTGGCCCGCATCACCGCCACAACCGATTATGCCGCGCTGGAAGGCTGCGACCTGATCGTGGAAGCGGTGTTCGAGGACCCGCAGGTCAAGGCCGAGGTCACGAAAAAGGCCGAGGCCGTGATCCCGCCGGACGCGATCTTCGCCACCAACACCTCGACCCTGCCGATCAGCGACCTGGCCCGCGCCAGCACGCGGCCCGATCAGTTCATCGGCATTCATTTCTTCAGCCCCGTGGACAAGATGAACCTGGTCGAGATCATCAAGGGCCGCGAAACCGGTCCGCGCGCCGTCGCCAAGGCGCTGGATTTCGTGCGCCAGATCCGCAAGACGCCCATCGTCGTGAACGATGCGCGCTTCTTCTATGCCAACCGCTGCATCATCCCCTATATCAACGAAGGCATCCGCATGGTGGCCGAGGGGGTCAACCCCGTGCTGGTCGAAAACGCCGCCAAGCTGATGGGAATGCCGCTGGGGCCGCTGCAACTGGTGGACGAGACTTCCATCGACCTGGGCGTGAAGATCGCCAAGGCCACCCGCGCGGCCATGGGCGAGGCCTATCCCGACGGCGCGGTGGACGAGGTGCTGTTCTGGATGGCAGACGCTGGCCGCCTGGGCCGCAAGTCGAAGGCGGGCTTTTATGCCTATGGCGAGGACGGCAAGCGGCAGGGGCTGTGGGATGGGCTGGCAGCCCGCTATCCCCAGGCGGACGACCAGCCGGACCTGACCGCCGTGCAGCATCGGCTGATGTTCGCGCAAACGCTGGAAGCCGTGCGCGCCTTCGAGGATGGCGTGCTGGAAGACATCCGCGAGGGCGATGTCGGCGCGATCCTCGGCTGGGGATTTGCGCCCTGGACCGGCGGGCCTTTCGCCTGGCTGGACATGCTGGGGGCGGCCCGCGCGGTCGAAATCTGCGACCGGCTGACGGCCGACCACGGCGACCGCTTCTCGGCGCCCCGGCTGCTGCGCGAGATGGCGGACAGCGGGCGGGGCTTCTACGACCGTTACGGCAGCGGCAAGAAGGCAGCCTGATCCTGGCGCGCGCCCCGGCCGCGATGCCGGGGCGCTACAGCGCCATGTCGTCGCGGTGAACCAGGGCGGCGCGGCCGGTATAGCCCAGGATCGCCTCGATCTGGTCGGACCGGTTGCCCGCGATGCGCCGCGCCTCGTCGGCGGTATAGCGGGTCAGGCCGGTCGCCAGCGTCGCGCCCGAGGGGCCGGTGATCGCCACGGGGTCGCCCCGCCCGAAGTCGCCCACCACCGTGCGCACGCCCGCGGGCAACAGCGACTTTCCCCGGCGCAGGGCGTCCACCGCGCCCTTGTCCACCACAAGCGCGCCCTTGGGCTTCATGGCCGCGATCCAGCGCTTGCGGGCAAGCTGCGGGTCGCTTTCGGCCAGGAACCAGCTGCACCGCGCGCCATTCGCCACCGCCGACAAGGGCCGCAGCACCGATCCCTCGGCGATCGCCATGGCGCAGCCCCCGGCGATGGCGGTGCGCGCGGCCAACAGCTTGGTCTTCATGCCGCCCTTGGAAAGGCCGGACACCGGATCGCCGCCCATGGCCTCGATCTCGGGCGTCATGTGTTCGATCACCGGCAGATGGCGGGCGGTCGGGTCGGTCTTGGGATTGGCGGTGTAAAGCCCGTCCACGTCCGACAGCAGCAGCAACTGGTCGGCGCCGCAGGTCACGGCGATCTGCGCCGCCAGACGGTCGTTGTCGCCGAAGCGGATTTCGTCGGTCGCCACGGTGTCGTTCTCGTTGACGATGGGCACGACGCCCAGGGACAGCAGCGTCTGCATCGTCGCGCGGCTGTTCAGATAACGACGGCGGTCCGCGCTGTCCTCCAGCGTCAAGAGAACCTGCGCGGTGGTCACGCCATGCGGGGCCAGGGCCTCCTCATAGGCGCGCGCCAGCCGGATCTGACCCACGGCGGCGGCAGCCTGCGCCCGTTCCAGCGGCAGCGCGCCCCCGGGCAGGCCCAGCACCCGCCGCCCAAGCGCGATGGACCCCGAGGACACCAGCACCACGTCGCAGCCGCGCCCGCGCCAATCGGCCACGTCGTCGCACAAGGCCCGCAGCCATTCGCCCCGCAGGCCGTTTTCGTCCACCAGCAGCGCCGAGCCGACCTTGACCACCAGCCGCCGCGCCGCGGTCAGCGTCGGGCTTACGGCTGCCATGGCGCCTCGGGTTCGTTCTTCGCGGCGCGGCGGGTCGGCTCGATCTGCGTCCACAGCGCGCGCAGCACCTCGGTCACGCCCAGCTTGGCGACGCCCGACATCAGCAGGACCGGGCCCCCGATCTCGGCTTCCAGTTCGGCCCTGCGCTCGGCGATGGTGTCGTCGTCCAGAGCGTCGATCTTGTTCAGGGCCGTCACGCGGGGCTTCTGCATCAGCACCGGGGAATAGGCCTCAAGCTCGGTCAGGATGGTGCGGGCATCAGACGCCACGTCCTCGGACGTGCCGTCCACCAGATGCAGCAGCACGTTCGAGCGTTCGACATGGCCCAGGAACTGGTCGCCCAGGCCCCTGCCCTCGCTGGCGCCCTCGATCAGGCCGGGGATGTCGGCCATGACGAATTCATGGCCGTCGATGCCCACCACCCCCAGGTTCGGATGCAGCGTGGTGAAGGGGTAATCCGCGATCTTGGGCCGGGCGTTCGACACCGCCGCCAGGAAGGTCGATTTCCCGGCATTCGGCAGACCCACCAGCCCGGCATCCGCGATCAGCTTCAGCCGCAGCCAGATCGTGCGCTCCACCCCCGGCTGGCCCGGATTGGCGTTGCGGGGGCTGCGGTTGGTCGAGGTCTTGAAATGCAGGTTCCCCCACCCGCCGTTCCCGCCGCGCGCCAGCAGCACCCGCTGGCCCGGTTCGGTCAGGTCGGCGATAACGGTTTCCTCGTCCTCCTCAAGGATCTCGGTTCCAACGGGCACTTTCAGGACGACATCCTCGCCCGACTTGCCGGTCATCTGGCTGCCCATGCCGTGCTGGCCGGACTTGGCGAAGAAATGCTGCTGATAGCGAAAGTCGATCAGGGTGTTCAGCCCCTCGACCGCCTCGGCCCAGACATCGCCGCCATTGCCGCCGTCGCCGCCGTCGGGGCCGCCGTATTCGATGAACTTCTCGCGCCGGAAGGACACGCAGCCCGCGCCGCCGCCGCCCGAGCGGATATAGACTTTGGCGAGGTCGAGGAATTTCATGGGCCAAGCTCCTGGTTCAAGGGGATGCGATACGCCGACCGCATCCCCGGTTCAAGAGGCTTGCCATATGCCGGAACCAAGGCACAATCCGAACCGTGGGGTTCAGAAGAATCCTCGTCGTGTATGGAGAGTGATCATGTCCGGCAAGGCCATCGCCGAATTCATCGGCACCTTTATACTCGTGTTTTTCGGCGTCGGATCCGCCGTCCTGATGGGCGCGCAGATCGGCTTTCACGGCATCGCCATGGCCTTCGGCCTGTCCATCGTCGCGGCGGCCTATGGTCTGGGCGCGATCTCGGGGGCGCAACTGAATCCGGCGGTGTCGCTGGGCTTTCTGACCTCGGGGCGGATGGGCGGGGGCGATTTCGTCACCTATTGCATTGCGCAAATCCTGGGGGCGGCGGCGGCCGCGGCCGTTGTTCTGGTTATCGCCTCGGGCAAGGCGGATTATTCCGTCGCTCAGAACGGGTTGGGCCAGAACGGCTGGGGCATGGGTTACAACGGCGAATACACGCTGTTCGCCGCCCTGGTGTTCGAATTCGTGGCGACCTTCCTGTTCGTGACGGTGATCCTGGGCGCCACGCAGACCGACGCGCCCGCGGGCTTCGGCGGGCTGGCGATCGGGTTGACGCTGGCGGGCATCCACCTGGTCGGCATCGACGTGACGGGCGTGTCGGTGAACCCCGCGCGGTCCATCGGGCCCGCGGTCTTCGCGGGCGGTCAGGCGCTGTCGCAGTTGTGGCTGTTCATCCTGGCCCCGCTGGCCGGAGGAGCCCTGGCAGGCGCATTGCACGGCGCGGGCATCACCCGTTCGCCGCACGTCAAGCCGCGCGGCTGACGGCCAAGGTCTTTTTACACAAGCCTCCGGTTCCTAGATGAAAGGGACAGGAGGCCCCGATGATCCATTTCGACAACAGCTATGCCCGCCTGCCGCAGGGTTTCTTTGCCCGCGTGGCGCCCACGCCCGTGGCCGAACCCCGCCTGCTGGCGCTGAACGAGGGGCTGGCGCGCAGGCTGGGTCTGGACACGGGCTGGCTGTCCAGCCCCGAGGGCGTGGCGATGCTGGCGGGCAATGCGGTGCCGGAAGGGGCCGAACCCATCGCCCAGGCCTATGCGGGCCACCAGTTCGGCGGCTTCGTTCCCCAGCTGGGCGACGGCCGCGCGGTCCTGCTGGGCGAGATCAAGGCCCCCGACGGCGCGCGCTTCGACATCCAATTGAAGGGCAGCGGGCCGACGCCCTTTTCCCGGCGCGGCGACGGCCGGGCCTGGGTTGGTCCGGTGCTGCGCGAATACGTCGTCAGCGAATTCATGCACGCGATGGGCGTGCCGACCACCCGTGCCCTGGCGGCGGTCGCGACGGGCGAAACCGTGTGGCGCGAAACCGCCCTGCCCGGCGCGGTCCTGACCCGCGTCGCCGCCAGCCACATCCGGGTCGGCACCTTTCAGTATTTCGCGGTGCGGGGGCAGGACGACGCCTTGGCAGCCCTGACCGATCACGTCGTCGCCCGGCATTATCCGACGGCGAACGGCCCGCTGTCGCTGCTGGATCACGTTGTCGCCCGCCAGGCGGAAACCATCGCGCACTGGATGGCGCTCGGCTTTATTCACGGGGTGATGAACACCGACAACATGGCGGTGTCCGGCGAGACGATCGACTATGGCCCCTGCGCCTTCATGGACGCCTATCATCCCGACACGGTGTTTTCGTCGATCGACCGGGGCGGGCGCTATGCCTGGGCGCAGCAGCCGCAGATCGCGGTGTGGAACCTGGCCCAGCTTGCCACCTGCCTGATCCCCCTGATGGGCGAGCGCGAGGCCGCCATCGAGGCCGCGACGAAATCCGTCCACGCCTTTGCGCCGCTGTATCAGGCGGCATGGCGGCGGCGTTTCGGCGAAAAGCTGGGCCTGACCGAGGCCGCGGACGCGCAGCCCTTGGCCGAACGCCTGCTGAGCATGATGGCCCAGCAGCGCGCGGACTTCACGCGCGTCTTCGCGGGCCTGTCCGACGGCGCCGCGCAGGACGAGTTCACCGACCGCGAGGCCTTCGACGCCTGGGCCGCCGACTGGCGGGCGCGCGATCCCGACCCGGATCTGATGCGCCACGCGAACCCCGTCCGCGTCCCGCGCAACCACCGCATCGAGGAAGCGATCGCCGCAGCCGTGACGGGCGACCTCGCCCCCTTCCGGCGCCTGTTCGAGGCCGTGACGCATCCCCGCGACCGCCGGCCGGAATGGGACGACCTGGCGGCCGCCCCCTTGTCCGAGCAGATCGTCCATCAGACATTCTGCGGCACCTGATCCCATCGCGGGCAAGGCTGGGCCGGGCCGCGCGATCCCCTTGCGGCTGGCCTGCCCCCGGCTATCTTGCGACCAGCACCCAAGGGCGGCATGTCGTTGTTGAGACTGGCGAGTTACAATCTGCACAAATGCCGCGGGCTGACCGGCCCGCACGCGCCGGAACGCAATCTTGCCGTTATCGCCGCGCTGAAACCCGACATCATCGCCCTGCAAGAGGTCGATTTCCGCCTGGGCGCCCGCCCCGAGGCCCTGCCCCGCCGCCTGATCCGCGAGGCCACCGGTCTGGTTCCGGCCGACATGACGACAACGGGCGAAAACTCGCTGGGCTGGCACGGACAAACGATCCTGATGCGGCCGGATCTGGCGGAACAGGCCGTGCTGCGCCGCCTGCCCCTGCCGGGGCTGGAGCCGCGCGGCGCGGTGGTGCTGCGGCTGCCCCGGCTGACGGTGATCGGGGTGCATCTGGGGCTTGCCCGGTCGTCCCGCCGGGCGCAACTGGCGCGCATCACCGCGCAAGCGGCGCGCATCGCGGACGACAACATCGTCCTGATGGGCGACTTCAACGAATGGCATGACAGCCGAGGCCTGGAATCGCTGGCGGGCTTCCGCGTCATTGCACCGGGACCGTCCTATCCCGCGCCGATGCCGCGCCTGCGGTTCGACCGGATTGCCATCTCGCATCACCTCGACGTGCTGAGGCATGGCGTCTTCACCGGGGCGGATGCGCGGGACGCGTCCGACCACCTGCCCATCTGGGCCGAGATCGAACAGCCGTAAGCCGTTGCCGGGTGGCCGGCGCCTGGTTTCCTGCCCTGCGGCTTGCGCCTTCCGCATTCGGTCCGGGCATCCCGCCGCCGGACGGATGCCAACCGGACTGCGATCCGCCGCCCTGAAATTTGCGGCTTCCGGCCTGCCCCCGCGGCAGCTATGAAGGCCGCGACGCAAGCAACGGAGGGGCGTTCATGACCGCCATCATCGACATCTACGCGCGAGAGATCCTGGACAGCCGCGGCAACCCGACCGTCGAGGTCGACGTGACGCTGGAGGACGGCACCATGGGCCGGGCGGCCGTTCCCTCGGGGGCGTCCACGGGCGCGCACGAGGCGGTCGAAAAGCGCGACGGCGACAAGGCGCGCTATCTGGGCAAGGGCGTGCTGGAGGCCGTGGCCGCCGTGAACGGCGAGATCGCCGAGAACCTGATCGGCGAGGACGCGACCGAACAGCGCGCCATCGACGCCATGATGTGCGAACTGGACGGCACCCCCAACAAGGGCCGGCTGGGCGCAAACGCCATCCTGGGCGTTAGCCTTGCGGTGGCCAAGGCCGCGGCGGATGCCTGCCAGCAGCCGCTATACCGCTATGTCGGGGGAACGGCGGCGCGGATCCTGCCGGTGCCGATGATGAACATCATCAACGGCGGCGAACATGCCGACAACCCCATCGACATCCAGGAATTCATGATCATGCCGGTTTCCGCGGAAAACATCCGCGACGCCGTGCGCATGGGATCGGAAGTCTTCCACACGCTGAAGAAGGAGTTGTCTGCGGCGGGCCTGGCGACCGGCGTGGGCGACGAGGGCGGCTTTGCCCCGAACCTAAGCAGCACCCGCGACGCGCTGGACTTCATCCTGCGCGCGGTCGAGAAGGCGGGCTACAAGCCCGGCGACGACATCATGCTGGCGCTGGACTGCGCCTCCACTGAATACTTCAAGAACGGCAAGTACGAGATGAAGGGCGAGAACAAGTCGCTTTCCTCGGCCGAGAACGTGGACTACCTCGCCGCGCTCTGCGCCGACTATCCGATCCTGTCGATCGAGGACGGCTGCGCCGAGGACGACTGGGACGGCTGGAAGCTGCTGACCGACCGCCTGGGCGCATCGGTGCAGCTGGTGGGCGACGACCTGTTCGTGACCAACCCGCGCCGTCTGGCCGAGGGGATCGAAAAGGGCTGCGGCAACAGCCTGCTGGTCAAGGTCAACCAGATCGGCACCCTGTCGGAAACGCTGGACGCCGTGCGCCTGGCCGACTGCAACGGCTATACCAGCGTCATGTCCCACCGCTCGGGCGAGACCGAAGACGCCACCATCGCCGACCTGGCGGTCGCCACCAACTGCGGCCAGATCAAGACCGGCAGCCTGGCGCGGTCGGACCGGCTGGCCAAATACAACCAGCTGATCCGCATCGAGGAAATGCTGGGCGCCACCGCCGAATACGCGGGCAAAAGCATCCTGCGCTGACCGGCAGGCAAGCCAAGAACGGCGCCGCCCCCACGTCACCGCGGGGGCGGCTTCATTTTTTCCGGGCCTTCCATGCTCGCCACTCGACAGGCGGCAATCACCGGCTAAACTGCTGTCATTCGGGGCAAGGCCCCGTTGGGCAGCAATCGTGATTGCCCTGACCGGAGGAAAGTTCATGAAAGATTCCAAGACCCTGCACCGCAGGTCGTTTCTGACCAAGGCGTCGGTCGGCGGCGTCGCGGCCGCGGCCAGCGCCACCCTGGCGGCACCGGCCATCGCGCAGGAGGCGCCGACGATCAACTGGCGGTTGGCCTCGTCCTTCCCCAAATCGCTCGACACGATCTATGGCGGCGGCGAGGAGCTGTCGATGCGGCTGAAGGAAGCCTCCGACGGCAAGTTCAACATCCAGGTCTTTGCCGCGGGCGAGATCGTGCCGGGCCTTGACGCCATCAACGCCGCCGCCGACGGAACCGTCGAATCCGCCCATTCGGTGGGCTATTACAACTGGGGCAAGGATCCGGCCTTCGCCCCCGGCGCCGACCTGCCCTTCACCTTCAGCGCGCGCGCGAAGAACGCCTACAACTATCAGGGCGGCGGCATCGACCAGTACAACCAGTTCCTGGAAACCGTGGGCCTTGTCGGCTATCCCGGCGGCAACACCGGCGTGCAGATGGGCGGCTGGTTCCGCAAGGAAGTCAACACACTGGCCGACATGCAGGGCGTCAAGATGCGCATCTCGGGCCTTGCTGGCCGCGTTGTGGAAAAGCTGGGCGTGGTGCCCCAGCAGATCGCGGGCGGCGACATCTATCCGTCGCTGGAGAAGGGCACCATCGACGCCGCCGAATGGGTCGGCCCCTACGACGACAACAAGCTGGGTTTCCAGAAGGTCGCGCCCTACTACTATTACCCCGGTTTCTGGGAAGGCGGGCCGACCGTCAGCTTCTTCTTCAACAAGGGGAAATTCGACGAGCTGCCCGAAAGCTACAAGTCGCTGCTGCGCACCTGCTGCCAGGCGACCGACCTGAACATGCTGGCGAAATACGACTACAAGAACCCGACCGCGCTGAAGGAACTGGCCGCGTCGGGCGCGCAGTTGCGGACCTACAGCGAGGAAATCCTGACCGCCGCCTTTACGGCGGCGCACGAGGTTTACGCCGAGATCGCCGGCCAGAACGAGCATTTCAAGCGGCAATACGAGGCGCAGTTGCAGTTCCGCGACGACTGGTACCTGTACAACCAGACGGCGGAATACACCTTTGACACGTTCATGATGATCCAGCAGCGCAACGGCAAGCTGGCGCCGACACAAGGCTGACCGCCGGCGCGTCACGCCGAAAGGAAAAGGCCGGGCATTCCGCTGACACATTCCGGCCCTTAGGACACAGCCCGCTCCGTTTCCGGGGCGGGCTTCTTATCATCCTTCGAACCGGGTCCCGATCGGCGTGCCGTGGAGTATCCATGGCTTGTAGAGAACCCTGTGGAGATCCGGCGCCTTGCGGGGCGACGGCCTTCCGATCCGGTCTTGAAGGCCGAGGCGCATGGCGGGCGTTTGCTTGATCGACACCCGCTTTCTCTGCTTCGGGACGGTGATCCGATCCGACGAACCCGGCACGCGCTTGGCCACGGTTCCGGGTGCGACCGGCTCGGTGCTGTCGTTCTCGTTCAGTTCCGAGACATAGGAACGCGGGTCGAACCAGTTGTAGTAGATGCGATAGATATTGAGCACGGCGATCAACACCCGCGGATTGTAGGCGGCGCCGCTGACGAAGCTGGGGCCGTTCCGCGTCGATCTGCCGCCGGCACGCCCAGCGAGAGCGAGGCGTGTGCGCAGAGCGTTGAAAAAAGTGCTGGTGGGCTGGATGGTGGCGCGCAGGACACGGCACGCCAGGGCGGCGCGAAGCTCCGGGTCGGTCGGGCTGGCATCGTAGGCGAGGGGCCGCAGCCGCGAGCGATACCGCGGCGACAGGATCGGGAACCCGACGATCTTCTGCGTTTCGCCAGCGATCTCGGCGGGGGAAGCGATCCAAACCTGCGGGAAGGCACGCGACTCGAAGGTGGCGCCATGGGCAGGCCCGGTCGCCCCGCTTCGCGTGCTGGATGTCGCGGGCGTCCTCGCATGTTCGACAAACAGTTCGAGCATTTCCCAGTCGGAGATCTCCTGACCCGCATAGGACTGCTTGAACTGTTCGAGACTGCTGCGGAACACGCCGACGCGGTGCTGGACCTTCGGCTTCGTGGCCTCCTTGTCGAAGGCGATGGCAAGCCATTCGAAGCGGTCCGCAAGGATGTCGTCGCGAAAGATGTGCGGCACGGTCCGTGCGATAAGGGCTTCCTGTTCCGACACCAGGGTCATCTTGCCCTCGGGCAGCATCTCTTTCAGCAGGGCCAGATGGGCAGCCTTTGTGTAGGCATCACGCGTCATGATGCCGGTGAAGGTGTTTCGGCTGTCGCGCCGATGCTCGGAAAGCCCGAACCACCCTTCTCCTATAACTTCGGCAGCGTCGGCGAACCAGCGCGCGTCTGTTATGGCCTGCTGGACATCCGGCGGCAGCGTGGCCCCGCCGAAGGCGTCCTCGGTCTGCACCGCGAACAAGCGCAGGCTCGATTGGCAGGCTCCGAAGAACGCAGCCTCATCGAAACGGCCCGTGGGGCGTTGGTAGTGCAGAAGCGGAGCAACGAAGTTTTGTGTCGCGTTCCGATACTGACCGTGCAGGTTCTTCGGATTCCGGTTGGCATCAAGGTAGGCGGCCTTGAACATCTCGACCGGATCGACGCGGGGATCGAAATCCACATCGAGGCGGAATACATACCCGCTCCGGATGTCGGTCGAGGCCGTGCAGTTCAGGGCGGTGATGCGGCGATCCGCGGAGGTTTCCCAGTTGATCCCCAGCACGATGTCGTCGTGCGCGATACGCGTATGGCGGAACAGCCCTCTGCCCTCCAGTTCCTTGCGCCAATTCCCGATCTGGGCACGCTCGAACGCGAGAAGCGTCCGCTCGAGCCAGAAGATCCGGTCATAGATCCGGGACATGCCGGCGCGCTCGCCGGTTCTGGGGCAGGTCAGAACCCGCTGAATGGCGTTGATCGACGCCCCGTTCACCAGCATCTTCAAAATCTTGATGTTGTCTTCCCGATCGCGCTGATCCTGGTGGTCCTTCGCGACGGTGAAGCGCGCGCCCTTTTGGCCCTTGCAAGGTTTGTGGATCACGCGGACCCCCAATGGGCGCTTCGTTCTCGGATCCTTTCCGTTGGCGCCGTTCAGGGCGAATTCCTCTGGTGCGTCGAGATATCGTCTTCCACACGCTCCGCATCTCGGACCGTCGAGGACGCCGTCGTGATCCCTCAGCCTTTCGACTTCATCCAGGAAGTGCTGGTTCGAAAGCAGGGAAAAACCGACCTTGCACGCCGAGGCGTCCTGCTGATGGCGACACACCAATCGGCGGCCATCGCTCCATACCGCCGGAGCGTTATGGAAGTTGAGGACCTTCGAGATGCGCTCCTCGTCCTTCACGGAACTTATCGTGTAGAAGCCGAGACCTGCCGCAATTCTCGGGTCTTTTCGTCCGGCCGCTTGGCGCCGGGCGATTGCGCCCCTACCTACGAATTGGTCGAACACCGGGTCGGGGGAAACGCCGTAGTTGCCGCAGTCGGGATCGCCGCAGGTATTGAGGTTGATTTCCTTTCGTTGTTCGGGATAAAGTTGGGAAACGGTGAGCTTCGGCAGAGTCGTGACTTGCAAGTTGCCTCGCGTCTTGATCATTGCGTCGCTCCGTAGATTGGCCATCATCGCCTGCTGCGAAGCGCAATAATCCAAAATCCCCTATAAAGTGTTTCCAGGCGCAGCTGCGCGCGCCCTCAACCGCGCGATGTGTCAGAGCGGCGGCTGAAATCTTGCAGAAGAACAATGGCCTGCCGGATGGTATCCGACAGGCCAACTGCTGCGTGTCCTAAAAGCCGGAATGTGTCAGCATTCCGCCCGGCCTTTTTTCGTCAGTTGCCGCCGCCCAGGCCGGGCGGCGGACCGCCAAGCCCAAGTCCGCCCTGCGCCGGCGCAGGCTGGGGCGCGGTCGCCCCATCTGCCGGTGCCGGGGCCGGCAAGGGCGTCGCGGGCGCCGGTGCGGCAGGCGCCCCCAGACCCGGAGGCGTGCCGCCCAAGCCGCCCGCGGGCGCAGGCGCGCCCCCGCCGGCCGGGGCCTGCTGTCCGAAGGGCGACCCGCCCAATCCGCCGCCCAGTCCGCCGCCCAATCCGCCGCCAAGCCCGCCGCCCAGACTGCCGAACCCGCCCGTATCGCCCGCCGGGATCTCCAGCCGGACATTGGACGTGTCCACCGGCGCGCCCTTGTAGTGCATGACCAGCCCCGGAAAGGCGATCACCACGCCGATCATGATCAGCTGGATGCAGACGAACGGCACCGCGCCCCAATAGATCTGGCTGCTTTTCACCGGGGCCATGCGCTTTTTCGTGACCTTGTCGATGTAGTCGGCCTTGGGTGCGACCGACCGCAGATAGAACAGGGCGAAGCCGAAAGGCGGGTGCATGAAGGCGGTCTGCATGTTCACGCCCAGGATCACGCCGAACCAGATCAGGTCGATTCCCAGGGCCTCGGCCGCAGGGGCCAGCAAGGGCACGATGATAAAGGCCAGCTCGAAGAAATCCAGGAAGAAGGCCAGAAAGAACACCAGGATCGAAACGACGATCAGGAAGCCGTATTCGCCCCCCGGCAGCGAGGTCAGCAGGTGTTCGACCCACAGATGCCCGTTCACGCCATAGAAGGTCAGCGAGAAGACCCGCGCGCCGATCAGGATGAACATCACGAAGGCCGACAGCCGCGTGGTGGCGTAAAGCGCCTGGCGGATCACGTCCATGCTCAGCCGGCGCTTGATGCCCGCCATGACCAGGGCGCCCACGGCCCCCATGGCGCCGCCCTCGGTCGGCGTCGCGATGCCCAGGAAGATCGTGCCCAGCACCAGGAAGATCAGCGCAAGCGGCGGGATCAGCACGATGATGACCTGCTGCGCCAGCCGCGACATCATGTTGATGCCGCCCGCCTTGTCGATCAGGGCCACGACATAGATCACCGCCACCGCGACCACCAGGCCCCAGATCGGCGCATCGGCTGCATGCTCCGGCCCGAGCCAGCGCGTGGTCAGCCAGAAGATCCCCGCCGCGACCGCCAGGGCCACGATCAGCGAGGTCACGCCGGAACCCAGCGTCCGCGCCGCTTTCGGCAGGGCGGGCAGGTACTGCGGGCGGATGATCGACACCGCGAAGATGTAGGACATGTAGATCCCGGTCAGCACCAGCCCGGGGATCAGCGCGCCCTTGTACATGTCGCCCACCGACCGGCCCAGCTGGTCGGCCAGCACGATCAGCACCAGCGAGGGCGGGATGATCTGCGCCAGCGTCCCCGACGCCGCGATGGTGCCCGCCGCGATCCGCCGGTCATAGCCGTATCGCAGCATGATCGGCAGCGAGATCAGGCCCATGGCGATCACCGACGCCGCGACGACGCCCGTGGTGGCGGCCAGCAGCGCCCCCACGATGATCACCGCATAGGCAAGGCCGCCGCGGATGGGGCCGAACAGCTGGCCGATCGTGTCCAGCAGATCCTCGGCCATGCCGGATTTTTCCAGCACGATGCCCATGAAGGTGAAGAAGGGGATGGCCAGCAATGTCTCGTTGGCGACGACCCCTCCGAAGAAGCGGTCGGGCAGCGCGCCGAGCAAGGGCCAGCTGAGGTTGATCGACCCGCCCGACAGCGGCGCAAGTTCCACCCCGATGACGAAGAACAGCAGGCCGTTGGCGGCCAGCGCGAAGGCGACCGGATAGCCCAGCAGCAGAAACACGATCAGCGAAACGAACATGATCGGCGCCATGTTCTGCGCGATAAGTTCCATCATTTGCGGATGTCCTCGCGCGACTTGTCCACCGGCAGATCGGTCATCGGATGGTCGGGATCGGCGAAGCCCGCCTGTTGCAGCAGTTCCTCGTCCAGGTCCAGGGGCGCATGATGGCCCATGGGGGCGTTGAAGTCGGGAATGAGGCCCCGCATGACGGCGATCTTCTTGATGATTTCCGAAATTCCCTGAAAGAACAGCAGCACGAAGCCCGTGAACAGCAGCGCCTTGGCGGGCCACAGCATCAGCCCGCCCGCGTTCATCGACATCTCGCCCGTGCGGTACGACCGGGCGAGCCAGGGCCAGCACAGCCACAGGGTCAGCAGGACGAAGGGCATCAGAAAGAAGATATGGCCCAGAAGCTCGATCCAGTGCTGGACGCGGCGCGACCAGGCGGCGAAGATGATGTCGATGCGGATATGTTCGTTTTCCAGCAGCGTGTAGGCGGCCGCCAGCAGAAAGGCCGCGCCGTAAAGATACCACTGCAATTCAAGCCAGGCGTTGGACGAGATGCTGAAGGCCTTGCGGATGATGGCGTTGATGGCGCTGACGAAGATGGCAAGCAGGATCAGCCATGACACGTTTCGGCCGATCACGGTATTGATGCGGTCAATGCCGCGCGACAGGGCCAAAAGGCCACTCATTGGAAACCCCTCCTCCGGTCGGCCTTTGTTGTCCCGGCCAGTTCCTTGGTAAGCCGGGTATGCGCGAAGGCCGAAAACCGGTCAAGATTTTCCACGCCCTGGCCGTTACGTCAGCCTTGGGCCGTCAGGAGATGACGATTTCCCCCGCTCCTTCGGCCGCCCGCCCGATCACCGCCGCCTCGGCAAAGCCGTGGTCGCGGAAGATCGCCAGGGCAGCCTCGGCCTGGTCCTCGACGCAGGCGACCAGCAGCCCGCCGCTGGTCTGGGGATCGGTCAGAAGCGCGCGGTCGGTTTCGGCAAAGCCCCCCGGCAGCGCGACCTCGGCCCCGTAGCTGGCCCAGTTGCGGCCCGAGGCGCCGGTGGCAAAGCCCTGCGCCGCCAGATCGCGCACCCCGCTCAGCAGCGGCACCGACTGCCAGTCCAAGCGCAGATCGCATCCCGACCCCCGCGCCATTTCCAGGGCGTGGCCCGCCAGGCCGAAGCCCGTCACGTCGGTCATGGCGTGAACCCCCGGCAGCCGCGCCAGATCCGGGCCGGGCGTGTTCAGCTTGGTCGTGGCCGCGATCATCGCGGCGTAACCATCCGGGGACAGCGCGCCCTTTTTCAGCGCCGCCGACATCACGCCCACGCCCAGCGGCTTGCCCAGGATCAGCACGTCGCCCGGACGCGCCCCCGAATTGCGCTTCACATGCGCCGGATCGACCAGACCCAGGGCCACCAGGCCATAGATCGCCTCGACCGAATCGATGGTGTGGCCGCCGCCGATGGGGATCCCCGCCTCGCGGCAGGCCATCGCGCCGCCTTCCAGGATCCGGGCGATGGTTTCGCCCGACAGCGTGTTGATCGGCATCCCCACCAGCGACAGCGCCATGATCGGCGTGCCGCCCATGGCGTAAACGTCGCTGATCGCGTTTGTCGCCGCGATGCGCCCGAAATCCAGCGGATCATCCACGATGGGCATGAAGAAATCCGTGGTCGCCACCAGCGCCTGCCGGTCGTTCAGCCGGTAGACGGCGGCGTCGTCCGCCGTCTCGATCCCCACCAGCAGCGCATCCGGCACCGGCAGCATCGCGGTGCCGCGCAGAAGGCCCGTCAGCACCCCCGGCGCGATTTTGCAGCCGCAGCCGCCGCCGTGGGACAGCGAGGTCAGGCGGGGTTCGGTCTTGTGCCGGTCGTCCATGGGGCCTCCGTTCGGTTGGCGGCACGGTATCACCCCCAAATCGCATCTTCAACGGAACGCCATTTGCGCATAGGACGGCCCTGCAAGGAGAAGCCCATGCTCAAGACCCGCATCATTCCCTGCCTGGACGTGGCCGACGGCCGCGTCGTCAAGGGCGTCAACTTCGTGGACCTGATCGACGCGGGCGACCCCGTGCAGGCGGCCAAGGCCTATGACGCCGCCGGCGCGGACGAGATCTGCTTCCTGGACATCCACGCCACGCATGAAAACCGGGGCACCATGTTCGATCTGGTGACGCGCACCGCCGAACAATGCTTCGTGCCGCTGACCGTCGGCGGCGGCGTCAGGACGCATGACGATGTGCGGGCGCTGCTGCTTGCGGGGGCCGACAAGGTCAGCTTCAACTCTGCCGCCGTCGCCGATCCCGATGTCGTGGCCCATGCCGCCGACCGCTTCGGCAGCCAGTGCATCGTTGTGGCCATCGACGCCAAGTCGGTCGCGGACGGCCGGTGGGAAATCTTCACCCATGGCGGCCGCAAGCCCACCGGCATCGACGCCGTGGACTTCGCCCGCACGGTCGAGGCCAAGGGCGCGGGCGAGATCCTGCTGACCTCCATGGACCGCGACGGCACGCGGGCGGGCTTCAACATCCCCCTGACCCGCGCCATCGCGGACGCGGTGAACATTCCCGTGATCGCCTCGGGCGGGGTGGGGACGCTGGACCACCTGGTCGAGGGCGTGACGGAAGGCCACGCAAGCGCCGTCCTGGCCGCCTCGATCTTCCACTTCGGCACCTTCACCATCGCCCAGGCCAAGGCCCACATGGCCGCCGCCGGCATCCCGATGAGGCTGTCATGAGCGCCCTTCACGACCTGGCCGCCACTATCGCCGCCCGCGAGGGCGCCGATCCCGACAGCAGCTGGACGGCCAAGCTGCTGGCGAAAGGGCCCGAGAAATGCGCCGAAAAGTTCGGCGAGGAAGCCGTCGAGGCGATCATCGAGGCCGTCAAGGGCGACCGCGCCCGCCTGACGGCGGAAGCCGCAGACGTGATCTTTCACCTGCTGGTCATGCTGGCCGCCCGCGGCGTGACCCTGGCCGATGTGGAACAGGAACTGGAACGCCGCGCGGGCATCTCGGGATTGGCGGAAAAGGCGGCACGGCCGTCTTGATCGGACCAGCCCGTCTCACACCCTTTCCCTTGGCGGGGCTTGGGGTCTATAAGCGGGCAAATTGCCGGACCCCGGGGTCGCGGCATCATAAACATTGGCAGAGGACCGCATGAGCAACGATTCCCAGAACGGCAAGCATCACGAAGGCGACGTGGCTTTCATCCAGTCGCTGGCGGAACTGCTGAATGCAAGCGACCTGTCGGAACTGTCGGTGAAACGCGAATATGGCGAACACGACCGCCTGACCGTCAGCCTGTCCAAGCACGGCAAGCCGGTCGCCTTCGCCGCACCCGCCCCTGCCCCCGCCGCCGCGGCAGCCGCCCCTTCGGCCGCGCCTGCCGCCGCCGCCGCGCAGCTTCCCGCCGTTTCCGAGGATCCGGCCAGCCTGCCCGGCGCCGTGACATCGCCCATGGTGGGAACCGCCTATCTGTCGGCCGAACCCGGCGCCGCGCCCTTTGTCCAGATCGGCCAGGCCGTTGCCGAAGGCGACACGCTGCTGATCGTCGAGGCGATGAAGACCATGAACCACATCCCCTCGCCCCGCGCCGGCACCGTCAAGCGCATCCTGATCGACGACGGCATTCCGGTCGAATTCGGCACCCCCCTGATGGTTGTCGAGTGAGGCGCGGATGTTCGACAAGATCCTGATCGCCAACCGCGGCGAGATTGCCCTGCGCGTGATTCGCGCCTGCCGCGAGATGGGCATCGCCTCGGTCGCGGTTCATTCCACCGCCGACGCCGACGCGATGCATGTCCGCATGGCCGACGAATCCGTCTGCATCGGCCCCGCGCCGTCCTCGGCCAGCTACCTGTCCATGCCCGCCATCATTTCCGCCTGCGAGATCACGGGCGCGCAGGCGATCCATCCCGGTTACGGCTTTCTGTCGGAAAACGCCGCCTTTGTGCAGATGGTGGAAGACCACGGCATCACCTTTATCGGCCCGCGCGCGGAACATATCCGCATCATGGGCGACAAGATCACCGCCAAGGACACGATGAAGGCGCTTGGCGTGCCCTGCGTTCCGGGCAGCGAGGGCGGCGTCAACGACGTGGACCAGGCGCGCAAGGTGGCGGCGGCCATCGGCTATCCGGTCATCATCAAGGCCACGGCGGGCGGCGGCGGGCGCGGCATGAAGGTCGCCCAGGATGAAGCAAGCCTGGAGGTCGCCTTCCGCACCGCCCGGGCCGAGGCCAAGGCCGCCTTCGGCAACCCCGACGTTTATATCGAAAAATACCTCCAAAGGCCGCGCCACATCGAGATTCAGGTTTTCGGCGACGGCAAGGGCCGTGCCGTCCACCTGGGCGAGCGCGACTGTTCCCTGCAACGCCGTCACCAGAAAGTGCTGGAGGAAGCACCCGGCCCCGTCATCACCGCCGAGGAACGCGCCCATATCGGCAAGGTCTGCGCCGATGCCGTGGCCCGGATCGGCTATGCCGGGGCGGGCACCATCGAGTTCCTGTACGAGGACGGCGAGTTCTACTTCATCGAGATGAACACCCGCCTTCAGGTCGAGCATCCCGTGACCGAGGCGATCTTCGGCGTGGACCTCGTCCGCCAGCAGATCCTCGTGGCCTCGGGCGCCGCCATGGAATTCCGGCAGGAAGACCTGTCGATCCGCGGCCATTCCATCGAGGTTCGAATCAACGCCGAAAAGGTGCCGGGCTTCTCGCCCTGTCCGGGCCGGATCACGCAATACCATGCTCCGGGCGGCCTTGGCGTGCGCATCGACAGCGCGCTTTATGACGGCTATTCGATCCCGCCCTATTACGACAGCCTGATCGGCAAGCTGATCGTGCACGGCCGCGACCGGGCCGAGGCCCTGGCCCGGCTGGACCGCGCCCTGGGAGAGCTGATCGTGGACGGCATCGACACCACCGTCCCGCTGTTCACCGCGCTGCTCAAGGAACCCGACATCCTTGCCGGAAACTACTCGATCCACTGGCTGGAACGCTGGCTGGATCAGAAATTCGGCTGACCGGATCCCATGCTGACGCCCGCGCAACTGCTGAAAGGCTATGCGCGCGGCGTCTTTCCCATGGCCGAAAGCGCCTATGACCCGCGGCTTTACTGGTACGATCCGCCCTTGCGGGGCATCTTGCCGGTGGGCGGGGTCCATGCCTCCCGGTCCTTGCTGCGCGACCTGCGCAGGGGGGGCTGGTCGGCGCATCTGGACGGCGACTTCGATGCCGTCCTGACCGCCTGCGCGGACCGCGAAACGACCTGGATCAACGCGCCGCTGATGCGGCTTTATCACCAGCTTCATCGGGCAGGCCACGCCCATGCCCTGGAAATCCGGCAAAAGGGCGCCTTCGCGGGCGGCATCTTCGGGGTGACCCTGGGGGCGGCCTTTTTCGGGGAATCGATGGTTTCAGCCCGGACCGGCGGGTCCAAGATGGCCCTGCTCTGGATGTCCAGCCATCTGGCGCGCTGCGGCTTCACGCTGTTCGACACGCAGTTCCTCACCCCGCATCTGGCCCGCATGGGCGGCCTGGAGGTCGCGCGGGAGCGGTATCACCTGCTGCTGGCGGACGCCCTGGGCAGGCGCGCCGATCTGAGGGCGCATCCCCTGCCCTCGGCCGATCAGCTTTGGCAGGAAATCACCCACACGTCATAGCGCGCGTCGTCCAGCGCCGACAGCGCGGGCGAGGACGCGATCATCCAGCCGCTGAAGCGCGTGACGTTCTGCGCCGTGTCGGTGATGGTCAGCTGCGCATAGGCGTCGGAACTGGGATCGCCCGCCGGATATCGGCATTCGCCCAATCGGACCTCCAGCCGCCCATAGCGGACGGCTTGCCCCACCTGGACCGGCAGGTCGGTCGTGCGGCCCGAGATCTTGTCCAGACCGCGCAGCAGCGCGCCGTCGGCCCGCGCGACCTGCTGCGCGCCGACAGGGGTCGCCAATGCCGCAAGCACCAGCGCAAGGCGGATCACGGCTGATCCCCTTCCTGCGCCTGGCTGTCCACGAACTTCATCATCAGCGCCAACAGGCTGACAGCGCCCTGCACATCCTCGATCTCGTCGCCCGGAGCCAGGTTCTCGGGGCTGCCGCCCGGCTGGATCTGGATATACGCCCCGCCCAGAAGCCCGTCCGTCTGGATCAGCGCCGCGCTGTCCGCCGGCAGGGCGATGCCCGCGGGGATCGTCAGCCGCGCATCCGCCATGTAGGTGTCGGGGTTCAGCCTGACATCAGAGACGCGCCCCACCTTGACCCCTGCAAGGCGAACCTCGGTTCCCACGGCGATGCCGTCCACGTCGGGGAAGGACGCCCGGACTTCATACCCGGTCTCGCCCGCAAGACCGTCGCCAAAGCCCCAGGCAAGAAAGCCCGCGGCGGCAACCAGCACCGCGGCACCGGCCAGAAGCTCGGCCCGATGCTCGACCCCGGCTGTCATCTATTCGGGCTGCCAGGCGTCGTAATCGCGCCGAACGGGCTGTTCGGCGCGATACAGCGATCCTTCGGGATAATAGGCGCCCGGCGTTCCCGTCTGGTTTTCCCGGTGCGGCTTTTCCCAGGGCTTGTGCTGCAAGGGCGCCTTTGTCGGCGGCTCGTCCCAGGTGTGATGCAGCCAGCCATGCCATTCCGGGCTGACCCGGCTGGCCTGCGATTCGCCGCTGTAGATCACCCAGCGGCGCGAACCGTCCTTGTTCTGGTAAAAGACATTGCCCTCGGCATCCTCGCCGACCTTGATGCCGTTCCGCCAGGTCCAGAACTGGGTGTTGATCGTCTGGCTGTTCCACCAGGTCAGGGCACGAAGCAGAAAGGACATCGGCAGGAACCTCTTGGTCTTTGGCTGGCAAGGATATGGCGCAAAGCGCGGCGAAGATCCAGCCTGCCCGTACAGCATCGGCGCACTGCGAAAAGGGGCCTTGCGGCCCCTCGATCACCCAGCCGAGGCCGTTTCCTTTTTCGAATCCGCGTGGATCAGCAGCGGCTTGGTCGCGGCGTTGTCCACGGCTTCCTCGTTCACCACCACCTCCTGGACGCTGTCCATGCCGGGCAGTTCGAACATGGTGTCCAGCAGGATGTCCTCCATGATCGACCGCAGGCCGCGGGCGCCGGTCTTGCGCTTGATGGCGCGCTTGGCGATGGCTTGCAGCGCATCATCGGTAAAGGTCAGCTGCACGCCTTCCAGGTCGAACAGGCGCTGATACTGCTTGACCAGGGCGTTCTTCGGCTTGGTCAGGATGATGATCAGGGCTTCCTCGTCCAGATCGGTCAGGGTGGCGATCACCGGCAGACGGCCGACGAACTCGGGGATCAGGCCGAATTTCAGCAGATCCTCGGGCTCCAGCTCCTTGAACAGTTCGCCCACGCCCCGGTCGTCGTTCTCCTTGACCGAGGCGCCGAAGCCCATGGCCGTGCCCTTGTTGCGCTGCGCGATGATCCGGTCCAAGCCCGCAAAGGCGCCGCCGCAGATGAACAGGATGTTGGTCGTGTCCACTTGCAGGAATTCCTGCTGCGGATGCTTGCGCCCGCCCTGCGGCGGGACCGAGGCGACCGTGCCCTCCATGATCTTCAGAAGGGCCTGCTGCACGCCCTCGCCCGAAACGTCGCGGGTGATCGAGGGGTTGTCGGACTTGCGGGTGATCTTGTCGACCTCGTCGATATAGACGATGCCGCGCTGCGCGCGTTCGACGTTGTATTCGGACGCCTGCAACAGCTTGAGGATGATGTTCTCCACATCCTCGCCCACATAGCCCGCCTCGGTCAGGGTGGTGGCGTCCGCCATGGTGAAGGGCACGTCCAGGATCCGCGCCAGGGTCTGGGCCAGCAGGGTCTTGCCGCAGCCGGTCGGACCGATCAGCAAAATGTTCGACTTGGCAAGCTCGATGTCGCCCTTGGCGCCGTGGTTCAGCCGCTTGTAGTGGTTGTGGACGGCGACCGACAGCACGCGCTTGGCGTGTTCCTGGCCGATCACGTAGTCGTCAAGGACCGCGCAGATCTCCTTGGGCGTCGGCACCCCGTCGCCCGATTTCAGCCCCGAGGATTTGGTTTCCTCGCGGATGATGTCCATGCACAGTTCCACGCATTCGTCGCAGATGAACACGGTCGGTCCCGCGATCAGCTTGCGCACCTCATGCTGGCTCTTGCCGCAAAAGCTGCAATAAAGCGTGTTCTTGCTGTCACTGCCGGACTGGTTCGCCATCGTCCACGTTCCTTGATTGCCGCAGGTCTGCCAACCCGCAGGCGGCGCCGGTCGCTCCGTGCCGCACCTGATTTGGTCCGTGGCGACGGGCCGCCACGGGGTATGCCCTTTATGTTAGGGACGACGCGCTTCCGTCACAATCCCCAACAAGCCTATTTCTTCTCGGGTTCCGCCTTGCCGCGCGGCGCGACGACCTCGTCGATGAGGCCCCAGTCCTTTGCCTCGTCGGGCGACATGAAGCGGTCGCGCTCCAGCGCCTCCTCGACTTCCGCCAGGTCGCGGCCGGTGTGCTGGACATAGATTTCGTTCAGCCGGCGCTTCAGCTTTTCCGTTTCGCGGGCGTGGATCAGGATGTCGGTGGCCTGACCCTGGAACCCGCCGGACGGCTGGTGGACCATGACCCGGCTGTTGGGCAGCGAATAGCGCAGCCCCTTTTCCCCTGCCGCCAGCAGCAGCGACCCCATGGACGCCGCCTGCCCGACCACCAGCGTGGACACGCGCGGGCGGATGTACTGCATCGTGTCGTAGATCGACAGGCCCGAGGTCACGACGCCGCCGGGGCTGTTGATGTACATGCTGATGTCCTTGGACGGATTCTCCGCCTCGAGGAACAGCAGTTGCGCGCAGATCAGCGTGGACATGCCGTCATGAACCGGCCCCGAGACGAAGATGATCCGTTCCTTGAGCAGCCGCGAGAAGATGTCATAAGCCCGTTCCCCGCGCGAGGTCTGTTCGACCACCATGGGAACGAGGGTGTTCATGTAGAATTCTGCCGGATCGGTCATCGTCTGTCCTTGCCTTGTGTCCCTGTTCCCGCGATTCGCCAGGGCACTGATCCCATCGTTAGCCGCGAAAGGTTGACAGAGTCTTAGTAACGGGCAAGGTCCGCCGCAAGGCATGGAACGAACATCGCCCGCCATGGGCCACAGGAGACACGCGTGAAGTTGATCGTTGGACTGGGCAATCCCGGCGCGAAATACGCGGCCAACCGCCACAACATCGGCTTCATGGCCGTGGACCGGATCGCCGCCGATCACGGTTTCTCGCCGTGGAAGGCGCGCTTTCAGGGGCTTGCCGCCGAAGGGCGGCTTGGGGCCGAACGCATGACGCTGCTGAAGCCCCAAACCTTTATGAACCTCTCGGGCCAATCGGTGGGCGAGGCGATGCGCTATCTGAAGCTGACCCCCGCCGAGGTGATCGTGCTGCATGACGAACTGGACCTTGCCCCCGGCAAGTGCCGCGTCAAGCAGGGCGGCGGCCATGCGGGCCATAACGGGCTGCGGTCGATCCACCAGCATATCGGCCCGGATTACGCCCGCGTCCGGCTGGGCATCGGCCATCCGGGCCACAAGGACAGGGTGGCGGGCTATGTCCTGTCGGACTTCGCCAAGGCGGACGGAGAGTGGCTGGACGACCTGCTGCGCGGCGTCTCGGACGGGGCCGAGGCCCTGGCTGCCGGCGATGGGCCGCGCTTCCAGAACGCCGTGGCGGCGCGGATGCAGCCCGCCCGGAACAGCGGCGCCCGGCCCGCGGCGCAAAAAACCGCGCCGGCGCCGACGGCCCCTCCGGCGCAGGCCGAGCCTGCCGGCCTGGCCGACAAGCTGCGGCAGCTGACGGACCGCTTCCGTCAGCCGTGATCGCCCGGGGCTTGGCGCGCGCGCCGCATGGCTGTAGCCTGCAAAGGGGGAGGAAGCGCCATGGACCCATCGCTGAACGTCCTGGGAAGCCGGCTCGAGCCGTGCTCGATGAAGCCGCTGACCGGGTTTTACCGCAACGGCTGCTGCGACACAGGACAGGGCGACGCGGGCAGCCATACCGTTTGCGTCGTGGTGGACGCGGAGTTCCTGGCGTTGTCGAAATATTTGGGCAACGACCTGACCACGCCGCGCCCCGAGTTCCGCTTTGACGGGCTGAAGCCCGGAGACCGCTGGTGCCTTTGCGCGGCGCGGTTCCTGCAAGCCGCGCAGGAGTTCGCGGCCCCCAAGGTGGTGCTGGAATCGACCCATGCCCGCGCCCTGGACATCATTCCGCTGGAACTGCTCAGGGCCCATGCGGTCGATGCGCAGGGTTGACCTTGCCGCCGCCGTCTTCGCCTGCCTTGCGCCCGCGGCGGGCCTGTCCCAGCCGTTGACCGGCGGCCTGCCGATCCATGCCGACGATGCGCAGAGGCTGGCCGGATACCAGGCGGCGGCGGGCGAGGCGCTGCTGGACGCCTTTTCCGGCGGCGATCCGGCAGATCTGGCGATTCTGGCCGATGTCCTGCGGGGCGATCCGCTGCCGCCCGGCGAGGCCCGCGCGGTCATGCCCGGCGAATGGTCCTGCCGGGTGATCAAGATGGGAAGGCTGCTGCCGATCACCGTCTACCAGCCCTTCCGGTGCCGGATCGGCAGCGACGGCGATCTGGAGAAGCTGACGGGATCGCAGCGGACCAAGGGGCGGATCCACGAGGACGGCGACCGGCTGGTCTATCTGGGCACCGGGTTCATCGCCGGCGACACGCCGCCGCCTTATGCCGAACTGCCGCCCTTTTCCGACGGCGCCAGCCCGCAGCGGGTGCCCGAGGTCGGCCTTGTCGAGATCATCGGCGAAAACAGGGGCCGGGTGATGTTTCCCGCCCCCCATCTGGAATCGCGCTTCAACATACTGGTTCTAAGCCGCTGAATCCGATCAGGTCTTGATGTCGAAGCCCAGGTGCTTGGCGACCGTGAAGATGTCCTTGTCGCCGCGCCCGCACATGTTCATCACGATCAGGTGGTCTCGCGGCAGGCCGGGGGCGATCTTCATCACATGGGCCAGGGCATGGCTGGGCTCCAGCGCGGGGATGATGCCCTCCTGTTCGCAGCAAAGCTGAAAGGCAGCCAGGGCCTCGTCGTCTGTGATGCTGACATATTCGGCGCGGCCGGTGTCCTTCAGCCAGGCATGTTCCGGGCCGATGCCGGGATAGTCCAGGCCCGCGCTGATCGAGTGGCCTTCGAGGATCTGGCCTTCGTCGTCTTGCAGCAGATAGGTGCGGTTGCCGTGCAGCACCCCCGCGCGCCCGCCCGACAGGCTGGCGCAATGCTGCATCCGGTCGTCGACGCCCTTGCCGCCGGCCTCGACCCCGATGATGCGGACCTCGGGGTCGTCCAGGAAGGGATGGAACAGGCCCATGGCGTTCGAGCCGCCGCCAATGGCCGCGACGATGGTGTCGGGCAGGCGGCCCTCGCGGGGCAGGATCTGTTCCTTGACCTCTTTCCCGATGATCGACTGAAAATCGCGCACCATGGCGGGATAGGGATGGGGGCCGGCAACCGTGCCGATGCAATAGAAGGTGTCGCGCACGTTCGTGACCCAATCGCGCAGCGCGTCGTTCATCGCGTCCTTCAGCGTGCCGCGGCCGCTGGTGACGGGCACGACCTCGGCCCCCAGCAGGCGCATGCGGAAGACGTTGGGCGCCTGGCGTTCCACGTCATGGGCGCCCATGTAGACGATGCATTTCAGCCCGAAGCGCGCGCAAACGGTCGCCGTCGCCACGCCGTGCTGGCCCGCGCCGGTTTCGGCGATGATGCGGGTCTTGCCCATGCGGCGCGCCAGCAGGATCTGGCCCAGCACGTTGTTGACCTTGTGCGCGCCGGTGTGGTTCAGCTCGTCACGCTTCATGTAGATCTTGGCGCCGCCAAGATGCTGGGTCAGGCGTTCCGCGAAATACAGGGGCGAGGGCCGGCCGATGTAATGCGTCCACAGGTCGTTCATTTCCGCCCAGAAGGCCGCGTCGGTCTTGGCGCGTTCGTATTCGGCCTCCAGATCCAGGACCAGCGGCATCAGCGTTTCGCTGACGAAGCGGCCGCCATAGATGCCGAAGCGGCCCTGTTCGTCGGGGCCGGTCTTGTAGCTGTTCACCAGATCATCGGCCATGGGATCGCCTTCACGGTTGGAATGGGTATTTGGACAAAGAAGAAGCGTCAGGGCGTCTTTGTATAACCGATATGGCCGGGGGTGAAGCCCGGCCGGTCATGGAAGCGGTGGGGCATCGGCCCGCGCCCGGATGATGCGCACCGCCGCCATCCGGGCGCGGAGAGCGGCAGCGGCGGAAGGCCCGGAGCAAAGACGATCCGACAGCGGGAAACGACACCGCCCTTCGGCAGCCCGACGATCGGCCGATCGCCGCCCGGGGGCCCGCACGGCATCTAGGGCGGCAAGATTGAGATGCATGTCCGCCCTTTCGCGGCCCGGCATGTCGCGGACCGGCAGGGACAAGGCCGGGAAAGCAGCGTCCCGCCCGGCAGGAAGGAGCCGCACGGCCATGGTCATGCGGCCGCCGCGACAAAGGCGCGGATCAGGGCCTCGTCCTTCACACCCGGTTCGATCTCGACGCCCGAGGAGACATCGACGGCGGGCGCGCCGGTCAGGCGGATCGCCTCGGCCACGTTCTGGGCGGTCAGCCCGCCCGCCAGCATCCAGGGGCGCAGCCACTTGCGCCCGACCAGCAGGCGCCAATCAAAGGACAGACCGTTGCCGCCCGGAAGCTCGGCCCCCCTGGACGGCTTGGCATCGACCAGCAGCATGTCGGCCACCAGCCCATAATCGGTCAGCGCGGGCAGGTCGGCCGGATCCGACAGCCCCACGGATTTCATCACCGGCAGGCCGGTCAGCGTCTTGACCGCGGCAACCCGGTCCGGGCTTTCCGATCCGTGAAGCTGAACGATGTCCAAGGGCACCCGGGCCAGCGTCTCGTCCAGAAGGGCGTCGTCGGGATCGACGAACAGCCCCACCCGCGCCACGCCGACCGGGACATGGGCCGCCAGATCGGCGGCCTCGCCGATGGACACGGCGCGAGGGGATTTGGGAAAGAACACAAGCCCCACATAGCGCGCTCCGGCCTCGGCCGCCGCGGCGATGTGGTCGGGACGGCGCAGTCCGCAGATCTTGACCTGAGCCATCCGTCAGCGGGCGGCAGGCAGCGTGGTGCCCGGCGCAGGTTCGGCCGAGGCTGCGGGAAGGACCGGCGCCGTGGTCTTGGGGCGGTCGAGGATCGCCAGAACCTCGTCCTTGGGCGCGGCATGGCGTTGGCGCAGATGACCGACCTCGTCCTCCAGCCGGGCGGCGCGGTGGGCCTGGGCGCGCAACTGGCGGCGTTCCTGGGCTTCGCGCAGCCATTCCCACACCAGGCCGGCCAGCATCCCGAACGCGAAGGCCAGAAAGACGACAAGAAACAGCGGCAGGTCCACCGACCAGCGCCCGCCAAGATACTGCCCGAAATTCGCCGGAAAGGCGGACAGCGTCACGACGTCGCGATTGGCCAAGGCAACCGCGATCAGGATGATTGCCAGCAGCACGATGAAGATCAGGCGAAGAAAGCGCATCGGTGGTCCTTGCTTGCGGCCAGCGGTCGCGGCCGTGATTCATGCAGGGGTTTAGCCCTGTCAGGCCTCTCCGTTCAACCGATCGCGCAGCAGTTTTCCGGTCTTGAAGAAGGGCACGTATTTCTGGTCCACATCGACCGATTCCCCCGTCCGGGGGTTGCGGCCGGTGCGCGCGTCGCGCTTTTTGACGGAAAAGGCCCCGAAGCCCCGCAATTCGACCCGGTCGCCGCGAGCCATGGCGTCGATGATCTCCTCGAAAACCGTGTTCACGATCCTTTCGACATCCCGCCGGAACAGATGCGGATTTTCGTCAGCGATAAGCTGGATCAGTTCGGAACGGATCATCATCCCCCCAGATGGCGTAACGGCTGCATGAGGTCGTTCGCACAGCTTGCGACAAAAAGGCAACGCAGGAAAAGGTCTCAAGTTTCCATAGCGATGCCAGTTTTGCCATCGCCGCGCAAGAGACCTGTCGGAACGCTGCCCGATTGCCGGGCAGGAAAAAAGCCCGCCCCCACAACCGCAGGGACGGGCGATGTCGGACGTCTGAAACCGCGATCAGGCGTTGCGGTTCAGCGCGGCGCCCAGGATGTCACCCAGCGAGGCGCCCGAGTCGGACGAGCCGTACTGGTCGATGGCCTCTTTCTCCTCGGCGATCTCGCGGGCCTTGATCGACAGGCCCAGGCGGCGGGTCTTGGTGTCGATGTTGGTCACGCGGGCATCGACCTTGTCGCCGACGCCGAAACGCTCGGGGCGCTGGTCCTGGCGGTCGCGGGCCAGATCCGAACGGCGGATGAACGACTTGACGCCGTTGTATTCCACCTCGATGCCGCCGTCCTCGATGGCGGTGACCTCGACCGTCACGACCGAGCCGCGCTTCACGCCGTCAACGGCTTCGGCCATGTGCTCGTTTTCCAGGGCCTTGATCGACAGGCTGATGCGCTCCTTCTCGACATCCACGTCCTGAACGACGGCTTTCACCACGTCGCCCTTGCGGAAGTCCTGGATCGCGTCCTCGCCCCGGGTATCCCACGAGATGTCGGACAGGTGGACCATGCCGTCGATGTCGCCTTCCAGGCCCACGAACAGACCGAATTCGGTGATGTTCTTGACCTCGCCCTCGATGACGGTGCCCGAGGGATGCGTTTCCGCGAAGACTTCCCAGGGGTTGCGCTGCGTCTGCTTCAGGCCCAGCGACACGCGGCGCTTCGCCTCGTCGATCTCCAGCACCATCACGTCGACCTCTTGCGAGGTGGACACGATCTTGCCCGGATGGACGTTCTTCTTGGTCCAGGACATTTCGGACACGTGAACCAGACCCTCGACACCGGCTTCCAGTTCGACGAAGGCGCCGTAGTCGGTGATGTTGGTCACGCGGCCCTGGTGGACCGAGCCGATCGGGAACTTGTCGCCCACGGTATCCCACGGGTCGGCCTGAAGCTGCTTCATGCCCAGGCTGATGCGGTGGCTGTCCTTGTTGATCTTGATCACCTGGACCTTGACGGTCTCGCCGATGTTCAGGATCTCGGACGGGTGGTTGACGCGGCGCCAAGCCATGTCGGTGACGTGCAGCAGGCCGTCAACGCCGCCCAGATCGACAAAGGCGCCGTATTCGGTGATGTTCTTGACGACGCCGTTCACGGTCTGGCCTTCGGTCAGGTTGGCGATGACCTCGGCGCGCTGTTCGGCGCGGCTTTCCTCCAGGATGGCGCGGCGCGACACGACGATGTTGCCGCGGCGGCGGTCCATCTTCAGGATCTGGAACGGCTGCTTCAGGCCCATCAGCGGACCGGCGTCGCGCACGGGGCGCACATCGACCTGGCTGCCCGGCAGGAAGGCCACGGCGCCGCCCAGATCGACGGTGAAGCCGCCCTTGACGCGGCCGAAGATGGCGCCTTCGACGCGCTCTTCATCGGCATAGGCTTTTTCCAGGCGGTCCCAGGCTTCTTCGCGGCGGGCTTTCTCGCGGCTGATCGAGGCTTCGCCGCGGGCGTTTTCCACGCGGTCCAGATAAACCTCGACCTCGTCGCCCACCTTGATGTTGGGTTCTTCGCCGGGGTTCGCGAATTCCTTCAGATCGACGCGGCCTTCCATCTTGTAGCCCACGTCGATGATGGCCTGGCCCGCCTCGATGGCGATGACGCGGCCCTTGACGACCGAACCTTCGTCCGGGGTGTCGATGTCGAAGCTTTCGTTCAGGAGGGCTTCGAATTCCTCCATGGTCGCTTTAGCGCACATATATGATCGGTTTCCTTTACGACGATTTCACTGGCCATGCGGTTGGCTCCGCCGGTCTTTATGACGCCTTCCGGGAACGACAAAGGGTCGCGGCACAAAGCCCGACCCGTTCAGATGCGGTCTGTTCTGACCATGTCGCCCAAAGACTGCCGGTCATATAGTCGCGCGAGGCGTTCAAGACAACCGAAAAGGCGGTGGGCGAAAAGGCGGTGGGCGAAAAGGCGGCGGGCGAAAAGGTGGCGGCAGGGTTATGTTCGGCGGGAAATATCGCTTGCGCCGCAGGCGGGCGGGGCGATAGGTTCGCCGGAACATAACGAACGAGGCCCGGAATGATCCGCCCCGCCCTTCTGCTTGCCCTGACCGCCACGCCGGCCATGGCCGATGACGTGACGGTCTTCGCCGCCGCCTCGCTCAAGAACGCCCTGGACGAGGTCGCGGCAGGCTTTTCCCGGGACACCGGCCACACCGTGACGATCTCCTATGCGGGGTCGAACGCGCTGGCCAAGCAGATCATCGAGGGTGCGCCCGCAGACCTGTTCGTCTCGGCCAGCGGCGAATGGATGGACGAGGTGGAAAAAGCCGGGCTCGTCGAAAGCCGCGCCGACCTGCTGGGCAATCGGCTGGTGCTGATCGCGCATGGCGACGCGGAGCCCGTGTCGATTTCGGCGGACACCGATCTGGCGGCGGTGCTGGACGGCGGCAAGCTGGCGATGGCGCTGGTCGATTCCGTGCCCGCTGGGCAATACGGCAAGGCGGCCCTGGAAAGCCTGGGCCTGTGGGACGACGTTCAGGCCGATGTGGCGCAATCGGACAACGTGCGCGCGGCCCTGGCCCTGGTCGCCACCGGAGAGGCGCCCTACGGCATCGTCTACGCCACCGACGCGGCGGCCGAGGACGACGTGACGGTGGCGGGCGACTTTCCCCCCGACAGCCATCCCCCGATCACCTATCCCGCGGCCCTGCTGGCAGGAGCCGCCGACGATGCCGACCGGGCCTTTCACGACGCCTTGTCGTCGGACGCCGCCGATGCGATCTTCGAACGGCATGGCTTCATGGTGATGGACTGACTTGACCGACTGGCTGACCCCCGAGGCATGGCAGGCCGTCCGCCTGTCGCTGAAGGTCTCGCTGTGGGCCGTGGCCGCCAGCCTGCCCTTGGGCGTCTTCGTGGCTTACGCCTTGGCGCGGTGGCGCTTTCCGGGGCACGGGCTGCTGAACGGGCTGGTGCATCTGCCGCTGGTGCTGCCGCCGGTCGTCACCGGCTATCTGCTGCTGCTGACCTTCGGGCGGCGGGGAACCGTCGGGCAATGGCTGGACCAGATCGGCATCGTTCTGGCCTTCCGCTGGACGGGCGCGGCGCTGGCCGCCGCCGTGATGGCCTTTCCGCTGATGGTCCGCGCCATCCGCCTGGCCATCGAGGCTGTGGACCCCAAGCTGGAACAGGCGGCCTCGACCCTGGGCGCCCCGCGTTCCTGGGTCTTTCTGACGGTGACCCTGCCGCTGATCCTGCCCGGCATCCTGGCGGGGGCGATCCTGGCCTTCGCCAAGGCGATCGGCGAATTCGGCGCCACCATCACCTTTGTGTCGAACATCCCCGGCCAGACGCAGACCCTGCCCTCGGCCATCTATGCCTTTCTGCAAGTGCCGGGAGGAGAATCCGCCGCAGCCCGGCTGGTTGTCGTCGCCATCGCCATCGCCATGGCCGCGCTGTTCCTGTCGGAAGCATTGTCGCGCCTGATCGCCCGCCGCATCCGGGGGGCGTGATGCTGTCGGTCGCGCTGCGCCATGTCTTTCCCGGCTTCACGCTGGACGCCGGTTTCCAGGCGCCTGCCGGGCTGACGGCGTTGTTCGGGCGATCAGGCTCGGGCAAGACCACGATTGTCAACGCCGTCGCCGGCCTGCTGCGCCCGCAATCGGGACGCGTCGCGGTGGGCGACGCGGTGCTGACCGACAGCGCGCGGGGCATCTTCCTGCCGCCGCACCGGCGCGGCATCGGCTATGTCTTCCAGGAAGCGCGGCTGTTTCCCCATCTGACCGTCCGGCAGAACCTGCTTTACGGCCACTGGTTCACGGGACGCGGGCGGAAGGCGGATCTGTCCCATGTGGTCGAGATGCTGGGCGTCGGTCCCCTGCTGCACCGCCGCCCCGCCGCCTTGTCGGGCGGCGAACGCCAGCGGGTCGCGCTTGGCCGGGCGATCCTGTCCCATCCCCGCCTGCTGCTGATGGACGAACCCCTGGCCGCCCTGGACCAGCCCCGGAAAGAGGAAATCCTGCCCTATCTGGAACGCCTTCGCGATCAGGCGGGGCTGCCGATCCTTTACGTCAGCCATTCCCCGGCCGAAATCGCGCGGCTGGCGACAACGGTGGTTCTGGTGGACAAGGGGCGGGTCACGGCGGCGGGGCCTTTCGCAGACATGCTGTCCGATCCGGCCATTGCGCCGCTGTTCGGCATTGCCGAGGCAGGCTCCGTCCTGACCGCCCGGATCGAGGCGCAGGAACCCGACGGCCTGACGCGGCTGTCCACGCCGTCCGGCCCGCTGTTCCTGCCGCGGATCGCGGCGCCCATCGGCACCGGGCTGAGGCTGCGAATTCTGGCGCAGGACGTGATGATCGCGGTTGCGCCGCCGCGCGGAATTTCGGCGCTGAACGTGATCCCGGCGCGGGTGCACGACATGACGGCGGTGCCGGGCGGCGTCCTTGTGCGGCTGAACGCGGGCGAGCAGATGATCCTGTCGCGGGTCACCGCGCGGTCGGCCGACCTGCTGCGCCTGTCGCCCGGCCTGCCCGTTCACGCGGTGCTGAAGGCGGTCTCGGTCGCACCCGGCACGATCGGCTTCTCGGCTGGCTGATGGGCCACCCAGATCCCGCTTTCCCGCGAGAAATGCTCGTATTCGGGGGGGCGGAAGGACGGTTCGTCCATGGGCGCGATGTGGCGCTCGATGGCAAGCCACGGGCCGTCGATCTGCAACACGGCGAATTCGTTCTGCCGGTCGGACGGACGGCCGCACAGCGCCGTGCCCGCCTGGATTTGCAGCACGCCCGGATGCGCCGTCTGGTCCAGCATCGCCCCCGTCGCCCAGACATGCAGATGCCCCGACAGGACGATCTGCGCGCCCGCGCGCTCCAGCCGCGCCAGGGCCTCGGGGGCGCGGCGGGTCAGTTCCTTGTCCACCTCGGCCAGATGCTCCAGCGGATGATGCAGGGCCACGATGTTCATCGCCTGGGGATCGAGCCCGCCGATCAGGCGCCCGATCTCTCCTTCGCGGACGACCCCGCGCTGCACGGCGAAGGGATCGACGCTGTTCATGCCCAGCACCCTGACCGCGCCCGCCTGACGCGTGGGCGTCAGATCCGGGCCAAGCGCGCGGCGAAAGCCCGCATAGGGCGCGAGATAGCGGACAGGCAGATTGTACAGCGGCACGTCATGGTTGCCCGGAACCACCATCAGCGGGGCCTGGATCCGCGACAGAAAGGCCGCCGCCAGGGCATACTGGTCCGACCGCCCGCGATGGGTCACGTCGCCGGTCACGACCACCAGGTCGGCGCGGGCGCGGTTCACGCGTTCCAGCAGGGCGTCGGCCAGCGCCGCGCGGTGGAACCCGAAATGCAGATCCGACAGGTGGACGATCCGCGTCACGCCCCGCCGTCCTCGGTCTTGCTGCTGCCGTCTGCGGGAACCAGAACCTTGAGGGCGCCGTGCCGCACCCTGAGATGGAATGGGCTGGCCATGCGGGTCTTTTCGCCGTCATGGGCGATCAGCTGCTGGCGCTTGCCGGTCTCGATGGTCAGGCTGTCGGTGATGATCAGGTCGAAGTCGCTGTCCTTCGCGCTGAGCCCGAAGGCCAGCCGAAAGGCCGAGCGCAGCAGCGGCAGGGGGCGGCGGGCCTTGGCGATCAGCACGGCGAAATTGCCGGCCCGGATCGCGTCCGCGCCGTCCAGCCCGAAGGCGTCCAGCTGATAGGCGCTGCGGGCGACAAAGACCAGGGCGGTGGTGAAACGACGCGACCGCCCATCGACCTTGGCCGTCAGGCGCATCGGATGGCGCAGCCGCCGCATCGCCACAAGCACCGACCAATAGGCCGCAAGGCGCGACCGGCCCCAGCGTTTGTAGATCCCCTCGCGCGTCTTCAGGATGTGGGGATAAGCGCCCAAGCTGATATTGTTCAGGAAAACCAGGTTCTCGATCTGGCCGACATCCACGCGCCTGATCCGCGCGTCCAGCAGCGTTTCCAGCGCATCCTCGACCGTCTCGCCCACGCCCATGTCGCGCGCGAAATAGTTGAAGGTGCCCCCCGGCAGCACGCCCATCACCGTTTCGGTTCCGGCCAGGGCACCCGCGACCGCCGATTGCGTTCCGTCGCCCCCATAGGCCACGACGATGTCGAAGCCGTCCTCGACGGCCTGGCGGGCCAGGCCGGACAGTTGCTCGCCCCGGTCGGTTTCCCGCAGGGCGAACTCGGCGACCCGGCCTTCCAGCGCGTCGCGGATGGCCTGGGCCTGCTGCCTGCCGTTCTTCTTGCCCGACCCGAGATTGCCGATCACGCACAATCGGCAGGCGGACAGGTCCACCTTATCGGCTATATCGCGCATCCGTCCCCCGATGTGATGTCCATCACCAACACGCAGGCAGCCGCGACGGTTTCACGGGCGGGGGATCAAAGCTGCCGCACGGCCTCGCGGACCGACGGGCGCAGCCCCGCGCCTCCGGTCTCGACATAGGATTTCAACTGACCCCGCATCCGGGGTTCCCAGTAATCCTTCAGATGCGCGGCGATCTTGTCGGGCGCATGGCCCGGCTGCGTGTCGAAAAACGTGGCGATCTGGTTGGCCATGGTGACCATCTTTTCAGGCGACATCGGAAACCTCGGCGCGCAGCCGCTGGGGGTGGCAGAACAGGTCGAACCCTTCGCCCCGCGCAAAGGCGGCAAGGGTCAGCCCCGCGCCTTCGGCCAGGCGCAGGGCGTGCAGCGTGGGGGCGGACACGGCGATCAGCACGGCGCAGCCCGCCATCACGCATTTCTGCACCATCTCGGTCGAGACGCGGCTGGTCAGGACGATGGCGCCCCCTGCGGGGTCGATCCCCTGCCGGGCCATGGCGCCGATCAGCTTGTCCAGGGCGTTGTGGCGGCCCACATCCTCTCGCGCGAGGACGACGCCCCGCCCCGGCAGCAGAAAACCCGCCGCATGAACCGCGCGGGTCCGGTCATGCAGGGGCTGCCAGCCGCGCAGGGAGTCCGTGGCGGCCGCGATCTCCTCGACCGTCAGGGTCGGTCCAACGCCCGCAAGGCTTGGCAGGGACCGCACCGCAGCTTCGATGCTGTCGATTCCGCAAAGGCCGCAGCCGACCGGACCGGCCAGAGAGCGGCGGCGGGCGGCAAGCTGGGCGCCGCGATCCTCGGCCAGCCACATCTGCGCCTCGATCCCTTTCGGATGGGCGATCACGTCGCAGGACGCGATCTGGTCCAGGCCGGTGACGATCCCCTCGGTCAGCGAGAAGCCTGTGGCGAAATCCTCCACATCCGCAGGCGTCGCCATCATCACCGCATGGGTGCTGCCGTCATAGACCATGGCGATGGCCGTTTCCTCGGGCAGCGCACGGCTGACCGCGACATTGCTGCCCGGCCGGTGATGGGTCGCGTCCCTGGCCCCGAAGGGCGGCGGCAAGTCCATGGGCTACTCCGCGGCGGTCAGGATCCGCCGCGACCGTTCGGCCTGTTCGTTATAGCTTTCCTGCCAGTCCGTCGGACCGTTCGAGGGGCTGACCTGCACCGCCGTCACCTTGAATTCGGGGCAATTCGTCGCCCAGTCCGAAAAATCGGTCGTGACCACGTTAGCCTGGGTCGAGGGGTGATGGAAGGTCGTATAAACCACCCCCGCGGCCACCCGGTCGGTCAGCACCGCCCGCAGCGTGGTTTCCCCCGCCCGAGAGGCCAGCCGCACCCAATCGCCATCCTTGATGCCCCGGAACTCGGCGTCGTGGGGATTGATCTCCAGCACGTCTTCGGGGTGCCAGGCGACGTTCTCGGTCCGGCGGGTCTGCGCGCCGACGTTGTAATGCGCAAGGATCCGCCCCGTGGTCAGCAGCAGCGGAAAGCGCGGGCCGGTGCGTTCGTCCGTCGCGACATATTCCGTGACCATGAAATGCCCCTTGCCCGACACGAACCCGTCCACGTGCATCAAGGGCGTTCCGTCCGGCACCGTCGCGTTGCAGGGCCACTGGACGGACCCCTTTTCCTCCAGCACCTCATAGGTGACGCCGGCGAAGCTGGGGGTGGTGGCGGCGATCTCCTCCATGATCTGGCGAGGATGGGTATAGTGCCAGTTCGCGCCCATGGCGTTGGCCAGAAGCTGCGTGACCTCCCAGTCCTCGTAGCCGTTGCGGGGGGCCATCACCTTGCGCACGCGGTTGATGCGGCGTTCGGCATTGGTGAAGGTGCCGTCCTTTTCCAGGAAGGTCGATCCCGGCAGAAAGACATGGGCATAGTTCGCGGTCTCGTTCAGGAACAGGTCGTGGACGATCACGCATTCCATCGCCGCAAGACCCGCCGCGACGTGCTTCGTGTCAGGGTCGGATTGCAGGATGTCCTCGCCCTGGCAATAAAGGCCCTTGAAGGTGCCCTCGACCGCCGCGTCCAGCATGTTGGGGATGCGCAGACCGGGTTCGGGGTCGATCTCGCAGTTCCAGGCCGCCTCATAGATCGCGCGGACATCGGGCATCTTGACGTGGCGATAGCCGGGCAGTTCATGCGGGAAGCTGCCCATGTCGCAGGAACCCTGCACGTTGTTCTGGCCGCGCAGCGGGTTCACGCCCACGCCGGGGCGGCCGATATTGCCGGTCAGCATGGCAAGGTTGGCGATGCCGATCACGGTGGTGGATCCCTGCGAATGCTCGGTCACGCCCAGGCCATAGTAGATGGCGCCGTTGCCGCCGGTCGCATACAGCCGCGCCGCCGCGCGCAGGTCGGCGGCGGGAACGCCGGTCAGCAGTTCCACATTCTCGGGCGCGTGGCGCGGGTCGCTGACGAAATCGACATAGAACTGGAACTCGTCCCAATCGCAGCGGGTGCGGATGAAGTCCTCGTCGAACAGTCCCTCGGTCACGATCACATGGGCCATGGCGGTGACGACGGCGACGTTGGTGCCGGGCTTCAGCGGCAGGTGATAGGCGGCCTCGATGTGGGCGGACCGCACGATGTCGGTGCGGCGCGGATCGACCACGATCAGCTTGGCGCCCTGCCGCAGGCGCTTCTTCAACCGGCTGGCGAAGACCGGATGCCCGTCGGTCGGGTTGGCGCCGATGACCACCACCACATCGGCGGCTTCCACGCTGTCGAAGTCCTGCGTCCCGGCCGAGGTGCCGTAGGTCTTGCCCAACCCGTATCCGGTCGGCGAATGGCAGACGCGGGCGCAGGTGTCGGTGTTGTTGTTGCCGAAAACCGCGCGGGTCAGCTTCTGGACCAGATAGGTTTCCTCGTTGGTGCAGCGGCTGGAGGTGATGACGCCCACCGACTTGCGGCCATACTTTTCCTGGATGCCCTTCAGCCTGGCGGCGGCGAAGGCCATCGCCTCGGCCCATTCGACCTCGCGCCAGGGCTGGTCGATGGTCTCGCGGATCATTGGTTTCAGAATCCGGTCCTTGTGCTGGGCATAGCCATAGGCGAAGCGGCCCTTGACGCAGGAATGGCCCCGGTTGGCCTTGCCGTGCTTGTAGGGGACCATGCGCACCAGCTGGTCGCCGTTCAGTTCCGCCTTGAAGGAGCAGCCGACGCCGCAATAGGCGCAGGTGGTGATGACCGACCGTTCGGGCGTGCCCAGTTCGATCACCGATTTTTCCTGCAAGGTCGCGGTCGGACAGGCCTGCACGCAGGCGCCGCAGGACACGCAGTCCGACGTCAGGAAGTCGTCGCCGACGGCCCCCGCCTTGACGCGGCTGTCGAAGCCCCTGCCCTCGATGGTCAGCGCGAAAGTGCCCTGCACCTCCTCGCAGGCGCGGACGCAACGGGAACACACGATGCACTTGGCCGGGTCATAGGTGAAATACGGGTTGCTGTCGTCCTTGGGCGTATAGCGGGCATTGATCCCCGCCCCGTCGCGCGTGGCGAAGTGGTTGTCCAGCGTGCCGCCTTCGGGCGCCTTGTAGCGCACGTCGCGCAGGCCGACATTGCCCGCCATGTCCTGCAATTCGCAGTCGCCGTTGGCGGCGCAGGTCAGGCAGTCCAGCGGATGATCGCTGATATAAAGCTCCATCACGCCTTTGCGCATCCGGCGCAGCTTGTCGGACTGGGTGTGGACGACCATGCCTTCGGCCACGGGCGTGGTGCAGGACGCGGGCGTGCCGCGCCGCCCGTCGATTTCCACGACGCACAGGCGGCAGGATCCGAACGCCTCCATGTTGTCGCTGGCGCAGAGCTTCGGGACCATGATCCCAGCCTCGGCGGCGGCGCGCATGACCGACGTGCCCTCGGGCACCGTCACGGCGATGCCGTCGATGTTCAGCGTGACCGGCAGGCCGCTGCGGGCGGGGGTGCCCATGTCGCGGTCGCCATGGGGTTCGGCGCCCGGCGGGAACTGGGGGATGATGAAGTCTCTCATTCGGCTGCCTCCTTGAAGGTGGCGAAATCGTCGGGGAAATTGCGGAGCGCGGACATGACCGGGAAGGGCGTGAAGCCGCCGAGCGCGCAAAGCGAGCCGTCCTTCATCGTCTCGCACAGATCGGTCAGCAGCGGGATCGCGGCGGCGTCGCCTTGCGCGATGCGGTCGATGGTTTCCACCCCGCGCACGGCGCCGATCCGGCAGGGCGTGCATTTGCCGCAGGACTCGACGGCGCAGAACTCCATGGCGAAGCGCGCCATGCGCAGCATGTCCGCCGTGTCGTCGAAGACCACCAGCCCGGCATGGCCGATCAGTCCGCCGCTTGCGTCGAATTCCTCGTATCCCATCGGCGTGTGGAACTGGTCGACATGCATGTAGGCCCCCAGCGGGCCACCGACCTGAACCGCCTTGACGGGCCGCCCGCTGGCCGTGCCGCCGCCGATGTCGTTCACGACCTCGCCCAGGGTCAGGCCGAAGGCGGTCTCGAACAGCCCGCCGCGTTTGACGTTTCCGGCGATCTGCAAGGTCACGGTGCCCCGCGACCGGCCCAGGCCGAAGTTGGCGTAATGTTTCGCGCCGCGTTCGAAGATCACCGGGATCGTGGTCAGCGAGATGACGTTGTTGACGACCGTGGGCTGGCCCAGGAAGCCCTGCAACGCGGGCAGCGGCGGCTTGGCGCGCACGGTGCCGCGCTTGCCTTCCAGGCTGTTCAGCAGCGACGTTTCCTCGCCGCAGACATAGGCGCCCGCGCCGGTGCGGACCTCCATGTCGAAGGCGCGGCCCGATCCCAGCATGTCAGGACCCAGCAGGCCCCGCTGGCGGGCGATCTTCACCGCCTGCGTCAGGATCGCGATGGCGTCGGGGTATTCGGAACGCAGATAGACATAGCCCCGCGTGGCGCCGACGCCCAGGCCCGCGATCGCCATGCCCTCGATCAGCTGGAAGGGATCGCCCTCGATGATCATGCGGTCGGCGAAGGTGCCGCTGTCGCCCTCGTCGGCGTTGCACACGATGTATTTCTGCGCGGCTTCGGCTTCGCTGACGGTCTTCCACTTGATGCCGGTCGGAAAGCCCGCGCCGCCGCGTCCGCGAAGGCCGCTGTCGATGACCTCCTGCACGATCTGCGCATTGGTCATGGCCAGCGCCCGGCGCAGGCCAACCAAGCCGCCATGCGCCACGTAGTCGTCCAGATCCAACGGGTCGATCACGCCGCAGCGGGCGAAGGTCAGCCGCGTCTGGCGGGCGAACCAAGGAATGTCCTCGACCCGGCCCAGGCTGTTCAACCTGCCGTCCAGCAGATCGGGCACCTGGCCGGGGGTCACGTTTCCGTAACCGATCCGGCCTTCGGGCGTGTCGATCTCGACCAGAGGCTCCAGCCAGACCATGCCGCGCGTGCCGTTGCGGACAAGCTGCACGTCCAGGCCGCGCGCCGCGACCTCGCGCGCGATCGCGTCGGCCACGTCGTCCGCGCCAAGCGCCTTGGCGGCGCTGTCCCCGGGAACGAAGATCCTCATGCGCCCACCTCGGTCAGGATGCGGTCCATGCGGGCGTCGTCGATGCGGCCCACCACGCGGCCGTCCACCATGGCGGCGGGGGCGCAGGCGCACATGCCCAGGCAATAGACGGGTTCCACCGTCACCGCGCCGTTGGGCGTGGTGCCGTGCCAGCCGATGCCCAGCTTTTGCAGGGTGGATTCGGCCAATGCGTTGGCGCCCATGGACTGACAAGCCTCGGCCCGGCAGATCTTCAGCACGTGGCGGCCCGCCGGATGGTCGCGGAAATCGTGATAAAAGCTGACAACGCCGTGCACCTCGGCCCGGCCCAGGTTCAGGATGTCCGCCAGCACCGGCACGGCGGCCTGCGGGACAAAGCCCCAGGCGTCCTGCAACGCGTGCAGCATCGGCAGAAGTGGCCCTTCCAAGGAAGCAAGCGGCGCAACGACGCCCCGGATCTCCTCCTCGGTCGGGGCTGGCGCATGAAGATGCATATGCTGGCCTTTCGACGATCCTTTGACGGACATCTAAGCAGGCCTGACAATCCGAAATCAATATCGTTGTTTCGTCAGTTGATAGGGATCATCTATCGTCCGCCATGCGCCGTGCCTCGGCCAGCAGGGCCTCCAGCACGGGCGTGTGGGGTTCGCGCCAGGGGGCGACAAGCCCGACGGCATGGCTGGCACCGTCGCCTTCCAGCGGAATGGTCCGCAGCGGCTTGCCTTGGGTCAGGAAACCCGCGATGTCCTCGGGCAGGATGGTGATCCAGCCGCCTTCAAGGACATGCGCGACCAGCACCACCGTGGAGCTGGATTCGACCGTCGCCTGCGGCGTCACGCCCGCCTCGAGGAGGTTGCGGTTGATGATGCGGCGGTTCTGCATGTCGCCCGTCAGCAGGCACAGCCGTTGCCCCGCCAGATCGGACCAGGCGACGCGATCCTGCCCGGCCAGGGAGGAATCCGCGCCGCAGACCAGCATATAGCGTTCGTCGTAAAGGCTGACGGTGCTGACCCGGCCCAGCGGTTCGTTGTCGAGATAGGAAATCCCCGCATCCACGTCCAGGTCGTCGATCATCTGCAAGATCTCGACCGAGGTGCGCGACAGGATGGTCATGCCGACGTTGGGATGCGCCGCGCCGAAGCGCGCGCTGATCCGGGCGGCCCAGGTCAGCGCCGTGGGGATCACGGCGATGCGCAACTGGCCCGACAGACCGTGGCGCGTGGCCCGCATCTCGTCGCGCAACTGACGCGCGTCGCCGACGATGCGGCGCGCCCAGACCAGGGCGGACTGGCCTTCCGGCGTCAGCCCGCCAAAGCGCGAGCCGCGAAACACCAGCAGCACGCCCAGCTGTTCCTCAAGCTGCTTGATGCCCGCCGACAAGGTGGGCTGCGTGATGCCGAGGCTGGCGGCGGCGCGTCCGAAATGGCGTTCCTTGGCGACGGCCAGGAACATCTCCAACTTGTCGATCACGCCGCCACCCCGTCACCGGGCCGGTGCCGGCACGGCCTCGTCCATGCTGTCCTTGCGGCCAAGCAGGCGACGCATCAGCACGTAGAACAGCGGCGCGAACAGAATGCCCAGCACGGTCGAGGCGATGGTCCCGCCGATCACCGTGGCGCCGATGGCGTTGCGCCCGTTGGCCCCCGCGCCCGAAGACAGCAGCAGCGGCAGCACGCCCAGCGTGAAGGCGATGGATGTCATGATGATCGGGCGGAACCGCTGGCGCGCGGCCTCGACGACGGCCTTGAACAGGGGAACGCCCTGTTCGGACTGTTCGCGGGCGAATTCCACGATCAGGATGGCGTTCTTGCCGGTCAGGCCGATCACGGTCAGCAGGCCCACCTGGAAGAACACCCCGTTGTCAAAGCCGCCGAGGAAAGCGCCCGCAAGCGCGCCCAGCACGCCGATGGGCATGACCAGGATCACCGCCAGCGGAATCGACCAGCTTTCGTAAAGCGCGGCCAGGCACAGGAAGACGGCGGCCAGCGACAGAGCGTAAAGCAGCGTCGTCTGGTCGCCCGATGCCTGTTCTTCCAGCGACAGGCCCGTCCAGGCCACGGCAAAGCCCGGCATCTGCGACACCAGGTTCTCGACCTCGGCCATCGCCTCGCCCGTGCTGACGCCGGGGGCGGGGCTGCCCTGGATCTGCATGGCCGGAATGCCGTTGTAGCGGTTCAGCCCCTGCGGACCGAAGTTCCAGTCCCCCGTCGAGAAGTTCGAAAAGGGCACCAGCCCGCCGCTGGCATTCCGCACGCGCCACTTGTCGAAATCGCTGGGGGTGGACCGCGAATCGGGTTCGCCCTGGACATAAACGCGCTTGATGCGGCCGCGGTCCACGAAGTCGTTCACGTAGCGCCCCGTCCAGGCCACCTGGAGCAGGTTGGCCACATCGGTCGCCGTGACCCCCATCGCGCCCGCCTTGCGCCAGTCGATGTTCAGCTTGAACTGCGCCGCATCCTCCAGGCCCGAAGGGCGGGTCTGCGTGATCACCTGGCTTTGCGCAGCCATGCCGAGGAACTGGTTGCGGGCTTGCAGCAGTTCCTCGTGGCTCTGCCCGCCGCGCGCCTGGAGGTAGAAGTCGAAGCCCGAGACGTTGCCAAGCTCGATCACCGAAGGGGGCACGATCGGGAAGACCATCGCGTCCTGGATGCCGCTGAGCGCCCCGAAGGCGCGGCCCGCGACTGCCTGGACCGATTGCGCGGGATCGGGACGTTCGTCCCAGTCCTTCATCCGCACGAAGGCCATGCCGACGTTCTGGCCTTGTCCCGCGAAGCTGAAGCCCACCACGCCGAACATCGAATCGACCGAGTCCTTTTCCTGGTTCAGGAAATAGTCCTGCACCTGATCGACCACCGCCGCCGTCCGCTCCGCCGTGGCCCCGGTCGGACCCTGGATCAGCACGAACATGATGCCCTGATCCTCGTCTGGCAGAAAGCCCTCGGGCGTGCGCAGGAACAGCAGCACCATCGCCGCGCCAAGCGCCGCATAGACCAGCAGCACGCGCAGCGGACGGCGCACGATCCAGCCGACCGCGCCGGTATAGCCGTCCGTCGTGCGGTCGAAGTTGCGGTTGAACCAGCCGAACAGGCCGCGTTTGGCGTGGTGGTCCTTGGACCGCAGCAGCGTGGCGCAAAGCGCGGGCGTCAGCGTCAGCGCCACCAGCACCGACAGACCCATGGCCGAGACGATGGTGATCGCGAACTGCTGATAGATCACCCCCGTCGATCCGCCGAAGAAGGCCATCGGCACGAACACGGCGGACAGCACCAGCGCGATGCCGATCAGCGCGCCGGTGATCTGGCCCATGGATTTGCGCGTCGCCTCGCGCGGCTCTAGCCCCTCCTCCTCCATGATCCGTTCGACGTTTTCCACCACCACGATGGCGTCGTCCACCAGCAGGCCGATGGCCAGCACCATGGCCAGCATGGTCAGCGTGTTGATGGTGAATCCGAAGGCCGCCATGATGCCAAAGGTGCCCAGCAGGACGATCGGCACCGCCAGCGTCGGGATCAGCGTCGCCCGCCAGTTCTGAAGAAAGACATACATGACGATGAAGACCAGCACGATGGCCTCGATCAGCGTCTTGACGACCTCCTCGATGGAGATTTCCACAAAGGGCGAGGTGTCGAAGGGGATGACGTATTCCACCCCCTCGGGGAAGAATTCGGCGAATTCGACCATCCGCTCCTTGACGCGTTCGGCGGTGTCCAGCGCGTTCGCCCCGGGCGCGAGGGACAGCGCCATCCCGGCGGCGGGCCGCCCGTTGTAGGTCGCCTCGGTGGCATAGCTTTCGGACCCGATCTCCACCCGCGCCACGTCGCGCAGCAGGACCAGGCCGCCGTTCTCCTCGGCCCGCAGAACGATCTGGCGGAAATCCTCGGGCGTGGACAGCAGGGATTGCGCGGTCACGGTGGCGTTCAGCTGCTGGCCTTCGACCGCGGGCAGGTCGCCGAAGGCCCCGGCCGAAATCTGCGTGTTCTGCGCCGACACGGCCGCCACCACGTCCGAGGGCGCGATCTCGTAGGCGGCCAGCTTGTCGGGCTCCAGCCAGATGCGCATGGCATAGGGCGAGCCGAAGACCTGCACGCTGCCCACGCCCTCGACCCGGGACAGGTCGTCCACCAGGTTCGAGAACATGTAGTCCGACAGGTCGGTCTGGTCATAGCTGTCGTTGCCGATCAGGCCGATGACCATCAGAAAGCCCGCCGTCGATTTCTCGACCACGACGCCCTGTCGCTGCACGGGTTCAGGCAAAAGGGGCGTGGCCTGCGACAGCTTGTTCTGGACCTGGACCTGGGCGATGTCCACGTCGGTCCCGGTTTCAAAGGTCAGCGTGGTCTCGGACGCGCCGGCCGAGGAGGAACCGGACGAGATGTAGCGCAGCCCGTCGAGGCCCGTCATCTGCTGTTCGATCACCTGGGTCACGGTGTTCGAGATCGTCTCGGCCGAGGCGCCCGGATAGGTCGCGCGGATCGTGACCGAGGGCGGCGCGATCTGCGGATACTGCGCGACCGGCAGCGACAGGATCGACAGGATGCCGATCCCCATGATGATGATCGAGATGACCCAGGCGAATACCGGACGGTCGATGAAGAAACGGGCCATGATCTGTCACGCCTTGCTTGTCTGGATCGTCAATTGGCCGACGCGTCCGCGGTGTCTTCGGAGCCTTGTCCGGCGGTCGCGGGCTGTCCCTCGGCTGGGGCGGCGGCTTCCGCGCCGCGTTCCTGCGGCGCCACGGCGGCGCCCGGCGCGATGCGCTGCAATCCCGCCACGACCACGCGGTCGCCGGGCGCCAGCCCGCCGGTCACGACCCATTGGGCGCCGCGGTCCTGGGCGATTTCCACGATGCGTTCCTCGACCACGTTCTGGTCGTTGACCACCATCGCCACGGGACGCCCGCGCCGGTCGCGGGTGACGCCTTCCTGCGGGGCCAGGACGGCGTTCTTGAGCTGCGCCTGCGGGATGTCGGCCAGGACGAACATGCCCGGCAGCAGAAAGCCGTCGGGATTGGCGAACTCCATCCGCAGGGTGATGACGCCGGTGGTCTCGTCCACATGCGGCTCGGCTGCGGTCATGGATCCGGTGTGTTCATAGGTGGAGCCGTCGGCCAGCCGCAGCGTCACCGTGCGGTCGGCGCCCTGGGGCAGCGCGGCTTCGGGGCCCATGCGCTGCCAGCGGGTGATCTCGGCCGCGGATTGCGTGACATCGACGCGCACCGGGTCGATGCGCCGGATCACGGCCAGCGGCGCCGCCTGCCCCGCCGTGACGAGGGCGCCGGGGCTGACCTGCGCCAGACCGATCACGCCGTCGATGGGCGCGGTGATCGTGGTGCGGTCCAGGTCGATCTGGGCCGCCAGCAGCTGCGCCTCGGCGGCCTTGACGGCGGCCTCGGCCGCGTCGCGGGCCGCGATGGCGCTGTCCTGGGTTTGTTCGCTGGCCACGCGCCGGTCGCGCAGGGTCACGATGCGCTCGGCCTCGCGGCGGGCCGCGTCGGCCTGGGCCTGGGCCTGGGCAAGCGCCGCCTGGGCCTGGGCCACGGCGGCCTCGTAGGTCCGGGGGTCGATGCGATACAGGGGATCGCCCTCGGCCACGGGGCTGCCTTCCTCGAACAGGCGCTCGACGATCAGGCCGCCGACCTGGGGACGCAGCTCGGCCTCGGCCGAGGCCACGACGCGGCCCGGCAGGCTGGCGGTCAGGGTCACGTCCTCGGCCTTCAGGGTGACAACGGTGACCGCGGGGGGCGGCATCTCTCCGCCCGGGGCCTGGGCGGAAAGGCCCTGGGGAACCGTCGCCGCGACCATGCCGGCAAGAACAAGGATTCGTGTCAGCGTCGCCATGCCGTCCGTCCGTCTGGGATAATTAACCGATGCTGGCGTCTGCCCGTTCGCCGGGGCAGTCCGTCGCCGCCGCTCACGCTATCGTCAAGCGGCGGGAAGAACAACGGGTCCATTTCGGATTCCGCCGTTTGCCTCGACGCTTGCCTGAGGAACCGGCACAAGGCACTCTGGTCCCGGACAGCGCAAGAAGGAGAAGCCGATGCCAGCCTATCTGATCGCGGACGTGAAGGTCACGGACGATGCCTGGGTGCCCGACTACGCCGCCCGCGTCCACGAGATCGCGGCCCGGCACGGCGGCCGCTACCTGTCGCGGTCGGGCAATGTCGAGACGCTGGAAGGCAAGCCCCTGGGCGGCACTCTTGTCGCGCTGATCGAGTTTCCCTCCAAGGAGGCCGCGCGCGCCTTTGCGGCCGATCCCGATTACGCCCCCTTCAGCGAGGCGCGCAAGGCGGGCAGCGTCAGCAATTTCCATCTGATCGACGACACCGACCTGGCGGGCGGCATCCCCTATCTGCCGAAAGGTTGACGCATCGCATTGCCGCGCCCGGCGCAAGATGCAAGAAAAAAGCGCGGCGGCTTGCGCCGGTCTGGTTCGGAACACGCGATGAATTTTGCCTACGGCCCCGCCCTGATCCGGGTGAACATGCCCGACCGCCCCGCCCTGCTGGCCGAGGTGACGCGCCGTTTCCGTGCGGGACAGGGCTTTGCCCTGGCGACGATCAACCTGGATCACCTGGTCAAGCTGCGGGGCGACCGCGCCTTTCGCGACGCCTATGCCGCGCAGGATCTGGTGGTGGCGGACGGCAACCCCATCGTCTGGCTGTCGCGGCTGGCCCGCCGTCCGGTCGGGCTGGTGACCGGCTCGGATCTGGTGGTTCCGCTGGCAGAGCTTGCGGCGGCCGAGGAGGTGGACATCGCGCTTGTCGGCACAACCGACGCGGCGCTTGCGGCGGCGGCCGGGGACATCGCCCGCCGTGTGCCGGGCTGCCGGATCGTTTTGCGGATCGCCCCGCCGATGGGCTTCGACCCGGACGGCGAAGCGGCGCGCGACCTGCTGCGCCGCGTGCGGGACAGCGGCGCCCGGTTGTGCTTCCTGGCCCTTGGCGCGCCCAGGCAGGAACGGCTGGCCGCGCGCGGGCGGCAAGAGGCGCCCGAGGTGGGCTTCGCCTCGATCGGCGCGGGACTGGACTTTCTAGCCGGAAACCAGAGGCGCGCGCCCGAATGGGTCAGGCGCATCGCGATGGAATGGGCATGGCGGATGCTGTCGGCGCCCAAGCGGCTGGTGCCCCGCTATGCCCGCTGCGCCGCGATCCTGCCCGCCGAAGCCGTGGCGGCCCTGAGGCAGCGGCGCTGATCAGCAGCCGGTCCGGCCCAGCACCACCGCCACGGTGCGCAGCAGGATCGACATGTCGCTGCCGAAGGACAGGCCGCGTTCGTAACGGTCGTCATACCAGGCACGGGCGGCAAAGGTGGTGCGGTTGCGCCCGGCGGTCTGCCAGAACCCGGTGATGCCGGGACGCAGCCGGTAATAACCGTCGCCCCCATACATCGCCTGCTGTTCCGGCATCATGGGACGCGGGCCGACCAGGCTCATCTCGCCCGTCAGGACGTTCCACAGCTGCGGCAGCTCGTCCATCGAGCTTGCGCGCAGCACCCTGCCAAAGCGCGTGACGCGCGGGTCGTTGCGCAGCTTCTGCGTCGCGTCCCATTCCTGCCGCGCGTCCGGGTTTTCCGCCAGATAGGCTTCAAGCCGCTGGTCCGCGTCGTGAACCATGCTGCGCAGCTTCCACATGCGGAAGATCCGGCCGTCGCGACCGATCCGCTTTTGCGCGTAAAAGGGGTTCTTGCCGTCCATCATCACCACAAGCGCCAGAAGCAGCACCAGCGGCAAGACCACCGGCGAGGTCAGAAGAACCGCCAGCAGGTCCAGCGGACGCTTGACAAGACTGCGATAAAGCCAGGGACGGGTTTTGCTGCCAAGGAAAGGGGCGGCCGCAACACGGGCCAAAACGACCGATTGGGACTTAACTGACATCTTTACCTGCACATCACTGAAAACGACACGGCCCGAATGGTGGGGCCATCACCGACAACGCTCCGATCATACCATCCCCCTAACGCGGGGAACATGGATAAAGTTTGATTTAATTCGTTAATAACTTGCCATTTTGGATAGTTTGTCTGCGAACCCCGCCCAAAGGCGGTGCGCGGCAGGCCCGCGGCAACCCAGGGATGCGGCATTGTGATTCTGCCGTCCTTTGTCCGCGCCCCTGCCTGTGGCCGGGTTGCGAGGGGGCTTGGGACTTTCGCCAGCCATCCGGTTGAACTGCGGCCGTTTCCGCCTATTCTGCGGTGCGACAAGCCTGCCGCACGACGGATAAGGAAAGCATGCCATGACCGACGAAACCCGCCGCCGCGCCGAAGATATCCGCGCCCAGATTGAGGATCTGGCCCGCGCGCCCCTGCCCGAACCCAAGGCCGACCCCCTGTCGGTCCGCGCCGCCGATCCCCAGCTTGCCGCCGAGATCCGCCGCCGCATGGACGAGATCGACCTGGGCGACACCGGCTCCATCGTCCGCTTCGGCACCCGCGCGCAGGCGGGCTTGCAGGAAATCAGCCAGAAGATGCTGGCCGATGTCAAAAGCAAGGACGTCGGCCCCGCGGGCGAAAGCCTGCGCGGCATCGTGACAACCATCCGCGGCTTTTCGACCAGCGAACTGGACATGCGCCGGACACGCAGCTGGTGGGAAAAGCTGCTGGGCCGGTCCGCGCCCTTCGCCAAGTTCGTGGCCAACTACGAACAGGTCCAGACCCAGATCGACCGCATCACGGTGGAACTGGAGCGGCACGAACAAACGCTGCTCAAGGACATCAAGGCGCTGGACCTGCTGTATGACCACACGCTGGCCTTTTATGACGAACTCGCGCTCTATATCGCGGCGGGCGAGGAGAAGCTGCGGGAACTGGACAGCACCGCCATTCCCGAGCTTGAGGCCCGCGTGAAGGCCGCGCCCGAGGACGAGCAGGTCATGCAGGCACAGGCCCTGCGCGACCTGCGGGCGGTCCGCGACGATCTGGAACGGCGCGTCCATGACCTGAAGCTGACGCGGCAGGTGACGATGCAGTCCCTGCCCTCGATCCGGCTGGTGCAGGAAAACGACAAGTCGCTGGTCACGAAGATCAACTCGACCCTCGTGAACACGGTGCCCTTGTGGGAAACGCAACTGGCCCAGGCGGTTACGATCCAGCGCAGCGCCGAGGCCGCCCGCGCCGTCAAGGAGGCCAGCGACCTGACCAACGACCTGCTGACGCGCAACGCCGACAACCTGCGCCAGGCGAATGTCCAGATCCGCACGCAAACGGAACGCGGCGTCTTCGACATCAACGCGGTCAAGTCCGCGAATGCCCAGCTGATCGCCACCATCGAGGACAGCCTGCGCATCGCCGACGAAGGGCGCGCCCGCCGCGCCGCCGCCGAAAGCGAGCTGACCAAGATGGAGGCCGACCTGCGCGACACCCTGGCCCGCGCCACGGCACAGCGCCAGGACGGCCGCACGGCGCCGGGGGCGCCTGCGCGGACATGACGGCGCGATGGTCCAGGGCCGGACGCCTGCTGTTCCTGCTGGGGCTTCTGGCCACCGCCGCCTGCGGGAACCGCGAACCCTTGCCGCCGGTCGCCGACCCCAGGCCGGTGGTCCGGCCCGAGCCCGGCCCTTCGCAGGAAGCGTTGCGCAAGGCCCGCGCCGAACGCAACCGCGCCGCCAACGCCGTCGCGGCCGAGGCTCTGGTCAAGGCAAGCGCCGCCAGCACCGCGCAGCGCGACTTCTATGACCGCGCCGAACGCTCTCTGCGCGCCCAGGGCAGGCTGCGGCGGGACCGCGTGCCGCTGGACGCCCCCATTGATCCCGAAACGCTGACGCGCGACTTCATCGCCATCGCCCTGCGGGACGAATACGGCCAGGGGGGGATGCAGGCGGGCGGCGGCGGCGCCCCGGCCCCGCTGCGCCGCTGGCAGGATCCGGTGCGCTTCCAGATCGAGTTCGGCACCACGTCGGACGTGGCGACCCGCCGCGCCTACCGGGTCGAGGTCGGCCAGTTCGCCGCCCGCCTGGCCGAGGCGACGGGCCACAGCGTTTCCCTGACCGACAGCGGCGGCAACTTCATCGTGATGGTCCTGTCCGACGACGAACGCCGCGCCATCGGCCCGCGCCTGGCGCAGCTTGTGCCGGGCATTCCCCCGCAGGACATCGCGGTGATGCAGGATCTGGACGCCGACAATTTCTGCACGGTTTTCGCCTATTCGCGCGGCGCCGCGCCCGTCTATTCCAACGCCGTCGCCCTGATCCGGGCCGAGCTTCCGCCCCTTCTGCAAAGCTCGTGCATCCACGAGGAACTGGCCCAAGGCATGGGCCTGGCCAACGACAGCCCCGACGCGCGCCCCTCGATCTTCAACGACGACGAGGAATTCGCCCTGCTGACCCGGCATGACGAACTGCTGCTGAAGATCCTGTATGATCCGCGCCTGCGTCCCGGCATGACCCGCGCCGAGGCCGAGCCGATCGTCCGCCGGATCGCGGCCGAGCTTCTGGCCCAAAGCCTGTGATAGCCGTCTTGCGCCGGGCCTTTCCCGCCCCCTAACATGGGCCAGGCATCCTGCGGAGGCGGACATGGCGATCTTCGACATTCTGGGCGGCGAGTTCATCGAGGTCATCGAATGGACCGACGACACCCGCGACACGATGGTTTGGCGCTTTCCGACGGTCGGCAACGCCATAAAATACGGCGCCAAGCTGACCGTGCGCGAAGGCCAGGCCGCCGTTTTCGTCCATGAAGGGCAGCTTGCCGACACCTTCGGCCCCGGCCTCTACATGCTGGAAACGAACAACCTGCCGGTCCTGACGCGGTTGCAGCACTGGGACCACGGGTTCCGCAGCCCCTTCAAGTCCGAGATTTACTTTGTCAACACGACCCGCTTCAACGACCTGAAATGGGGCACGCGCAACCCGATCATGGCGCGCGACCCGGAATTCGGGCCGGTCCGCCTGCGCGCCTTCGGCACCTATTCCATGCGCGTGACCGACCCCGCCCGCTTCATGACCGAGATCGTGGGCACCGACGGCGAGTTCACCCGCGACGAGATCGCCTTTCAGATCCGCAACGTCATCGTGCAGGAATTCTCGCGCGTGATTGCCGGGTCGGGCCTGCCGGTTCTGGACATGGCGGCCAATACCGGCCAGCTGGGCCAACTGGTCGCCAAGGCCATCGAGCCGACGATCGCCGCCTATGGCCTGACCATTCCCGAATTCTACATCGAGAACATCAGCCTGCCGCAGGATGTCGAGAAGATGCTGGACAAGCGCACCTCCATGGGCATCCTGGGCGACCTGGACCGCTTCGGTCAGTATGCGGCGGGAGAGGCGATGGCGAATGCCAGCCAGAACCCCGGCGCGGCAGGGGCGGGGATGGGCGCCGCCATGGGCGCGGCGCTTGGCGCGGGCATGGCGGCCCGTCCCGCTTCGGGGCCTTGGGGCAGCGTCCCGCAGGCCGGTGCCGCGACCCCGCCGCCCGTGCCGCCGCAGGCGGATGCGCAATGGCATGTCGCGCTGAACGGCGCGGCGCAGGGGCCTTATGGCCGCGCGCAGATGGAACGCCTCGCGACCGAGGGGCGGGTGATGCGCGACACGCTGGTCTGGACGCCCGGCCAGGACGGCTGGCGCAAGGCGGGCGAGGTGACGGATCTCGCCCCCATCTTCCCCGCCATGCCGCCGCCCCTGCCCGGCTGACCGCCCGATGCCCACGCCGCAGGCCGAACACCGCTACCCCTGCGAACGCTGCGGGGCGAGCCTCCGCTTTCATCCGGGCCAGCGGATGCTGGTCTGCGACTGGTGCGGCCACCAGCAGGTGATCGGCGACGGCCCCGCCCGCGCCCCGGCCCGCCAGCCCGGCGGCGGGGCCGAGGGCGAGGAGGCGATCCTGGCCGATCCCGAGACAGGCCGCGCGCTGCAATGGGACGCGGGCCACAAGTCGCCGGATCTGGCCGAAATCCCGCTGGAACGAGGTCTGCGGCTGGACACGGATTCGGACATCTCGGCCAGCGTCCGGCTGCTGTCCTGCCCGAACTGCGGCGCCCAGATCGAGATGGGCGAGGCCACCCATGCCAGCGCCTGCCCCTTTTGCGCGACGCCCGTCGTCACCGACACCGGCACCAGCCGCAAGATCAAGCCCCAGGGCGTGCTGCCGTTCCGCGTGACCGAAAGCCAGGCCCGCAAGGCCATGGAGGACTGGCTGGGCAACCTGTGGTTTGCGCCATCGGGCCTGACCGCCTATGCCAGGCGCGGGCGCAGGCTTCGCGGCGTTTACTCGCCCTTCTGGACCTTCGACGCGCGCACCCGGTCGCATTACGTGGGACAGCGCGGGGATCATTACTACGAGACCGTTTATGTCACCCAGCAGGTCGACGGCCGCAGCCAGCAGGTCGCGCGCCAGGTCCGCCGCACGCGGTGGCGGCCCGCCGCGGGCCAGATCGCGCGCGCCTTCAACGACGTGCTGGTGCTGGCCTCGGCCTCGCTGCCGCGCAAGTTCTCGGACGGGCTGACGCCCTGGGATCTGGCGCATCTGCGGACCTATCGCGCGGATTATCTGGCCGGGCTGGAGGCCGAGGCCTATACCATTCCGCTGGCCGAGGGGCACAAGATCGCCAGGGCCGAAATGGCGGGCGTGATCCTGAACGACGCCCGCCGCGACATCGGCGGCGACGAACAGCGCGTGGACCGGATCCGCACCGATTACCGGGACGAGACCTTCAAGCACATCCTTCTGCCGGTCTGGACCGCGGCCTATCGCTATAACGGCAAAAGCTATCGCTTCGTGGTCAACGGACAATCGGGCCGCGTCGTGGGCGAACGTCCCTGGTCGGTCTGGAAAATCGCCGCCGCGGTGATCGCTGCTCTGGTTGCGCTAGCGGCTTTCCTGTATGGGGCGGATGCGGGGGGCTATATCGACCTGGACGCCGTGTTGCAGGGTCGGGATATCGTCATCCAGGGCTATTGAGAAAGGGGACCGATGATCCTGTGCGCGGGCGAATCGCTGATCGACATGGTGCCGCAGGACGGCGCCTTCCGGCCTTTGGCGGGCGGATCGGTTTACAACACCGCCATTGCGCTTGGCCGCCTGGGCGAACCCACGGCCTATCTGTGGCCCATCAGCCGCGACCCCTTTGGCGAGGTTCTGCTGCGCCCCTTGGCCGAGGCCGGGGTGAACACCGACCTTTGTCCCAGGACCGACCGGCTGACGACCCTGGCCCTGGTGACGCTGACCGGGGGCGAGGCGCGCTATTCCTTTTATGACGAAGGCTCGGCAGGGCGGATGCTGGCGCCCGCCGATCTGCCGGTTCTGCCCGGCGAGATCCAGGCGCTGTTCGCGGGCGGCATCAGCCTGGTCCCCGACCCCTGCGGCGCGGCCATCGAGGCGCTGGTCGAACGCGATGGCGCCCGCCTGCCGGTGATGCTGGATCCGAACATCCGGCCGTTCTTCATCACCGACGCCGACGCCTATCGCGCGCGCCTGTCGCGGCTGATCGCCCGGGCCGATATCGTCAAGCTGTCCGGCGACGACCTGGAATGGCTGCATCCCGACCTGCCGCCCGAGGACGCGGCCCGCCGGGTTCTGGCCCGGGGGCCGCGGCTGGTGCTGCAAACGGGCGGCGCGGCGGGGGCGCGGGCGCATTGGGCGGGCGAGACCGTCGCGGCTCCGGCCATCCGCACAGCCGTCGCCGATACGATCGGCGCGGGCGACACCTTCAACGCGGGCGTTCTGGCCAGCCTTCGCAGGCAAGGCGTGCTGAGCAAGGCGGGGCTGGCCGCGATCACCGCCGACCAGATCGCCGCGGCCCTGACGCTTGGCGCGCAGGCCGCCGCCGTCACCGTCTCGCGACCCGGCGCAAACCCGCCCTGGTCGCACGAGATGCCCGCTCTTTCCCCTTGACGCATACCGGGCTAGAACCGCCGCATGGACATTCTGGACAAGATCAAGGCCTACAAGCTGGACGAAATCGCCGCCGCCAAGGCCGCCCGTCCCCTGGCCGACATCGAGGCTGCCGCCCGCGCCGCCCCGGCCCCGCGCGGCTTCGCCCGCGCCCTGACGCGAAAGGCCGCAACCGGCGCGGCGCTGATCGCCGAGATCAAGAAGGCCAGCCCGTCCAAGGGGCTGATCCGGCCCGACTTCGATCCGCCGGCCCTGGCGCGGGCCTACGAGGTGGGCGGGGCCGCCTGCCTGTCGGTCCTGACGGACGCGCCCAGCTTCCAAGGCGCGCCCGCCTATCTGACCGCCGCGCGCGAGGCCTGTTCGCTGCCGGTCCTGCGCAAGGATTTCCTTTACGACACCTATCAGGTGGCCGAGGCGCGGGCCTGGGGCGCGGACTGCATCCTGATCATCATGGCCTCGGTCGAGGACGCCCTCGCGGCAGAGTTGGAGGACGCGGCCTTCCACTGGGGCATGGATGCGCTGATCGAGGTCCACAATCCCGCCGAACTGGATCGTGCGCTGCGGTTGAAGTCGCCGCTTGTGGGCATAAACAATCGCAATCTCAAGACCTTCGATCTGTCTCTTGACGTGACGCGAGAGCTTGCGCCGCGCATTCCGGCGGATCGGCACATCGTCTGCGAAAGCGGGCTGTTCACCGCCGACGACCTTGCGGCGATGATGAAGGTCGGCGCCCGCCGTTTCCTGATCGGAGAAAGCCTCATGCGGCAGGCCGACGTGGCCGCCGCCACCCGCCAGATCCTGGATGTGGCGGCATGAGCCTGACCCATTTCGACGCCTCGGGCCAGGCTCACATGGTCGATGTCTCGGGCAAGGAGGCAACGGTCCGCGAAGCCGTGGCGCAGGGCTGCGTCGCGATGACGGCGGAAACCCTGGCACTGGCGCAAGGCGGCGCGAAAAAGGGCGATGTCCTGGGCGTGGCGCGTCTGGCGGGGATCATGGCGGCCAAGCGGACGGCGGACCTGATTCCGCTGTGCCATCCGCTTCCGATCAGCAAGGTGTCCCTCGACCTTGAACCCGATTACGCGCTGCCCGGCATCCGCGTCACCGCAACCGTCCGCACCACCGGCAGAACCGGGGTGGAGATGGAGGCTCTGACCGCCGTGTCCGTCGCCTGCCTGACGATCTACGACATGCTAAAGGCGGCCGAAAAGTCGATGACCATCCGCGACATCCGTCTTGTCAGGAAAAGCGGCGGGAAATCCGGCGATTACGAGGTAAACCTGTGATCTCGGTCGAGGAGGCTCTGGCAAAGGTTCTGGGCCTTGCCCATCCGGTCGCAGGCGAGATCATCCCCATCGATCAAGCCTGGGGCCGCGTTCTGGCGCAACCGGCCGTTTCCCGGATCACGCAACCGCCCTTCGACGCCTCGGCCATGGATGGCTATGCCGTTCGGACCGTGGACATGGATCGGCCCCTGTCCGTAATCGGAGAGGCTGCGGCGGGCCGCCCCTGGACCGGCCGGGCGGCCCCCTCGACCGCGGTCCGCATCTTTACCGGCGCAGCGGTGCCGGACGGCTACGACCGTGTCGTCATGCAGGAACACGTGGTCCGCGAAGGGGATCGGCTGCGGGTTGCCGACCGCTCCAGCGGCACCAATATCCGCAAGGCCGGCGACGACTTTCGGCAAGGCGAATGCTTTGCCCCGGCGCGCAGGCTGACGGCAGCCGACATCGGGCTGCTTGCCGCGATGAACATTCCGGCCGTGACCGTCGCCAAGCGTCCCCGGGTCGCGGTTCTGGCCGGAGGGGACGAACTGGTGCCCCCCGGAACGCCGCCCGGGCCGGGACAGATCGTCAGTTCCAATGACCTTGCCATCGCCGCCCTGGTGCGGGAAGCCGGGGCCGACCCGATCATCCTGCCGATCGCCTGTGACACCGAAGACAGCCTGCGCGCGGGCTTTGCCTCCGCCTCGGGCGCCGATCTGCTGGTCACCATCGGCGGCGCGTCCGTCGGCGATCACGATCTGGTCGGCAAGGTCGCGGCAGACCTTGGTCTGCAACGTGCCTTCTACAAGATCGCGATGCGACCCGGAAAGCCGCTGATGGCCGGCCGACTGGGCGAGATGCCGATGGTAGGGCTTCCAGGAAATCCCGTTTCGGCAATTGTTTGCGGCATCTTGTTCATCCAACCTCTCATAGCCGCGATGCAGGGTGTTCGGCCAAGCCACGGATTGAGGAAGGCGCGGCTTGCGGCCGATCTTGCGGCTGAGGGCGACAGGCAGCACTATTTGCGCGCGGCCCTGGAGAATGGCGATGATCTGCCGTTGATCCGGCCGTTTTCCAGCCAGGATTCAGCGCGGCTGTCGCTGATGGCGCAAGCCGACGCGCTGCTGGTCCGCCCGCCGAACGACCCGCCCCGCCCTGCCGGCGACATCGTCAGCTTTCTGCCTCTTCGCGGCTAAGATTTAACGAAAATTTCAGTTTCCCCTGTTCTGTTCGTTGACGCGATTCTGCTTTTGCGATAGAACAGAAAAGGAACAAGAAGATGCCGGGGATCGACGGAATGCTGACCAAGAAGCAAATCCAGTTGCTGGATTTCATTCAAAAGCGCATGGCGCGCGACGGGGTTCCGCCGTCCTTCGACGAAATGAAGGAAGCCCTGGATTTGCGGTCCAAGTCCGGCATCCACCGCCTTGTCACCGCGCTTGAGGAGCGGGGCTTCATCCGCAGGCTTCCGCATCGCGCCCGCGCCCTGGAAATCGTGCGCCTGCCCGATGCCCTGCTCGAGGCGGCGGAAACGAAGCAAAGCTTTTCGCCGCGCCTTATCTCGAACAGTCGCCCGCCTCGTCCGCGCGGCGCCATCGCGATTGCGGACAGCCCGGCGGTCGAGTTGCCGCTGATGGGCCGCATCGCCGCCGGCGTCCCCATCGAGGCGATTTCCGAGGTGTCCCACCATGTCGCGGTCCCGGGCACCATGCTCAGCGGGCGAGAGCATCACTATGCGCTGGAGGTCCAGGGCGATTCGATGATCGAGGCGGGCATCAACGACGGCGACGTGGTGGTCATTCGCGAACAGGACACGGCGGAAAACGGCGACATCATCGTGGCCCTTGTCGAAGGGCATGAGGCGACGTTGAAGCGTTACCGTCGGCGCGGCGGGATGATCGCCCTCGAGGCCGCGAACCCCGCCTATGAGACGCGAATCCTGCCCGAGGAAAGCGTGCGCATCCAGGGGCGGCTGGTCGGGCTGATCCGCAGCTACTGAAGCGTTCGCTGGCGCAGGCAGGCTTCAGTCACCCCGAGAAAGCCTGCCGTGCCTCACAAACGCGAATTCCTGCCGCCTTGACGCAGGCTTCAAACGCCGTCGAAGAAACCCTCTCCCGCGCGGCCCAGCAGTTCCTCGGCCAGGTCGGCGCCCATGGATGCGCCCTCGTCAAGACCGCCTTCCCGGTGGCCGCTGATGGCTGCCGAACCGTCGGGCCGGAGAATTTCGCCGCGCAGCAGCAGGCGGTTCTTTCTGATCTCGGCCAGACCGGCGATCGGGGTCTGGCACGATCCGTCAAGCCGGGTCAGGAAGGCGCGTTCGGCTGCGATGCGGTAGCCGGTATCGACGTGGTGGATCGCGGCCAAAAGACTCGCCGCCATGATGTCGCCCTGCCGCCGCTCGACCCCGATGGCGCCTTGCGCCACGGCGGGCAGCATCTCGGCCGGGTCGATGGCGTCCCGCGCGACCTCGCGCATGCCGAGACGCGACAGGCCCGCCATCGCCAGAAAGGTCGCCGCCGCCACGCCTTCGTCAAGCTTCTTCAGCCGGGTCTGGACGTTGCCCCGGAACTCGACCAGGCGCAGGTCGGGACGACGATGCGCCAGCTGCGCGCGGCGGCGCAAGCTGGAGGTGCCGACCACGGTGCCCGCAGGCAGTTCGGGGATCGAGGCGAAATGCGGGCTGACAAAGGCGTCGCGCACGTCCTCGCGCGGTAAAAGGCAGTCGATCACCAGACCCTCGGGCTGGAGCGTCGGCATGTCCTTCATCGAATGAACGGCGATGTCGATCTGCCCGGCCAGCAGCGCATCCTCGATCTCGCGCGTGAACAGGCCCTTGCCGCCGATCTCCTTCAAGGGGCGGTCGGTGATCCGGTCGCCGGTCGTCTTGATGACGACGATGTCGAACGCCTCGCCGGGCAGGCCATGCGCGGCAGCCAGCCGGTCGCGCGTTTCGTGCGCCTGCGCAAGCGCCAGCATCGAGCCTCGGGTGCCGATCTTCAGGGGACGGGTGGGGTCGGGCATCTGGGTCATGTCCTCGGCATAGCCGTCGGGACGCTGCTTGACAACGCCCCCCGCCTCGCCTTGAAGGGGCCGAAGGAGGCGTCATGACCAAACTTCTGCTGCGTGCCCTGGCCGGCGAAACCCTGCCCGTCCCGCCGATCTGGATGATGCGTCAGGCCGGGCGCTATCTGCCGGAATACCGGGCGACGCGGGCGCAGGCGGGCGACTTCCTGTCGCTGTGCTACACCCCCGACCTTGCGGCCGAGGTGACGCTGCAGCCGATCCGCCGATTTGGCTTTGACGCGGCGATCCTGTTCGCCGATATTCTGCTGGTTCCGCAGGCCTTGGGCGCCGACCTGTGGTTCGCCGCCGGAGAAGGGCCGCGCCTGTCCACGGTGACGACGGCGGACGAGGTCGCCGGGCTGAAGCCTGCGGACCAGATCCACGACCGTCTGGCCCCGGTTTACGAAACCGTGCGCATCCTGTCCCGCGAACTGCCGCGCGACACGGCGCTGATCGGCTTTGCCGGGGCGCCCTGGACGGTGGCGACCTATATGGTCGCAGGCCGCGGCACGCCCGACCAGGGCCCGGCCCATGCCTTCAAGAACGAGGATCGCGCGGCCTTCACGGCCCTGATCGACCGGATCACGGACGCCACGATCCACTATCTGTCGGCCCAGATCGAAGCGGGGGCCGAGGTCGTGAAGCTGTTCGACAGCTGGGCGGGCAGCCTCAAGGGCCGGGATTTCGACGACTTCGCCATTGCCCCGGCCCGCCGCATCATTGCCGCGCTGAAGCATCGCCATCCTCAGGTGCCCGTTATCGCCTTTCCCCGCGAGGCGGGCGACCGCTATGTCGGCTTTGCCCGCGCGACCGGAGCGGATTGCGTCGCGATGGACAATTCGGTCAGCGCGGAATGGGCGGCGCGGCATGTGCAGGTGGACGGCTGCGTGCAGGGCAACCTGGATCCCCGCCACATGGTTACGGGCGGACCCGATCTGGTGGCCGAGGCGCAGCGGATCACCCGCGCCCTGCGGGGCGGGCCGCACATCTTCAACCTGGGCCACGGGATCACGCCCGACGCCGATCCCGAAAACGTCGCCCTGATGATAAAGGCCGTGCGCAGCGCATGATCTGGGTCGCGGCCACGCTGATCGCGGCCACGGCGCAAACCGCCCGAAACGCCGCGCAGGCGGGGCTGACGCAAGAGGTCGGCACCCTTGGCGCAACGGCCGTCCGCTTCGTTTTCGGCTTTCCCTTCGCGGCATTGGCCCTGCTGGCGGTTTCGGTCTGGAATCCGCCGCCAAGCCCCGGTCTGACGGCGATCGGCTGGGCCGCGCTTGGCGCCATGGCGCAGATCGCCGCGACCGCCTTCATGCTGGTCACGATGCGCGACAAGGGCTTTGGAGTCGCGACCGCGCTGATGAAGACCGAACCCGTGACCCTGGCCCTGATCGGCGCCGTTGTTCTGGCCGAGCCGCTTGGTCCGGCCCGGCTGGCCGCGATCGGGCTTGCCACGCTGGGCGTCGTTCTTGCCTCGGGCGCGGCCTGGGGCCGGGCGGCCTGGGGCACGGTGGCGACCGGCGTTCTGTCGGGCGCGCTGTTCGGCCTGTCGGCGATCGGCTTTCGCGGCGCCTTGCTGGCCTTGACCGATGGCGGTTACGTCATCCGCGCCATGACCGTTCTGGCCATCACGCTGGGATTGCAGGCGGCCGTGATGCTGGCTTGGCTTGGGCTGCGGGACCGGGCGGCGCTGCGGGCGATCGCGGCCCAATGGCGCTTGTCGCTGGGCGCCGGGGCCTTGGGGGCCTTCGCCTCGCTGTTCTGGTTCATCGGCTTTGCCCTGACCCCCGCCGCCAATGTCCGCACGCTGGCCCTGGTCGAGGTGGTGATGGCGCAGCTTTTGTCGGGCCGGCTGTTCCGCCAGACGGTCCGGCCCGTCCAGCTGGTTGGAATGGGGCTGATCCTGGCCGGGGTGGCCTGGCTGCTGGCCGTGGCCGCTCGGCCGTCTTGACCGCCAATCGGCAGCGAAAGCACGCCGCGCCTCGGGACCGGGCGCCGGAGGTTGGCCAAGAGGGTGACGCGCCGCCCCGGCGGCCATGGATGATGGTCAGGTGATCGGCATGGCAATCAGAGCGTATAGCAGCGGCAATCCGGCAACCTGCGGCAGGACCGGCCGGGCGGACGGCCGAAATCAGGGCGAAGGCCTTGGTGTTCGGCAGGTTCGCGACCGGCCCACGATGAAAGATCCGGGTCGGGCCGGAACCCGGCGCGGCATGGTCAGACGGCTCATCCCCTCGGGCCAGCCATCCCAGGCCAGCCGTCCCGGGCCAACCGACCCAGGCCAGCCGTTCAAATCCACTTCGCCAGCGGCGGCAGGCTCATCAGCACGGCATCCGCGCTGTGGCCGGTTTCCAGCCCGAACTTCGTTCCCCGGTCGTAGACGAGGTTGTATTCCGCATAAAGCCCGCGATGGATCAGTTGCGCGTCACGGTCGGCGTCCGACCAGGGCTGGCCCATCCGCGCCTCTGCCAGCGGCAGGAATGCGGGCAGGAAGGCCTCGCCCACGGCGCGGGTGAAGTCGAAATCGGCCTGCCAGTCGCCGGTGTTCAGGTCGTCGAAGAAGATCCCGCCCACGCCCCGCGCGCGGCCCCGGTGCGGAATGAAGAAGTATTCGTCCGCCCAGGCCTTGAAGCGGTTGTAGTAATCGCCCCCGTGCGCGTCGCAGGCGGTCCGAAGAACGGCGTGGAAGTGCGCGGTGTCGTCGGCATATTCAAGGCAGGGGTTCAGGTCGGCCCCGCCGCCGAACCACCACGCCCCCGGGGTCCAGAACATCCGCGTGTTCATGTGCACGGCGGGCGCATGGGGATTCTGCATATGCGCGACCAAGCTGATGCCGCTGGCCCAGAAGCGGGGATCCCCGTCGATCCCAGGCACCCCCCGGGACGCCATCGCCGCCTGCGCGCGCGGGGCCAGCGTGCCGTGAACTTCGGACCAGTTGACGCCGACCTTCTCGAACACGCGGCCGCCGCGCATGACGGACATCAGCCCGCCGCCACCGTCGCCGTCCCGGGCGGTCGGGGTGACGGTGAAGCGGCCTGCGGGACCGGCGCCGGGTCCGCGATCCTCGAGCGTTTCGAAGGCCGAGACGATGCGGTCGCGCAACGCGCGGAACCAGGCGGCGGCGGTGCGGCGTTCATGGTCCATGACGTTCTCCAAACTTGATTTGCCAGCCCTGGCGCGCGGCGCTAGCATTGCTTAACCCGCTGTAATGAGACCCGCCATGAGCCGCAACACCGCCCTTGCCGCGATCGTCACCCTGCCGCTGATCCTGGCGGCCTGCGGGACGCCCCAGGAACGCTGCATCAGCCGCAACACCAGCGAATACCGCACCGTCAGCCGCCTGCTGGCCGAGGTCGAGGGCAACCTTGCGCGCGGCTACGCCTGGGAGGAACGGCAGGTCGTGCGCGACCGGCTGACCCAGTGCCGCACCTACCTGCGCGACAGCAAGGGCCGCGCGGTGGTCGCCTATGAGCCCTGCTGGCGCGATTACGTGGACACCGAACGCTACCGCGTCCCCATCGACCCGGCGGCCGAACAGCGCAAGCGCGACAACCTGGCCGCACGCGCCGCCGTGCTGCGCGAACGGGCCGCATCCGTGGTCCAGGCCTGCCGGGCGGCCTATCCCGAGGATCAGGGATAGGTCAGACCGTCTGGACCGCCACCCGGTCGGCCAGGCTGCGGCCGCCATCCACGGTGACGATCTGCCCGGTGACAAAGCGCGAGGCATCGCTGGCCAGATACATCACCGTTTCCACCAGCTCGTCGGCAGGCGCGATGCGGCCCATGGGGGTGGCCTCGATGATGCGGTCGCGCAATTCGGGCTTGTCGCGCAGCGACTCCTTCAACTCGTGCGACATGACGCTGCCGAAGCGCACGCCGTTCACGCGGATCCTGTGGGGCGCCAGAGCCAGCGCCATGCCCCGCGTCGCCTGTTCCTGGGCGGCATAGGCGATGGAATAGCCCAGCATGGTGGGCACCGGATGCTGCGCGGCCAGCGTGGACAGGTTGACCACGGCCCCGGCCGATCCGGCCTCGGGCGCTTCCTCGGCCTGCCTGATCATGCGCTTGGCGACGATCTGCGTCATGCGCAGGCCCGCTATCATGTTTTCGCGCAGAAGATGTTCCAGCACGTCGGGATCGGTGTCCAGCGGGTCCGAGGCCTTCACCAGCCGATGGGCGTTGACCAGGATGTCCACCCTGTCAAAGGCATCCAGCGTTGCCGACAGCAGGTTCGCCGTGGCCAGCCGTTCCGACATCCGCCCCGTGAAGCTGCGGACATGCGGGTCGCGTTCGTCATAGTCGGACATGGCGGCGGCCAGCGCCGTCTCGTCCGTGTCGGCGAACATCACGTTGGCGCCGCGTTCGACAAGCTGGCGCGCGATGGCCAGACCGATGCCGCGCCCGGCGCCGGTCACGATGGCCGTTCTGCCCTGGACCCCGCCGCCCATCAGCCCCGCCCTTTGCGGGCGGCGCCCCGGCCCGCGGCGGTTGCCTCGAACACCTTGAAGCGGGTGTCGCCGCCGATCTCGCGGACCTGCCCGAAATGCAGCGCCAGAACGGCCTCATAAGGCAGGTGCCGGTTCGCGACCATCCACAGCCGCCCTGCCCCGGTCAGCAGCCGCGCGGCCGCCGCGATGAAGTCCGCGCCGATCCGCGGGTCCGCCGCGCGGCCATCGTGGAAGGGCGGGTTCATGACGACGCCGTTCACGGGCTCCTTCAGGGTGAAATCCCGCGCATCGGCCCAATGGAACCGCGCGCGCGGATCGCGGATATTGTCGCGCGCCGAGTCCAGCGCGGCGTGATCGGCCTCTACCAGGTGGAGGATCTCGATGCCGGGGCGGGCCAGCGCCTGCGCCGAAAGCCATCCCCAACCCGCGCCCAGATCGACCACGCGTGTCGGCATCCGTTCGGGCAGCGCTGCCGCGAGCATGGCGGATCCGGGGTCGATGCCGTCGGCCGAAAAGACGCCTGGACGGGTGACAAAGCCGGGCGCGATTTCTTGCGGGCGAGCGGCCCAGCCGGGAGGCAGCCAGTCGCCCGCGGGAACCGTCACGCGGAAGATCTTGCCATGGGCCTTGCTGTGGATCTCGTCCACCGGGGCAAGGGCGCGCAGATCCTTCAGCATGGAATCGACACCATCGGTCTTTTGCCCGTCGATCCAAAGGGCAGCGCCAGCGGGCAGGAGCGACGCGGCCTGCGCAATGCGCGCACGGCCCTGCGCCTTGGCGCGGGGCAGCATCACAAGCGCCGCCTCGAAACGGCCATCGACCTGCGGCGCGACGCGATAGCCGCGCGCGGCCAAGGCCTTATGATCCGGGAAATTGCCCTGCTGAACCTGCGTGCGGGCGGGGTCCAGCGGCGTCAGGTCATCGCCGCCCTTTGCGCCGATCACAAGAAAGTCTCCTCCGGGATGACCATCCGGGAGGGCGAGAGCCAGGCGAGTCGCTGTCACTGTTATTCTTTTTCCATGGTGCATTGCAGCGGATGCTGCTGCCGCCGCGCCAGTTCCATCACCTGCGCGACCTTTGTTTCGGCAACCTCGTGCGAGAAGACGCCCACAACCGCCACGCCCTTGCGATGAACGGTCAGCATGATCTCGATCGCCTGGGCATGGGTCATGTTGAACAGCCGCTCCAGCACATGGACCACGAACTCCATAGGCGTGAAGTCGTCGTTCAGCATCAAGACCTTGTACATCGGCGGACGTTGGGTCCGGGTGCGCGGCTTGGTGACCAGTTCGATCTGGTCGTCGGGTCCGTCGCCGTCTGTCATCCAGTGCGCCATGCTGTCCAGTCTGATCGTGATTGTCGTGATGCGTGCATCAATATAGTCGATTTTGCCGCCGATAAAAGCCCGCCCGGGCCGGATCGGGCGCAGGAAAATAACGCAAATGAACGGTTACATGGCAGGAAATGCCGTGCTATTATCCAATTGTTAAGCAATGGCATGCGACAAACGACATGCCGCCAGAGGCAGAGAGACCGCGACAGTGATCCGTATTTCCCAAACAGCCCGGCTGTGGGCTATCCTCTTGCTGGCCGTTCTGGCCCCGGCAAGCCTGTCGGCTGCCCCCTTCGCCGCCTATGTCATCGACGCGCGGACCGGCCAGCCGATCTACAAGCAGAACGAGGATACGCGGCTGCACCCCGCGTCCCTGACCAAGATGATGACGCTTTACATGGCCTTTACCGCCATCGAACGCGGGCAGGTCCGGCTGGATTCGCAGTTTCCCGTGTCCACCAACGCCGCGTCCGAACCGCCGTCCAAGCTGGGCCTGAAGGCCGGTCAGCGAATCGAGCTGCGCTATCTGATCCGCGCCGCCGCCATCAAGTCGGCAAACGACGCGGCGACAGCGATCGGCGAAGGGCTGGCTGGGTCCGAAGCGGCGTTTGCCCAGCAGATGACGCAGATGGCGCGCGCCCTGGGGATGCGGAACAGCAACTTCCGCAACGCCCACGGGCTGACGCAGGAAGGGCATTACTCGACCGCCCACGACATGACCATCCTGGGGCGGCGGCTGTTCTACGATTTCCCGCAATATTACAACATCTTCTCGCGCCGGTCGGCGGATGCGGGGATCGCGCAGGTGGCTTCGACCAACAAGCGGTTCCTGGATTCCTACCAGGGCGCGGACGGGATCAAGACGGGTTATACCCGTGCGGCGGGCTTCAACCTGACCGCCTCGGCGCAGCGCGGCAACAAGCGGCTGGTGGCGACCGTGCTGGGCGGCACCTCGACCGCGCATCGCAACCAGGTCATGGCGCAGCTGCTGGACGCGGGCTTCAGCCGCGTGCCGAACCGCGTGCGCGAAGTCCGGCCCGAGGCGCCCGCCCTGCTGGCGACCCGCGTCGTGCGCCGCGCCCAGATCGAGCCGTCTGCCGCCGCGACGCAGCCCGACCCGCAACGGCTGGTGCTGACGGCCTCGGCCCCTCCGGCGCGCGTCAGCCGCCCTGCCCAGGCCTCCACCGCGGCCCTGGCCCCCGCCCCGCAGCCCAAGGCCGCGCGCGAGGCCGAGCCGGTCGCCACCGGCCGCCTGACGCTGGCCGCAAGCGCCCGTCCCGTCAGCCGCCGCGCAGCGCCCGCCCAGGTGGCCGCGGCAGCACAGGCCGAGCCTGCCGCGCCCTCGGCCAGCCTGGTGGCCCCGGTCCTGCAACAATCCCTCCGCCCTGCCCCCGCACCGCGGTCCCGTTCCGCCAGCACGGCGGCGGCGATCACCAATGCCGGTGCCGAACCCGAGGCGATTGCCCGCGCCGTGGCCGAGGCCGTGCCGCAGGATGGCGGAGCCTCGATGTCGCTGCTGGCCTCGCCCGCGCCGAAGCCCCGCTCGGAAACGGTGATCCTCGCCGCGATGGGCGAGGGCGACCTTGCCGAGCCCGAGGCGCTGGAAATCGTGTCGCGTCCCGCGGGCAGCGGACGTGGCTGGGGCGTGACGCTGGGCATGTTCACCTCCAAGGCCGAGGCCGAGCGCCTGCTGCTGCGCAGCGCCTTGCAGGACGGCGCCATCCTGGAAGGGGCGGCGCGCCATGTGGCCGACACCAGGCGCGGCTTTCAGCCGAGCTTCGCGAACCTGACGCGGGCCAATGCGGAACTGGTCTGCGAACGCTTCGCCAGCCGGTCGCAGGAATGCCAGGTGGTGGGACAGTAGGAAACGCCGTCAGTGATGGGGAAAAAGGGGCAAGGATGACCTTGCCCCTTTTTTCGTGTCCCGGCCTGCTAGTCGGGCCTCGGCCGGTCGTCCCATTGGTCGGACAGGATCCGTTCGGCGTCGCCTTTCGGATCCTCGAACTGGCGGGACCGCAAGGCCCAGATAAAGGCCGCAAGGCCTGCCGCGCCAAGGCCCAGCGACACGGGGATGAGGATGGACAGGATTTCCACGAGCTAATCCTTTCCGTCGCGCAGCCGCAGCGCGTTCAGCGTCACCGTGATCGAGCTGAGCGACATCGCCAGCGCCGCGATCAGCGGCGTCACCGTTCCGGCGACGGCCAGCGGCACCGCCACGATGTTGTAGGCGATCGAGATCGCGAAGTTCTGGCGGATCCGCCGGACAGCGCGACGCGCGGTCACCACCGCGTCGGCCACGGGCGCAAGGTCGTTGCCGGTCAGCACCATGTCGCTGGCCACCCGCGCGGCATCCAGCGCGCTTGCGGGCGAGATCGAGGCATGGGCGCGGGCCAGCGCCGCCGTGTCGTTCAGCCCGTCGCCCACCATCAGCACGCGCGCGCCTTTGGCGGCTAGGCTGGCCACTATCGCCTCCTTGCCCTGCGGATCGACCCCCGCGCGATAATCCCCGATGCCCAGGCGGGCGGCCAGGTCCGCCACCGCCGCCTGGCGGTCGCCCGAAACCAGCACGACCCGCATCCGCGCCTTGCGCAGCATCGCCACGCAATCCGCAGCGCCGGGCCGCAACGCGTCGGTGAAATCCAGCCGGACCGGGGTCTGCCCTTCGACCGCAAGCCAGGTCGCGCTGGTTGGCAGGGCGCGGTCATCGTCCCCTACCCCCAGCCAGTCGGCACGGCCCAGCCGGACCATGCGCCCCTGCCAGCGGGCCGAGACGCCAAAGCCCGGATGCTCGGTCACGTCGGACAGCTCGGCAAGGGGCCGGTCGGCCAGGGCCTCGGCCAGGGCGCGCGACAGGGGATGGGCCGAGGCCTCGGCCAGCGCGCGGGCCACGGGGGGCAGATCGGCGGGCAGCGGCGCGGCCGAGACCAGGACCGGGCGGCCCATGGTCAGGGTGCCGGTCTTGTCGAACACCACGGTGTCGACCTCGGCCAGGCGTTCCAGCGCGGTGCCGTTCTTGATCAGCAGCCCGCGCCGGAACAGCCGCCCCGAGGCTGCCGTCGCGACCGCCGGGACCGCCAGGCCAAGCGCGCAGGGGCAGGTCACGATCAGCACCGCCGCCGCGATGTTGACGGCCAGCCGCAAATCGCCCGTGGCCCACATCCAACCCGCAAAGCTGGTCAGCGCCATCGCATGCACGCTGGGCGAATAGGCCTTGGCGACGCGCTCGGCCAGCGAGGTATAGCGCCCGCGCGCGGACTCGGCGGCCTCGACCAGGGCGGTCAGGCGCGCAAGCGAGGAATCGCGGCCCGCCGCCGTGACGCGCAGGGTCAGGGGGCCGGTCAGGTTGACCTCGCCCGCCGACAGCATCTGGCCGGGGGCCGCCAGCACGGGCAGCGTCTCGCCGGTCAGCAGGGCGCGGTCGATCTCGGACCGGCCTTCGACGATTTCGCCGTCCGCGGGCACGCGGGCGCCGGGGCGCACGCGGATCAGGTCGCCCGGGCGCAACGAGGCGATGGGCACCACCTGTTCCGCCCCCTCCGCCAGCAGGGTCGCGCGGGGAACCTCCAGCGCGGTCAGTTCGGCGGCGGCGGACCGGGCGATGGCGCGGGTGCGGTGGTCCAGATAGCGCCCGATCAGCAGAAAGAAGCACAGCATGGTCACGCCGTCGAAATACGCGTGTTCCCCCGACTGCGTCGTTTCGAAGACCGAGATCGCGCTGGCCAGCACGAGGGCCAGCGAGATCGGCACGTCCATTCCCAGGCGGCCCGCCCGGATCGCGGACCAGGCGCTGCGGAAGAAGGGCTGGCCCGCGAAGAACACGGTGGGCAGCGCGATGGCGCCGCTGATCCAGTGGAACAGGTCGCGGGTCGCGGCCTCGGCCCCCGACCAGACGGCGACCGACAGGATCATGATGTTCATCATGGCAAAGCCCGACACGCCGATGCGCATCAGCAGGTCGCGGCCCTGCCGGTCGGCGGCGGTGGCCGACAGCGCGTCGGGGTCAAGCTCGTGCGCCTCGTAGCCGACACGGGCCAGGACCGGGATCAGGTCGTCGGCGCTCAGGCCCGGCGCGTCCACGGTGACGCGGCGCAGCGTCAGGTTGACGCGCGCGCCGCGCACGCCCGGATGGGCCGCCAGCGCGGTTTCCACATCGGTGATGCAGGTCGCGCAATGGGCGGAGGGCAGCGACAGGATCAGCGTTCCGTCGGCATGATCGGCCCGGTCGGCCAGGCGTTGCGCCAGGGGGGCGGCATCGCAGGCGGGGCAGGCGCTGAAGCCCGATGCGGTCAGGTCGGCCATGTCATTTCGCCCTTGCGCCCGCATGATGGTTCAGCCGCTGCCGGAACGGCGTTCCGTCCTCGGCCACGGCCTGGACATGGATGATCCAGGCCCCCGGTTCCAGATCCAGGGGAACGCGATAAACGCCGCCCGCCACGGTGAAGCCGGGCGTCACATCCGCGCGCTTGTGCGTGGGCCTGCCGATCGTGGCCGAAAAGTCGCGCAGAACCGGATGCCGCCCCTGCCGGTCCAGGATCTCGATGGTCAGCTCGGATCCCGCATGGCGGGCCCTGGCCGTCCAGCCCAGATCCTGCTGCGCCTGCCGGTCGCGGTCGAATTCCTGCGAGGCGACATAGCTGTTTGGCACCTCGAGTCCCGGAAAGCTGCCCACCGCCAGAAAAGCCATCACGACATTGACGGCGATGATGACGCCAAAGGCGGCCAGCGTGATGATCAGGACGTGGCGGCCCGTCAGTTCCCTTGCCATGTCATTGGCCCTTTCCGTGGAAGATGGTGCCGACCGTCGCGGCGGTTCCGTCGGTTTCGTCCCGGACCACAAGGTCCAGCGGAGTCGTTGCCGCCGTGGCAAGCGCCGATCCCGCGGGCGCCGTGACATACAGCCTGCGGCTCAGCGTCTCGTCCGCGGGCACATCGACCGCGCCCGAGGGGGCGCCTTCGACGGCGACGGCCACTCCGTCGGCGCCCTCGACATCGAAGCGGAAGGCGCGCGTTTCCTGCTGCTTGTTGCGCAAGCGGACCTCGTAGGTGTTGCGGATCGCGCCGTCGGACATGGTGACGAACAGGGGGTTGCGCACCGGCGAGACGTTCAGTTCCAACGGCGAGCGGATGAACAGCGCCACGACCAGCGCGACCCCGATGCCGGACCACAGCGTGAAATACAGCACGGTCCGAGGACGCAGGACGTGCCTCCAGACGGGCTTCGGCTTGGCCCCGGCGCGTTCGGCGGTTTCGTCCCGCAGCGCCATGTAGTCGATCAGGCCGCGCGGCTTGCCGATCTTGTCCATGATCTCGTCGCAGGCGTCGATGCACAGCGCGCAGGTGATGCATTCCATCTGCTGGCCGTTGCGGATGTCGATGCCCATGGGGCAGACATTCACGCAGGCCATGCAGTCGATGCAGTCGCCGGAAGGGTCGGCCGGGATCGGCCCGCCGACGCCGGTGCGCACGCCCGGATAGGGCACCGCCGGATACTGCCCGCCCGCAACGGGGCCCGCGGCATGGCTGGCGGCCGCGGCGGTTTCGGCCACGGCCGGGCCGCGGTGGCGGACATTGGTCTTGCCGCGCGGTTCGCCCCGCCATTCGCGATAAGCGACGGTCAGCGTGTCCTCGTCCATCATGGCGGCCTGGATGCGCGGCCAGGGGCAGGCATAGATGCAGATCTGCTCGCGCGCGAAGCCGCCGAAGAAGAAGGTCGTCGCGGTCAGGATCGCCATGGTGATATAGGCCACCGGATGGGCCTGGCCCGTCAGCAGGTTGCGCAGCAGCGTCGGCGCGTCGGTGAAATAGAAGATCCAGGCCCCGCCGGTCATCAGCGCGATGACCATCCAGACCGCCCATTTCGCGGCCCGCAGCCTGAACTTCCGGGCGTCCCAGGCCTGCCGGTGCAGGCGGATGCGGGCATTGCGGTCGCCTTCGATCCAGCGTTCGACCAGGATGAACAGGTCGGTCCAGACCGTTTGCGGGCAGGCATAGCCGCACCAGACCCGGCCCAGGGCCGAGGTGAACAGGAACAGCCCCAATCCCGCCATGACCAGAAGGCCCGCGACGAAATAGAATTCGTGCGGCCAGATCTCGATCCAGAAGAAGAAGAAGCGCCGGTCGGCAAGATCGACCAGGACCGCCTGATCGGGCATGGACGGACCCCGGTCCCAGCGGATCCAGGGCATGACGTAATAGATCGTCAAGGCCACGGCCATGACGATCCATTTGAGGTTCCTGAACCGCCCCTTGACGCGTTTCGGAAAGATCGGTTCCCGCTTGGCGTAAAGGCTGGGGTGGTCCAATTCGGAATTGGACATTTTGAAAGTCGCTCCTGTTTCGCGAGGGCCGGTCTAGACCGGATGCCCGGGCGATTCCTTGACCTGCGTCAAATGCGGCCCGCCCTTGTCCGGGCGGCACAGCCACTTTCGCCTGGGCAGGATCGTCGCGGCCTTCCGCCTTGCGCAGCATCGGTTCATGGCGCTTTCCTGCCTCATGCAGGTGGCATACCGTCCGTCTGACAGAAGGAGCCTTCCATGCTGACCATCCACGGCGTCACCCGTTCGCGCGCCTCGCGCATCATCTGGCTGTGCCACGAAATCGGGCTGGCGTTCCGGCAGATCCCGGTGATCCAGGCCTACCGCCTGGCCGATCCCGATGCGCCCGACGCGCCGCCGAACACGCATTCCCCGGCCTTCCTGTCGCTGTCGCCCGCGGGCGCGATCCCGGTGATAGAGGATGACGGCCTGATCCTGTCCGAGTCGCTGGCCGCCACCCTGTATCTGGCCCGCAAGCATGGCGGCGCCGTTGGCCCGGCAGATCTGGCCGAGGACGCGCTGATGATGCAGTGGAGCTTCTACGCCGCCACCAGCGTCGAGCCCGACGCCCTGACCATCCTGTTCCTGCACGCCCGGACCCGCCTGCAATCGGGCGAGGATCAGGCGCTTGTCGCCAATGCCGCCGAACGGCTGATCCGGCCCCTGACGGTGATCGAAGAGCATCTGGCGACCCACGAACATCTGGTCGGGACGCGCTTCACGGTGGCCGATCTGAACATGGCCGAGGTTCTGCGCTATGCCCAAGGGTATGGGGAATTGATGGGGCAGTTTCCGGCAACCATGGCCTGGCTGGAACGCTGCCAAACCCGTCCAGCCTTCCGCAGGATGTGGGAAGCACGTCTGGCAGAACCGGAGTGATCATGAAATGACATCAGAATGTGCAACACCCTAGGCATTCAGGCGTCTGCCACGACCCGCTTGCTGACCAACCACATCTTCACCATGACCGAGCTGCGCAAGCCGCATAAGATTCGTGAACGCTCTCGCGGCAAGCCGGTGGCGATCCCGACGAACTCGCAACTGGTCGGCTATCTTGTCACCGATGAGGCGACGGACAAAGGGCAGCACCGATACGCGACCCGCGACGAGGCGATGGAATCGCAGCGGCGCGCCAGGTATCGCGCGCTGCCCGTGCTTGATCACCTGCGCGGCAACCAGATCATGAGCGATTGGCTGCTGCCCTCGGCCAACATGGTCGAGACGATCCATGATGCTGTGCTCAATCCGGGCGAACTGTCGGGACGCGCATTGGACAAGTCGGGTGCGGGCACCGTGGCGCGGCCGAATGGCCGCGTGACACCGCCTGACCCGGCTGGCCTTGTCGCGCCCGGCATGAGATAGTCCCCCAGCCGAAAAACAAGAGCAGAACCCCATGGCCGACGACCTTCTTTCCGCCGTTGACGCGACCGACAGCTATTCCGCCGCCTCGATCGAGGTGCTGGAGGGGCTGGAACCCGTGCGCAAGCGCCCCGGCATGTATATCGGCGGAACCGACGAACGCGCGCTGCATCATCTGGTGGCGGAAATCCTCGACAACTCGATGGACGAGGCGGTGGCGGGCCATGCCAGCCGGATCGAGGTCGAGCTGCTGGCCGATCACAGCGTCACCATCCGCGACAACGGCCGCGGCATTCCCATCGACCCGCATCCCAAGTTTCCGGGCAAGTCCGCGCTCGAGGTGATCCTGTGCACCCTGCACGCGGGGGGCAAGTTCTCGGGCGACGCCTATCAGACCTCGGGCGGGCTGCACGGGGTGGGCGCGTCCGTCGTGAACGCGCTGTCGGACAGCATGATCGTGCAGGTCGCGCGGAACAAGGAACTGTTCGAACAGCGGTTCTCTCGCGGCATCCCGCAGGGGCCGGTGGCGCGGATCGGCGCCGCCCCGAACCGGCGCGGCACCACCGTCACCTTTCACGCCGACGAGGAAATCTTCGGCCATCACCGCTTCAAGCCCGCGCGGCTGCTGAAGATGGTGAAGTCCAAGGCCTATCTGTTCAGCGGCGTCGAGATCCGCTGGAAGTCCGAGATCGACGACGGCGAAACCCCGCGCGAGGCGACCTTCCACTTTCCCGGCGGCCTGGCCGATTACCTGGCCGAGACGCTGCACGGCGCCAGCACCTATGCCGACCGCCCCTTCGCGGGCAGCGTCGATTTCCGCCGCCAGGGCGCGCCGGGCAAGGTGGACTGGGCGATCAACTGGACGCCCTCGCGCGACGGCTTCATCCAGTCTTATTGCAACACCGTCCCCACCCCCGAGGGCGGCACGCACGAGGCCGGCTTCTGGGCCGCGATCCTGAAGGGCGTGCGCGCCTATGGCGAGCGGGTCAGCAACAAGAAGGCCGCCAACATCACGCGAGAGGATCTGCTGACCGGCGGCTGCGCGCTCGTGTCCTGCTTCATCCGAGAGCCGGAATTCGTCGGCCAGACCAAGGACCGCCTCGCCACGACCGAGGCCGCGCGGCTGGTCGAGAACGCCGTGCGCGACCATTTCGACACCTGGCTGGCGGCGGACACGAAATCGGCGCGCGCGATCCTGGACTTCCTGGTTCTGCGGGCCGAGGAACGCCTGCGCCGCAAGCAGGAAAAGGAAACCGCCCGCAAGACGGCCACCAAGAAGCTGCGCCTGCCGGGCAAGCTGGTTGATTGCAGCGCCACCAGCCGCGAGAGGACCGAGCTGTTCATCGTCGAGGGCGACAGCGCGGGCGGCAGCGCCAAGATGGCGCGCGACCGGACCAACCAGGCGCTGCTGCCCTTGCGCGGCAAGATCCTGAACGTGCTGGGCGCGGCATCGAACAAGATGGGCGCCAACCAGGAAATCAACGATCTTTGCCAGGCCCTCGGCGTCGGCATCGGCTCCAGGTTCAACGTCGACGACCTGCGCTATGACAAGGTCATCATCATGACCGACGCCGATGTGGACGGCGCGCATATCGCCAGCCTGCTGATGACCTTCTTCTTCACGCAGATGCGGCCGATGATCGACAAGGGGCACCTGTATCTCGCCTGTCCGCCGCTTTACCGGCTGACGCAAGGGGCGCATCGCGTCTATGTCGCGGATGACGCCGAAAAGGAACGGATGCTGGCCAAGGGCCTGGGCGGCAAGGGCAAGATCGACGTGCAACGCTTCAAGGGCCTGGGCGAGATGGACGCCAAGGATCTGAAGGACACCACGATGAACCCCAGGACGCGCAAGCTGATCCGCGTCAGCATCGACGACGACGAAGGCGGCGAAACCGGCGATCTGGTCGAAAGGCTGATGGGCAAGAAGCCGGAGCTGCGCTTCGAATACATTCAGGAAAACGCCCGCTTCGCCGAAGAACTGGACGTGTGAGATGCGGCAGTATCACGACGCCTTGCGGACGGTTCTGGAGCAGGGGCAGGAAAGTTCCGATCGGACGGGAACCGGCACGATCAGCCATTTCGGGCTGCAATGCCGCTATCCGCTGGCCGAGGGCTTTCCGCTTGTCACGACGAAGAAGCTGCACCTCAAGTCGATCATCCACGAGTTGCTGTGGTTCCTGTCGGGCGACACGAATATCGGCTATCTGCGGGAAAACGGCGTCTCGATCTGGGACGAATGGGCGGACGAGAACGGCGACCTGGGTCCGGTCTATGGCCGCCAATGGCGCCGCTTTCCCAAGCTGGTGCCCAGCGGGCTGGACGCCGATGGACGCCCGCTGTTCTTCGCGGGCCATGTCGATCAGATCGCCGATCTGGTCGAGGCGATCCGCAGGACGCCCGATTCGCGCCGCCTGATCGTTTCGGCCTGGAACCCCGGCGACGTGCCGGACATGGCGCTGCCGCCCTGCCACACGCTGTGGCAGGTGCGGATCCTGGGGGGCAAGCTGCATTTGCAGCTTTACCAGCGGTCGGCGGACATGTTCCTGGGGGTGCCGTTCAACATCGCCTCCTATGCGCTGTTGCAGGTGATGCTGGCGCATGTGACGGGCTACCGGCCGGGCGATTTCATCCACTCCATCGGCGACGCGCATATCTACAGCAACCACCTGGATCAGGTGCGCACCCAGCTTGAGCGGACCCCCAAGCCCCTGCCCCAGTTGCGCCTGCGCCGGCAGGTCGATTCCATTTTCGACTTCCGCTTCGAGGATGTCGAAGTGCTGAACTATGACCCCGATCCGGCCATCAAGGCCCCGGTGGCGGTATAGCCCATGCTGACCCTGATCGCTGCCCGCGACCGTAACGGCGCCATCGGCAAGAACAAGGGCATCCCCTGGCGCGCGCCCGAGGATCTGGCCTTTTTCCAACGCGAAACCATAGGCGGCGCCGTGATCATGGGCCGCCGGACCTGGGAAAGCCTGCCGGTCAAGCCACTGAAGAACCGCCTGAATCTGGTCGTGTCCTCGGACCCGGCGGTTGCCGAGCAGGTTTTTCCCTTGCCCGGCGCGGCGGTCGATCACGCGCAACGGGCGGGTCATCGGCGCGTGTACGGGATCGGTGGGGCGGGCATCTATCGCGCGCTGCTGCCTGCGGCGGACCGGCTGCTGCTGACCGAGGTGGACCTCACGGTGCCGGACGCCGACGCGTTCTTCCCGGAGTTCGACGAAGCTGACTGGCTTTGCCTGGGCTCGGTCCCGCTGCGCCCTGCCGAGCCCGGCTGCGTGCTGTTCGAATTCCTGCGCCGCCGCTAGGCGGTTTGCACCCTGCCGCCCGCCGTGCCAAGCTGCGGACGATCCGCGGCAAGACAAGGAGATCTCCGTGAATATCCGTTACCTGCACACGATGGTCCGCGTGAAGGATCTGGACAAGACCATGGCCTTCTTCAAGCTGCTGGGGCTGGAGGAAACGCGCCGCGTCGACAACGACAAGGGCCGCTTCACGCTGGTCTTCATGGCCCCGCCCGGCCAGCCGGAATGCCCGGTCGAGCTGACCTACAACTGGGACGGTGACGAAGGGCTGCCCTCGGACAGCCGTCATTTCGGCCATCTGGCTTATCGCGTCGGCAATATCTACGAGCTGTGCCAGAAGCTGATGGATGCGGGCGTCACCATCAACCGGCCGCCGCGCGACGGGCACATGGCCTTTGTGCGCAGCCCCGACAACGTGTCGATTGAACTGCTGCAAGAAGGCGATCCCCTGCCGCCGGCGGAACCCTGGGCCAGCATGGAAAACACCGGCCACTGGTAGGCCTGCCGCCGCCGGTCAGTAGATATAGCGGATCTGTTCCAGCCAGAACCGCTCGATCCGGCGGCTTTGCAGGTTCACCTGCTCCAGGGGCGGGTCTTCCAGAACGCCGGACATGGCCAGACCTTCGGCATGGCGCAGGAACAGCCGGTGGACCATGTCGCGGATCGCCTGGCCTTCCGCCGTCAGCTTGACGCGGACCGACCGGCGGTCCAGGTCGCTGCGTTCGTGATGGACATAGCCCATCGTGACCAGCTTCTTCAGGTTATAGCTGACGTTCGACCCCTGATACATGCCGCGGGACCGCAATTCGCCCGCCGAAACCTCGGCCTCGCCGAGGTTGTAAAGGATCATCGCCTGCACCGGGGTCAGGTCGTGCTGGCCGAGGCGTTCGAATTCGTCCTTGACCAGATCCAGCATCAGCCGGTGCAGCCGTTCCAGAAGCTGCAAGGACTCAAGATAGGCTTCGGTCGTGTCTGCCAGATCCGGCAGGGCCTGAACGTCGGCCTGGGGGCGCATATCGCGCGGCGCGGGGGAAATCATGGCGTCTCGCGGTCCTGATTTGTTCGACATGACCGCATCATTGCCCTGAAAATCAAAATCTTCAGTTAATGCGACGCAACTTCCGCAAGGGATTAGAGAAAATTCTAGCGAATTGGCCGCAGCCGCTCTGCCGCATGGGCCGCGATCCTGTCCAGGATCGCAGAGATCGTCGCAGGGCCGCGGTTGCCGCCGCCGTTCACGCGGGCCGTGATCCACAGATACAGATCCTGGTCGTTCTCGCTCAGGACGGCCTCGTAGGCATCCAGATCCGCGGGCGACAGGTCGGCCAGGGAACCGTCCGCGAAATGGCCCAGAATCAGGTCCATCTCCTTCATGCCCCGGCGCCAGCTGCGCATGGTCAGGCGGCGCAGGCGGATCTCGGCGGTTTCATGCATTCTGTCGTTCCTCATGCGGCGCGCTGCCTGCGCTTGTCGTCCCGGTCCGGGCAGCATAAGCCATGCGGCGACGCCATTCAAACCGCCGAGGCCGCCCATGGGTTTTCTGTCCGACCGCCTGTCCCGGATCAAGCCGTCGCCCACCATCGCGATGACCACCCGCGCGGCCGGGCTGCGCGCCCAGGGCCGCGACATCATCGGCCTGTCGGCGGGCGAGCCCGATTTCGACACGCCCCCCCATATCCGCGACGCCGCGAAGGCGGCGATCGACGCGGGCCACACGCGCTATACCGCCGTGGACGGAACGCCGTCGCTGAAACGCGCGATCTGCGACAAGTTCGCGCGGGAAAACGGACTGGACTATGCCCCGTCGCAGATCACCGTGGGCACGGGCGGCAAGCAGATCCTGTTCAACGCCCTGCTTGCGACGCTGGATGAGGGCGACGAGGTGATCATCCCCGCGCCCTACTGGGTCAGCTATCCCGACATGGTGCTGCTGGCGGGCGGCACGCCGGTGGTCGTCGAATGCGGCCTGGACCAGGGCTTCCGCCTGACCCCCGAGGCGCTGGAGGCGGCGATCACGCCGCGCACGAAATGGCTGATCCTGAATTCGCCGTCCAATCCCTCGGGCGCGGGCTACGACCGGGACGCGATGCAGGCGCTGACCGACGTGCTGCTGCGCCATCCGCAGGTCTGGTGCCTCGCCGACGACATTTATGAACATCTGGTCTTCGACGGGTTCGCGTTCGTGACGCCCGCGCAGGTCGAACCCCGGTTGAAGGATCGCACGCTGACGATGAACGGCGTCAGCAAGGCCTATGCCATGACCGGCTGGCGCATCGGCTATGGGGCGGCGCCCGAATCGCTGATCAAGGCGATGGCCAAGCTGCAATCGCAGTCCACGTCCAACCCCTGTTCGATCAGCCAGTATGCGGCCGAGGCCGCGCTGACCGGGCCGCAGGACTACGTCACCGAAAGCCGGGCCGTGTTCCAGCGCCGCCGCGATCTGGTGGTGTCCGGGCTGAACGCCTGCCCCGGCATTGAATGCCCGGTGCCGCAGGGGGCCTTCTATGTCTATCCCTCCATCAGGGGTCTGATCGGCAAGACGTCGGCCGGGGGGATCGCCATCAGCGACGACGAGGCGTTCGCCAACGCCCTGCTGGAGGAAACAGGCGTCGCGGTGGTCTTCGGCGCGGCTTTTGGCCTTTCGCCGCATTTCCGCATCTCTTACGCCACCAGTGATCGGCAATTGACCGAGGCCGTGTCCCGGATCCGCCGGTTCTGCGAAAGCTGCGCGTGACGGCGCCTAAAGCGCCGTCCAGCCGCCGTCCACGCTGATCGTCGTGCCGGTGATCTGGGCGGCCGCGTCGCTGCACAGGAACACGGCCGTGTCGCCCATCTGCTCGACCGTGGCGAATTCCTTGGATGGCTGGCGTTCCAGCATGACGTTGCGGATCACCTCGTCGCGCGTCATGTTGTATTCCTTCATCGTGTCGGGGATTTGCGCCTCGACCAGGGGGGTCAGGACATAGCCGGGGCAGATGGCGTTGCAGGTGATCTGCTCGCGCGCGGTTTCCAGCGCCGTCACCTTGGTAAAGCCCACGATCCCGTGCTTGGCCGCGACATAGGCCGACTTGAAGGCGCTGGCCGTCAGTCCATGGGCCGAGGCGATGTTGACGACCCGTCCCCAGCCTGCGGCGCGCATCATCGGCAGGGCCGCGGCGGTGGTGTGAAAGGCTGAGGTCAGGTTGATGGCGATGATCGCGTCCCATTTCTCGACCGGGAAATCGGGAATCGGCGCGACATGCTGGATGCCCGCGTTGTTGACCAGGATGTCGCAGCGCCCGGCTTGGCGGATCAGGTCGCGGCATTCCTCGCCCTTGGACATGTCGGCCTTGATATAACGGACACTTACGCCATGTTCCTCAGCCAGATTCCGGGCCAGCGCATGATCCTCGGGGCGGTCGGTGAAACTGTTCAGGACGATGTCGGCCCCGGCCTTGGCCAGCCGCTGCGCCACGCCAAGCCCGATGCCCGAGTTAGAACCCGTCACGATTGCCGTTTTACCGCCTAGAAATCTTTCGAACATCGTGCCTCACACCTGTTGCCCGTGATGTCCCGGGGACGCCGTGGACCCCGGTTTGCAGGTGCAGCATGGGCAAAAAAAAACGCCCGCACAAGGCGGGCGCTAGTCATGAGGCAGGTTTCATACAGGCAAGAAACCTATCGAGCAGTAAGGTATTTATACGCCAAAGCCCGCCAGAGTCCAACGAATAAGTCTCACCTGACATTGACGATCTTCCGGCAAGTCAGTTGAATTTGTATCGAAAAGAAGAAAATCGGGCAGACGGGCGATGAAGATCTTAAGAAACCTTAACAAATCCGCGACTATACGCGTCTTGTGCCTAATATTGGGCGCTTTTTCAGGTGTTGCATCATTGCCGCTTTGGGCCCGCGCGGAAGGGGTCCACGCCCTTGCCATGTATGGCGAACCGGCGCTATCCCAAGGATTCGCCGCCTTGCCCTACGTCAACCCTGACGCGCCGCAAGGCGGAACGATTCGCCTGGCCGAACCGGGCGGGTTCGATTCGCTGAAACCCTGGGTGCTCAAGGGCAATGCTGCATATGCGATAGGCGTCCATGTCGCCGAGACGCTGATGTATCGCAGCCTTGACGAGCCGTTCACCCTGTATGGGCTGCTGGCCCGGTCGGTCGAGACCGCGCCCGACCGGTCCTGGGTCGAATTCACCCTGCGTCCCGAGGCGCGCTTTTCCGACGGCAGCCCGGTCACGGTGGAAGACGTGATGTGGTCCTTTCAGACGCTGGGAACGCAGGGGCACCCGCGCTATCACGCGGCCTGGGCCAAGGTCGCCAAGATGGAGCGGACGGGCGAGCGCAGCTTGCGCATCACCTTCACCGAAACCGACCGCGAGCTGCCGATGCTGATGGGCCTGCGACCCGTCCTGAAAAAGGCGCAGTGGGAGGGGAAGGACTTCTCGGCCTCCAGCCTGGAGGCGCCGGTCGGATCGGGGCCCTATGTGGTGGACCGCGTGGATCCCGGCCGCTCGATCACCTTTCGGCGCGACCCGGACTATTGGGGCCGGGAACTGGCGGTGAACCGGGGGCGCAACAATCTGGATGTGATCCGCTACGATTACTTCGGCGATGCGAACGCGATGTTCGAGGCGTTCAAGGCGGGCGAGGTCACGGTCTGGCGAGAGCTGTCCGCGCTCAGGTGGGAACAGGAATACGGCTTTCCCCTGATGCGGCGGGGAGACGCCCTGAAATCCGAGATCCCCAACGGCCGCCCTTCGGGGATCATGGGGCTGGTGATGAACACCCGCAACCCGCTGTTCGCCGACTGGCGGGTGCGGCAGGCGATGATCGAGGCGTTCAACTTCCGCTTCATCAACGCGACGCTGAACGGCGGCAAGGACCGGCGCATCACGTCCTATTTCGCCAATTCGGACCTGGCGATGCGGCCCGGCCCCGCCACGGGACGAGAGGCCGACCTGCTGGCACCCTTCGCCGCCGACCTGCCGCCCGGCACCGTCGAAGGCTATGTCCTGCCCGAGGGATCGGACCGCGCCCTGGACCGCACGGGCCTGCGCCGCGCCATCGGGCTGCTGGAGGAAGCGGGCTGGACGGTGCGGGACGGCGTGCTGCAAGACGCTCAAGGCCGGCCCTTCGCCTTCGAGATCCTTCTCAACCAGTCCGGCACCGCGATGCGCACCGCGTCCGAAACCCAGCAGATCGCAGACATCTATGTGCAGGCGCTGCGGAACCTGGGGATGCGGGCGCGCATCACCCTGCTGGATCCGGCGCAGTTCGTGCAACGCACCAACGAATTCCAGTTCGACATGACCTGGTACGAACGCGCGCTGTCGCTGTCGCCGGGCAACGAGCAGCTTCTCTATTGGGGATCGGCCGCGGCCGATCAGCCGGGCAGCCGCAACTGGATGGGGATGAAAAGCCCGGCCGCGGAATCGGTGATCACGGCCATGGTGAATTCGCAAACTGCAACCGATTTTACCGCCGCCGTCCGCGCCTTGGATCGAATTCTGACCGCAGGGCGTTATGTGGTGCCGGTCGGGTTCTCGCCGGTCTCGCGGCTGGCCCATGCCGCGGACCTGCGGTATCCTGCCCGGACAACGCCACTCTACGGAGATTGGCCGGGCTTCATGCCCGAGCTGTGGTGGCAGGAGGCAGAGGAATGAGAGCAGTGATTGGAGCGCTGCTGGCCTGCATGGTGCTGGCTGGCTGCAACACGGTCGCAGGCGTCGGAGAGGACATCACCGGCATCGCGACTTGGGCGCAATCGTCGATGGGAGGCGGATACTGATGAAATGGCACCACGTGCAACAGAACTGGGCCGCCTTCTACGAGGCGATCGTCGAGAAATGGCCCGAGGTGGACGAGGCGGACCTGGACGAGATCGACGGCGACCAGCGCGCATTTGTGGCCTATCTGGCCGAAACGACAGGCCAGGAACCGTCCGAGATCCGCGAGGAACTGCGCGAATGGCTGGCCGGAGAGATCCCCTCGGACGTGGTCATGGATCCGACGCATGACAACCACTCCATCGCGCTCAGCGGCAAGTACGTGAACGAGGGCGAGGACGAATATGCCGACGACGCCCGCTTCGGGGATGACGACGAATATCCCGACGACGGCGACCGCTGAGACCCTCAGGCGGCGCGCGGTCCCCACAGGATCAGGGCCGCGCCCGCCAGACAGATCGCCGCGCCCCCCAGATCCCACGGGTCGGGCCGCCGCCCCTCGGCCAGCCACAGCCATGCCAGCGAGGCGGCGATGTAGATGCCGCCATAGGCCGTATAGGCCCTGCCCGCCTGGCTGGCAGGGCTAAGCGACAGAAGCCAGGCGAACAGCGCCAAAGAGGCCATGCCCGGCGCCAGCCACAAGGCGGACCGCCCAAGCCGGAACCAGGCCCAGAAGGCAAAGCATCCGGCGATCTCGGCCAGCGCGGCCAGGACGTACAGGGCAAGGGCTTGCATGGCCTAGCGGATAGCCCGGCCAAGGGCCGAGGTCCACCGCCCTTTCCAGTTGCAACAAGCCGCGCCGTCTGCCAGATGCACCCCCGACGGAAGGGGCAGCATCGAAGGACCGCCGCCATGAACCGCACCTTGAAGATCGCCCTGGGCAGCATCGTGGTCGGCATTGTCGTGCTTGGCCTGAAGACGCTGGCCTGGCGGGTGACGGGTTCGGTCGCGCTGCTGTCGGACGCGCTGGAAAGCACGGTCAATGTCGCCACGGCGCTTGCCGCCCTTGTCGCCATCCGGATCGCCCAGCGGCCGGCGGACCAGGGCCACCCTTACGGCCACCACAAGGCCGAGTTCCTCAGCGCCGTTCTGGAAGGCGTGATGATCATCGTGGCCGCCCTGCTGATCCTGGAGGAAGCCTTTCGCGGCGTCATGGCGCCGCGCGCGCTGGACGCGCCGCTGGAGGGCCTGCTGATCAACGTCGCCGCCAGCACGATCAACGCGGCATGGTGCTGGGTGCTGCTGAGCCAGGGCCGCAAGCTGAAATCCCCGGCGCTGGTGGCCGACGGCAAGCACCTGTTGTCGGATGTCGTCACCTCGGGCGGGGTGATCGTGGGCGTGCTGCTGGCCATCGTGACGGGCCAGACGATCCTGGACCCGATCCTGGCGGCGGTGGTCGCGGTCAACATTCTGTGGTCCGGGTGGAAGGTGATGACCGCCTCGCTGGGCGGGCTGATGGACGAGGCGGTGTCGGACGACGTGCTGACGGCGATCCGCAGCACCATCTCGGACCAGGCGCATGGGGCGATCGAGGCGCATGACCTGCGCACCCGGCACGCGGGCAGCATGACATTCATCGACTTTCATCTTGTGGTGGACGGCGAGACCTCGGTTTCCGAGGCCCACGCGATCTGCGACCGGATCGAGGCCGCGCTGAAGCACCGCCTGGACGACGCGCAGATCACCATCCATGTCGAACCCGAACACAAGGCCAAGCATTCGGGCGTGCTGGTGCTTTAGGCCGCCAGCCTGACCCAGACGGGAACGTGGTCGCTGGGCTTCTCGGCGGCGCGGGCTTCCTTGTCGATGCCGGTTTCCACCAGCAGGTCGGCGGCCTGCGGCGACAACAGCAGGTGGTCGATGCGGATGCCGTCGTCGCGCGACCAGGATCCGGCCTGATAGTCCCAGAAGGTAAAGGGCCCCCGCGTGGCCCAGGGATCGCGGATGCGCACGGCGTCGGTCCAGCCCTGATGGACGATCCGGCGGAAGGCCGCGCGGCTTTCGGGCAGGAACAGCGCGTCCTCGGCCCAGGCCTGCGGGCGGGCGGCGTCGCGGGGTTCGGGGATGATGTTGAAATCGCCCCCCATCACCACCGGCATCTCGCTGGCCAGCAGGTCCAGCCCGCGTTGGCGCAGGCGCTCCATCCAGGCCAGCTTGTAATCGTATTTCGGTCCCGGCGCCGGGTTGCCGTTGGGCAGATACAGCCCCGCGATGCGGACGGCCCGGGTGCCCACCACCGTTGCCTCGATGTAACGGGCCTGTTCGTCCCCTTCGTCGCCGGGCAGCCCGCGGGCCACGTCCTCCAGCGGCAGCCTGGACAGGATCGCCACGCCGTTGAAGCCCTTTTGCCCGTGGGTTTCGACCGTCCATCCCAGATCCTCGAAATGGGACCGGGGAAAGGCCTCGTCCACGGACTTGATTTCCTGCAAGACGACCAGGTCGGCCGCCGATCCGGCCAGCCAGTCGGTCAGCGCCTGGATGCGGGCCTTGACGCCGTTGATGTTGAATGTCGCGATTTTCATGGCCGCATCTTTATCCGCCGCCCCGCGATTGGCAACCATGGGCGGGATACACGCGTTCACCCCCATGCGCCGCCTGTTCGCCCTTTTGCTGATGGTTGCCCTGGCCCTGCCCTCCTGGGCCCAGGACAGGCTGCCCGCCGGACTGATGTGGAACCGCAGCGGTTTGCCCGCGACCCTTCCCCTGGTCGTCAAGACCATGCCCGGGCAGGATTACGTCGTCTTCCTGGCCCCCACCGAGGGGGGCGATCCCGTGATGGCGGGCTATATCCGCGGCGGCGCGTTCTTCCGCCTGCTGGTGCCGCCCGGCACCTGGACGGTCCGCTTTGCCCATGGCCGCGACTGGCAGGGCGAGGACGAACTGTTCGGACCGGGAACCGAGTGGATCGGCCTGGACCGGCCGCTGACCTTCGAGGCGGGGGTCGCACGCAGGCAGGGCCATATCGTCCGGCTGATCGAAAGCGACGGACAGGTCAGGGTGGCTTCCTCTGGCCCGCTGGACATCTGCCAGGGCCTGACCGTCACAACCGAGATCGACAAGCGCGACGAGAACCGCGAGGCTCTGAACCTGCTGCCCGCGCCGGGCCTTCAGGATCTGCGCGACGACTTCGACGCCTTTCCGCGCAGCGACTTCAACCGCCTGCCCGCACCCGGGCTGCGCCGGACCGAAACGGAACTGGACACCCGCAGCCGGGTCTGCCCCTAGATCGAAGCCCGGCCGCGCAGGCGGCTAAATCGAGAAGGACGTGCCGCAGCCGCAGCTGCTGGAAGCGTTCGGATTGTCGATGACAAAACGCGCGCCGATCAGCTCATCGGCAAAGTCGATGGTCGCCCCCGCCAGATAGGGCAGCGAAACGGGATCAACGACGACCTTCTGGCCCGCGCCTTCCAGCACCAGATCGTCGGCCTCGGCCCGGTCCAGGCGGATGTCGTATTGAAAGCCGGAACAGCCACCGCCTGCCACGGCCACGCGCAACGGGCGGACCTCGCCCGAATCGTTGATCTCGGCCAGGCGGGCAAAGGCGCGTTCGGTGACTTTCGGCGGCAGGTTCATGGGGCGTTCCCGTTTTCGAGGGCAGGCCCTAAATATAGGGTCCACCGCATCCGTTGCAAGGAAGGCCATGCCCCCGTGACTGCCCCCTATGCCTGCCATCCCGAAGCCAGCCGCGGGCGGCTGCACCCGGAACGCATGTCCACATTCCGCAGCCCCTGGCAGCGCGACCGCGACCGCATCATCCATTCCTCGGCCTTCCGCCGACTGAAGCACAAGACCCAGGTTTTCGTCGAACACGATGGCGAGGCGTATCGCGGCGATTATTTCCGCACCCGCCTGACCCACACCATCGAGGTGGCCCAGGTCGCCCGCACCATCGCGGGCGCGTTGGGCCTGAACCCGGATCTGGCCGAAACCGTGGCCCTGGCCCATGACCTGGGCCACCCGCCCTTCGGCCATACGGGAGAGGATGCGCTGGCCGCGTTGATGGAACCCTATGGGGGCTTCGACCACAACGCGCAGGCCCTTCGCATCGTCACCCGCCTGGAACGCCATTACGCCGATTTCGACGGCCTGAACCTGACCTGGGAGGCGCTGGAAGGCATCGCCAAGCACAACGGCCCCGTGACCGGTCCCCTGCCCTATGCCCTGGCCGAGGTGAACGCCCAGTGGGATCTGGAGCTGCACACCAACGCCAGCGCCGAGGCGCAGGTCGCGGCGGTGGCCGACGACGTGGCCTACAACCACCACGACCTGCACGACGGCCTTCGCGCCGAGTTGTTCACGGAAGCTGAACTGGCCGAACTGCCCTTGGTCGGCCCGGCGTTCGCCGAGGTAGACCGCCTTTACCCCGGCCTCGATCCCACCCGCCGCCGCTACGAGGCGCTCCGCCGCGTCTTCGGGGTCATGGTGGAAGACGTGATCGCCGTCGCCCAGAACCGCCTGGCCGGGTTGCAGCCGCAATCCGCGCAGGAGATCCGCGACATGGACGGGCCGATCATCCGCTTTTCCAAGCCGCTTTACCAGAACATCAAGGCGATCAAGTCCTTTCTGTTCACGCGCATGTACCGCGCGCCCTCGGTCGTGGTGGAACGCAGCAACGTCACGGCGATGCTGAACGACCTGTTCCCGCTTTTTCTGCACGATCCCGGCCAAATGCCCGAACACTGGTGCCGCGTCGCCCGGGCGGCGGGGGACGAGACGCAATGCGCCCGTGTTGTTCTTGATTACGTCGCAGGCATGACTGACCGCTTTGCCATCGCCGAACACCAGCGGCTGTTCTCGAACCGCTGAAATCTGAACCGAAGGCTTGCCCCCGGCGTTCGACGTGCTGAAGCATGAACGCAGGAAGGAACAAGACATGTTCACACGCAGCGGATCGGCCGAATGGCAAGGCGGGCTGAAGGACGGCCAAGGCAAGGTTTCCACCCAGTCGGGCGCGCTGAACGGCCTGGCCTACGGCTTCAACAAGCGTTTCGGCGATGAGCCCGGCACCAACCCCGAGGAACTGATCGGCGCCGCCCATGCCGCCTGCTTCAGCATGGCGCTGTCCAACGAGCTGTCCGGGGCGGGCATCGGCAACATTGCGATCGAGACGGCATCGAAAATCACCCTGGACAAGGACGGCGACGGTTTCGCGGTCACCAAGGCGCATCTGGTCACCCGCATTTCGGCCGACGGCGACCGCGCGCGGATCGAGGAACTGGCGCAGAAGGCCAAGACGGGCTGCCCTATTTCCAAGCTGCTGAACGTCGAGATCACGATGGACGCGACGGTCGCCTGATGCGCATCCGGATCGGGCACGAGATGACGATCGAGGTGCCGCAGGCCACGCCGCTGATCAGCCTGACGACACCCGAGACTGCGCGTCACCGCGATTATGTCTTTCCCGAGGATTTCAGGACGACGCCCCATGTCCCGGTCCAAAGCTATGTCGACCGTTTCGGCAATGTCTGCCGGCGCATGGTGGCGCCGGCAGGCAGCTTCACGCTCTACAGCGACATCACGATCAACGATCCCGGCACGCGGGACGAAGCCGACTTCGACGCCCCGGAATGGCCGGTCGAGGCGCTGCCCCCCGAGGTGCTGGGCTTTCTGACCGCGTCCCGCTATGTCGAGACCGATCTGGTCAGCGACGAGGCCTGGGGCCTGTTCGGCCATCTCGCGCCCGGCTGGAACCGCGTCCAGCACATTGTCGATCACGTCAACGGCAGCCTGGTCTTCGATTACAAGCTGGCTTCGCAGTTCCGCACCGCCGCCAGCGCCCGGAACGACCGCGTGGCCGTTTGCCGCGACTTCGCGCATCTGACGCTGGCCTATCTGCGGGCGCTGAACATTCCGGCGCGCTATGTCAACGGCTATGTCGGCGACATCGGGGTGCCGCCTGCCGCCGCGGCAATGGACTTCGCCGCCTGGATCGAGGTTTTCCTGGGCGGCAAGTGGTGGACCTTCGATCCGCGCAACAACGAGCGGCGCATCGGGCGCGTGGTCGTGGCGCGCGGCCTGGACGCGGCGGATGTGCCCCTGATCAACAGTTTCGGTCCTCATGCGCTGACCGGCTTCAGGGTCTGGTGCCATCCGGTGGACGAGACGGGCAATGAACTGGACGGGATGCTGTTCGCGTGACGCTTGCCATTGCGGCCGCCGCGTGACCATCTGGACGCGGCAACCTCCAGGATCACCATGCGACCCTTTCACGGCCTGTCCGCGTTTCCGATCACCCCCGCCGATCCCGACGGCACCCTTCGCCCCGCCGATCTGCGCGCGATCCTGAGCCGCGCCGCCGATGCGCAGGTCGACTCGGTCTGCGTGCTGGGCAGCACCGGCGGCTATGCCTACCTGGATCCGGACCAGCGCCGCGCCGTGGCCGAGGAAACGATGGCCGAGATCGGCGGCAGGGTGCCCGTCGTGGTTGGCGTGGGTGCGCTGCGCATGGATACGGCCGTCTCGCTGGCCCGCCATGCCAGCGATGCCGGGGCCGATGCGCTGCTGGTCGCGCCCATCTCCTATACCCCGCTGACCGAGAGCGAGGTCTTCGCGCATTTCTCGGCCATTGCCGAGGCCAGCGACCTGCCGATCTGCATATACAACAACCCGACAACCACGCATTTCACCTTTACTGCCGACCTGCTGACCCGGCTGTCCGGCATCCCGACCGTTCGCGCGGTCAAGATGCCCCTGCCCGCCGACGGCGATTTCGCGGCCGAGATCGCCGCCCTGCGCGCCCGCCTGCCCGAGGAATTTTCCATCGGCTACAGCGGCGATTGGGGCTGCGCGGGCGCGATGCTGGCGGGGGCCGACGCCTTTTACGGCGTCGCGGGCGGCACCTGGCCCGAACCGATGCTGCGCCTTGTCCGCGCCGCGCAATCGGGCGACGACATCGAAACCGCACGGATCGACACGGCTTTCCAGGCCATTTGGACGCTGTTCCGCCGATCCGGCAGCTTCCGCGTGGTCCACCGGGCCGCGAACCTGCTGGGCCTAACCGACGCGCAGCCCCCGCGTCCGATCCTGCCGCTGCAAGACGCGGACAAGGCGCTGCTTGCGGCCATGGATGCGCTGGCGGCGATCCAGGCATACCGTTGCATACCAATTGCCTATCCCGCTCGCGGCGGCTAGAACCGCGCCAAACCGCGAGGGAGCCTTTCGATGACCAAGACCCGCACCGAAACCGACAGCTTCGGCCCGCTGGAGGTTGACGCCAGCAAGTACTGGGGGGCGCAGACGCAGCGTTCGATCCAGAACTTTCCCATCGGCTGGGAACGCCAGCCCGTCGCGATCATCCGCGCGCTTGGCGCGATCAAGCTGGCGGCGGCGCGCGTGAACCAGGCCAACGGCGATCTTGATCCGGCCATCGGCAAGGCCATGGAGCAGGCCGCGACCGAGGTTTTCGAGGGCAAGTTCGACGACAACTTCCCGCTGGTCGTCTGGCAGACGGGATCGGGCACGCAGTCGAACATGAACGCCAACGAGGTGATCTCGAACCGCGCCATCGAGATCCTGGGCGGCGAGCTGGGCAGCAAGAAGCCGGTCCATCCCAACGACCACGTGAACATGGGCCAGTCCTCGAACGACACCTTTCCGACCGCGATGCATGTGGCCATCGGGATGATGGCGCGCGACACGCTGATCCCAGGCCTGGAAAAGCTGCACAAGGCCCTGGCCGCGAAGTCCGAGGAATTCAAGGACATCATCAAGATCGGCCGCACCCATACGCAGGACGCGACGCCCTTGACGCTGGGCCAGGAATTCGGCGGTTACGCCCATCAGGTCGCCAAGGGGATCGAACGGGTGAAGGCCTGCCTGGGCGACATCTACGAACTGGCGCAGGGCGGCACCGCGGTCGGCACCGGGCTGAACACCAGGAAAGGTTGGGACACGGCCATCGCGGCCGAGATCGCCAGGATCACCGGCCTGCCCTTCGTCACCGCCCCCAACAAGTTCGAGGCCCTGGCGGCGCATGACGCCATGGTCATGTTCTCGGGCGCGTTGAAAACGGTCGCCGCCTCGCTGTTCAAGATCGCCAACGACATGCGCCTGCTGGGATCCGGGCCCCGGTCCGGCCTGGGCGAGCTGATCCTGCCGGAAAACGAGCCGGGTTCCTCGATCATGCCCGGCAAGGTCAACCCGACCCAGGCCGAGGCGCTGACCATGGTCTGTGCGCATGTCATGGGCAACGACGCGGCGGTGGGGTTCGCCGGGTCGCAGGGGCATTTCGAACTGAACGTCTACAACCCGATGATGTCCTACAACGTGCTGCAATCCATGCAGCTTCTGGGCGATGCGGCGGGGTCGTTCACCGACAACATGGTGGTCGGCACGCAGGCGAACGTGGCGCGGATCGAAAAGCTGATGAAGGAATCGCTGATGCTGGTGACGGCCTTGGCGCCCACCATCGGCTATGACAACGCCACAAAGGTCGCCAAGACCGCGCACAAGAACGGCACCACCCTGCGCGAGGAGGCCATTGCCCTGGGCTTCGTGGATGGCGAGACCTTCGACCGCGTCGTCCGCCCCGAGGAGATGATCGGTCCCAAGGGCTGATCGGATCTTGACCTGATCCGGCCGGAGCGCGGTATGATGACCGCGCCCCGGCTTTTTCATGGAAAGCGCATGACGAAGATCATCAACCTGCGGCGGGCCCGCAAGCAGCGCAACCGCGATGCCGGACGCGCCGCGGGCGATGCGAACGCGGCCAGGTTCGGCGAAGCGAAGCCTTCGCGTCAGGCACGCGAGGCGGAAGCGGACCGCGCCGCCCGGTCACATGAGGCGCATCGCCGCGACGACGCCCCGGGCGATGCTTGACCTGCCCCCCATGACCCCGCCGCTGAAGCGGTCGGTGACGATCGACGGCCACCGCACCTCGGTGTCCCTGGAGGACGCATTCTGGCGCGGCATCGCCGAGGCCGCAAAGGCGCGCGGCGTCACGCGGGCGCAACTGATCGGTCAGATCGACCACGCCCGCCCGCCCGAGGTCGGGCTGGCGACGGCGCTGCGCCTGTTCGTTGTCGCGGAGCTGCGCCGTTAGCCGGGGGCTGTCTGCCCCCGGACCCCCGAGGATATTTAGACAAAGGTGAAGGGATCAGGCGCGCAGGGTGCCGCCGGTGGCCTTTCGCACCTTGTCGATGATCTTCTGGCTGACGGCCTCGATGTCAGCGTCCGTCAGGGTCTTGTCGCGAGGTTGCAGGCGGGCGGTGATGGCGATGGATTTCCTGCCGCCCTCAAGCCCGGTGAACTGGTCGAAAACCGTGACGCTGTCGATCAGCCCCTTGTCCGCCCCGGCGGCGGCATTGACCAGGGTCAGCGCCTCGACCTGCGGGTCCACGACAAAGGCGAAGTCGCGCTCGACCGCTTGCAGTTCCGGCAGGACCAGCGCCGGACGCGTCGCCGTGCGGGTCTTGGGGAAAGGCACGTTGGCGATGCGGACGGTGAAGGCCACCGCCGGACCCTTTACGTCCAGCGCGCGCAGGATGCGGGGATGCAACTCGCCGAAGGTCGCCAGGACATTGGGGCCAAGCGCGATGTTGCCCGCCCGGCCCGGATGCCACCAGGGATCCAGCTTGCGGTTCACCTGCACCTTGGCGGGCGCGCCGAGGATGGCCAGCACCGCCTCGGCATCCGCCTTGGCGTCGTAGAGATCGACCTTGCGGCGGCTGCCGAAGGGATCGCGCGGCGCGGTGTTGCCGATCATCAGGCCCGAAAGCTGCGTCGCCTGCTCGCCCGGCTCTCCGCCCGCGAAAACCGGGCCAAGCTCGAAAAGGGCAAGGTCGGCAAAGCCGCGGGCCTGGTTGCGGGCGGCGGCGGACAGCAGGCCCGGCAGCAGGTCCGGGCGCAGATGCGTCATTTCGCTGCTGATCGGGTTTTCGACCCGCACGGCATCCGCGCCGCCGCCGAACAGGTCCGCCAGGGCGCGGTCGATGAAGCTGTAGGTGACGCATTCGTTGTAGCCAAGCGCCGCCGCCTGCCGCCGCGCGGCCTTTTCACGGACCTGCAAGGGGGTCAGAACGGGCTTCGGCACACCGGGGCGCGGGCGCGGCAGGGGCTGGCCTTGCAGCTTGGTCAGGCTCGCGATGCGGGCGATTTCCTCGACCAGATCGGCCTCGCCCAGCACATCGGGCCGCCAGGACGGAACATGGGCCATGTCCCCTTCCATGCGGAAGCCAAGCGCCGCCAGCGTCGCGCGCTGCACATCCGCCGGAATGTCCAGCCCGACAAGGCTGGCGGTGCGGTCGGTGTCCAGGCGATAGGCGCGCGCGGTGTCGGGCACCGCCCCCGCCTCGACCACGTCGGACGGCTCTCCGCCGCACAGATCCAGGATCATCTGCGTCGCCCGTTCCAGCCCCGGGCGCGTAAAGGCGGGATCGACCCCGCGTTCAAACCGATACCGGGCGTCGCTGTTGATCTTCAGCGCGCGGCCCGTGGCGGCGATGGCAACGGGATCCCAATAGGCGCTTTCCAGGAACACGCCGGTGGTCTCCTCCGAGCAGCCGGAACGTTCGCCGCCCATGATGCCCGCGATGCTTTCGGGACCGTTGTCATCGGCGATCACCATGGTGCCCCGGGGCAGCGCATAGGTCTTGCCGTCAAGCGCCAGGATTTCCTCTCCGGCAGCGGCCGGACGGACATTCAGGTCGCCGGAAATCTTTTCTAAGTCAAACACATGCAGCGGCCTGTTCATGTCGTATGTGAACAGGTTGGTGATGTCCACCAGCGCGTTGATGGGGCGCAGACCGATGGCGCGCAGGCGCTGTTGCAGCCAGTCCGGCGACGGGCCGTTCCTGACGCCCCGGATCACCCGCCCCGCGAAATAGGGCGCCTTCCCGGCAATCGCCGGGTCGATGGTCACGGCGACGGGGCTGGCGAAACGGCCCGGCACCGCCGTCCCCGTCGCCGGCTTCAGCACTCCCAATCCGCGCGCCGCGAGGTCGCGGGCGATGCCGTGGACGCCAAGCGCGTCGGGGCGGTTGGGCGTGATCTTGATGTGGATCATCGGATCCACCTTGTCCGGCGCGTTTGCGGCCAGCCAGTCCACGAACCGCTGCCCCACCTCGCCCGAGGGCAGTTCGATGATGCCGTTGTGTTCGTCCGACAGTTCCAGTTCGCGTTCCGACGCCATCATGCCGTGGCTTTCGACGCCGCGGATCCTGCCCACGCCCAGGGTGGTGTCGATGCCCGGCACGTAATCGCCGGGCTTGGCCAGGACCACCGTGATCCCTTCGCGCGCGTTCGGCGCGCCGCAGACGATCTGCTTCTCGCCCTCGTCCGTCAGCACGCGGCAGACGCGCAGGCGGTCGGCATCGGGATGCTGTTCGGCGTGCAGGACGCGGGCCAGGGTGAAAGCCTTCAGCTTGGCCGCCGGATCGCGGACCTCCTCGACCTCGAGACCCAGGTCGGTCAGCGCCTCGGCGATCTGGTCAAGGGTGGCGGTCGTGTCGAGATGCTCTTTGAGCCAGGAGAGGGTGAACTTCATGACGCAGCTTTCCGGTTCGCGCTTGTGGCGTTTGCCTGCCTTGAACCGTTCCGGGGCGCGATGGTCAAGCGTCAAGCCCGATTTTGCCGCGCCGCAAGCCATCTTTCACCCGCTGGCGATTGTCTGTCGGTCCCGCCGCTGCCACAGTTCGCCCGAACCCGGCACCTGCCGCAGGAGGTTTCCCATGCCCTTTCGCCTATCCGTCCTGGCCAGCCTGACCGCATCGGCCCTTGGCCTGACCGTGCTGGCGCAGGAAGCGCCCCGGATCTGCGGAGCCGCGCAGGTCACATGGCTGGCCGAAAACGAAGCCGGTCAGGACATCTCGGCCAGCGAAGCCGCGCTGTCCGCCCCGGTGCGGGTGATCGGAAACCAGGCCGCCGTTCTGGCCTTCCGCAACACCGCCTCCAGCCAGGCCCTGCGTGTCGAGGCCGGCGCGGACAACGGCGATCCCGCGATCTCGCTGCTGACCGAAGACGGCGACGTGATCGCGGAAAACGACGACACGCCGGTGTCGCTGAACTCGCGCCTGGAAACGGCGGTCGGTCCGGGCGTCTATTGCGTCTCGGTCCGGTCGGTCGGAGACAGCGGCATGGCTGCCACGGTGCAGGTCTCGCGTCCCGAACAGGCCGCGCTGCTGGAGGAGAACAGCGAAGGCGGCGGCAACGGCATCGCCGCCTGCACTCCCGCCACCCCGGCGACACCGCTGGCCGAAGGGGCGATCGACGGCCAACTGGCCCGGGGGCTGGTCAGCGCCACGCAGGACGGCGCCCGGGTCGGCTATCACCGCTTCACCCTGTCGCAGGCGGCTCCCGTGACGCTGCGCGCGTCAAGCCCGACGCTGGACCCTCAACTGAAGCTGTTCGACGCCCAGGGCAACCTGATCGCGGAAAACGACGACGCCGACGGGTTGAACGCGCGGCTGGATTTTGTTCCGACCCTTGCGGCAGGGGATTACTGCATCGGCGCGGCCACCCTGTCGTCCGAAGCGGGCGAGATGACGGTCAGCGCCGAAAGGCTGGATCCCCAGACCTTCCTGCGCAATGCCTATCGCAAGGGAGAGCTGAACCCGCCGTCGGATGGCAGCTATCCGGTGCAGGCGCTGGACCTGGCGCGGCAAAAGCAGACGGTGGTTCTGCATGACGGCGCCGCGCAATGGCTGGGATTCGATCTGGACCAGCCGACGGTGGTCGTCGTCAGCGCCTTCGGCTCGCTGGTCGGGGCCGACCCGCGGCTGGTGCTGTTCGCGGCCTCGGGCGCGCTGGAGGCCGAGAACGACGACGTGGACGGCGGCACCGACGCGCGGGTCGGGCCGGTCCTGTTGCAGCCGGGCCGCTATCACCTGGGCGTCGTGGACGTCAGCCGAAACGACGCCGCGACGGGGCCGATCCGGCCCATCGGCCTGATGTTCGACCGCTTCCTGCGGGCCGAGTGATCCTTGCGCGAGACGCGGGGGTTCCTATCTATCAGAACAAAGGGGCGGCTGATCCGCCCGGCTGATGGAGAAAGCCTTGGCGGACACAATCCAGCAACAGCTGCTGATCGAGCAGCGCGTCGCGAACGAATCGAAATCGCAACTGGTCGCCTATCTGCTGGCGATCCTGCTGTGGGGACTGGGCGTGCATCGCATGTATCTGGGCCGCTGGGCCAGCGGCCTGATCATGCTGGTTCTGTCAGGCATCGGCATGTTGACGGCACCCATCCTCATCGGGTGGATCCCCCTGGCCTTTGTCTGGGTCTGGGCGTTCATCGACCTGTTCCTGATCCCGGGCATGATCCGCAACGACCAAGCGGTGATCCGGCAGCGGCTGATGGCGGGCCACCGATAAGGAAAAGGCCGCGCGGCATCTGCCAGCGCGGCCTTTCTTTGTCTGACGGACCGGCTTACCTCGGCGCGATCATCATCACCATCTGTCGGCCTTCCAGCTTGGGCATGGATTCGATCTTGCCCGCCTCTCCCACGTCGTCCCGAACGCGGTTCAGCAGTTCCAGCCCCAGATCCTGGTGGGCCATCTCGCGGCCGCGGAAGCGCAGCGTCACCTTGACCTTGTCGCCCTCGCCCAGGAATTTCAGGACCGATCGCATCTTCACGTCATAGTCGTGGGTATCGGTTCCAGGACGGAACTTGATTTCCTTGATCTCGATGATCTTCTGCTTCTTGCGGGCCTCGGCCTCGCGCTTTTGCTGTTCGTACTTGAACTTGCCGAGGTCCATGACCTTGCAGACCGGCGGGGTCGCGTTCGGCGAGATTTCGACCAGATCCAGCCCGGCGTCCTGCGCCATCTGCAACCCGACCGACGGCGGCACGACGCCGACATTCTCTCCGTCAGGGCCGATCAGGCGGATTTCGGACACGCGGATGCGTTCATTCACGCGGGGGCCGGTGTCGCGGGTGGGCGGTGCGTTATGCGGTCGACGGGCTATGGCGATGCTCCTTGGATGGCCAAATCGGAATGGACGGAAAATAATCGTCAAGGCGGCGCGATTCAACCGGATTTGATGGATGATTTGCCCGCGGGGCGCATCCGCCGCCCTGTCCGCCGCCTTTTCCGCACGTCCAGGCTGTGCCATAGCTGGCGGCGAACCGCCCCATCGAGCAAGGACTGCCCGCCATGCGTATTCTTTCGGCCATGATCGTGATTCTGCTTCTGGCTGTCGGCGGCTGGTGGATCTGGCAGGAAACCCGCCCTGCGCCCGCGGCCCCCGTGACGGCTGACGCCCCGCCCCCCGCGGATGCCCCCGCCGTGACCCAGGCGACCGAGGCCGCGGCCGATGCCGCCGCGGATGCCGCCGCCGTCGCGGCCGATGTCGCCGCCGAAGCCGCCCGGGCCTCCGAGGAGGCGGACCTCGCCCCCGTCAGCGACGCCGCCGCCCAGGCCGAGGCTGCGGCCGAAGCTGCGCTGACCGCAGCCGACCGCGCGGCCGAGGCCGCCGCGGCCCCGCCCGCCGTTCAGGCGGCCGAGGAAGCGGCAACGGCCGCCTCCGATGCCGCCGCGGCCACCGATCAGGCGGCCAGCGCAGCCGTTGCTGCCACGCGGATCCAGTCCCTTCTGACACCCGAAGGGTTCGACGCCGCCCAGGTCGGCCGGATCATCGACGAGGCCGCGATCAGCGACACGCAAAAGGCCACGCTCCGGCGCCTGGTCGAAACGGCGGGGACCAACCCCGACCTGCTGCGCCAGGCCCTCGACCAGGTAAGATCCGTGATGCCGTGACCGATCATCCGCCCCTGGCCGATTTCCTGAAATCCCGTCCCGCCGCGTTGAAGCGCGGTCCGATCGCCATTGTTCTGGCCGAAGACGATGCCGCCGTGGCCGAAACCCTGCGTCATCACGCCCGGATTGGATTTCGTCACATCCTGGCGCTGTCGCCCGATCCCGTTGCCGTGCCGGACGACCTGGCCCCCCGCATCACCTGCCTGCGCTGGAACACGAGGCGCCCTCAGGCCCACCGGGACGCGGTGAATGCGGTTCTGGCCTCCGTTCCCGCCGGAACCTGGCTTTACTACTGCTACAACGCCGAGTTCCTGTTCTTCCCGTTTTCCGAGACCCGCACCGTCGGCGAACTGCTGGCCTTCCATGCCGAGGAACGGCGCGAGGCGATGCTGACCTATGTGGTCGATCTTTATGCGCCCGATCTTTCCCGTGCCCCGAACGCCGTCAGCCTGACCGAGGCGATGTTCGACCGGGCGGGATATTTCGCCCTGGGCCGAAAGGGACCGGACGGCCGGCCGCTTGACCGGCAGCTGGATTTCCACGGCGGCCTGCGCTGGCGGTTCGAGGAGCACGTCCCGCCCGCCAACCGCCGGATCGACCGCATCGCGCTGTTCCGCGCCGCGCCAAACCTGCGCCTCGAGGCGAACCACAGCTTCAACATCGCCGAATACAACACCCATTCCTGCCCCTGGCACCACAACCTGACCGCCACGATCGCCTCGTTCCGCGCGGCCAAGGCGCTTGCGACCAATCCCGGATCCCGCGAGGCCATCGGCAGCTTCCGGTGGCGCAACTCCGAGCCGTTCCACTGGAAGGCGCAGCAACTGATGGACCTGGGACTGATGGAACCCGGTCAATGGTTTTAAGCTTGAGAAGATGGCGGACAGTGAGGGACTGCATATTCTTTGCAGTTTCAACACATTGTGTTGGAAAACAGCCGAAATGCCGCCGCATTTGAATCAATGGGTTAGCATGGGTGGTGGAAAACGCCGGGCATCGGATTTTCAATCCATCGCCACCCCCGCAATATCAACGGCTGCTGACCGTCCCGAGCGTCAAACTGGGGGCTGTGGGGCAATGGGTTGGCGGGGGAATGTCAAACCGCAGGAGGGATGCTGATGTGGATTGAAGGCCCGCACGTTCCGGTCGATCTTGAAGGCCGAGCCGCTTGGAAATGGGTCGATGTTTGGGGCGAGAAACGCAAGCCAATTATGGACGTGATCCCGACTGGATTTTCCCGCGAACCATGGCACTGCGGGGGAGTGTGGTTCTTCCCTATCGACCGCCCTGCGCCACCCGCCCCCACCACACAGGAGGATCGCACATGAGTGAGAAGGACCGCTTCTGGGAGTTCCACAACGGCTATGCGGAGACAAAGCGCCTGATCATTGACGGTCTGCGCCGCGCAGGCTGGTCCAAGGAGGACGCGAACGAGGAAGCCGACGTGCGCGAGGCCCGCGACTATGCGAAATGGCTCAAGCGGTTTCCTGTCCCCGAGGATGACCACCCATGAACCGCGTCCAGTATGACGACGACGGCCAGCTTGACGAGGTTGTCACAGATGCCGGGATGCACCTTGAGCGTATGAGCGAACATGGTTGGTTCCTGGCAGGGCAACGGTCGGACGGGACGGAGATTGCCATCTGGTTCAGGGGCAAGGTTACGCTGGTGGAGGAACGGATATGAGTGAGGCGCTGAAACGGCTGATAGACGCGGTGGATGCTGAACACACGCTGACCACCCAATTCGCGGATGCTTTCCCCAGCGAAGGCTTCCATGACGCCATACATGCGTATTCTGGCTCTTTGGATGATGCTAGATCGCTAATGGCTGACCTGCTGCCGGGTTGGCGGATGCGGATCGAACAGTCAGAAATTGTGGATCATGGCGATAGCTTCACGGCCTGCGTCTGGCCGAATGACTATACCCGCCGCGAACAGGTGTTCAGGCCGTCAGGTGAAGCCTCTAACCCCGCCAGAGCGTGGCTGCTGGCGATACTCCGCGCCAAGCTGGCCGAGGCAGACAATCCCGCCACGAAGCGGACATCGCCTGATTAGCCCGGAGGCTGCGCCTTCACGAAAAGGTGCGCCGTGGCCATCCCGCCACCGCCCCAACTGAGCCGCGCGTCTGCCCCTTTGGTGCCGCACTTTCCGCACCGCATTCGCGCCGCGTGGGATCCGATGTGGTAGTCCTCGCCATACCGCGCAGCTAGGTCGGCCACGGGCACAGTGACGTAGTGCCTGCACGATGCCGTATTGCCGCAGTAAAATGTGACGATATGGCCCATGTAGAGATGGGCGGGTCCAGGGGCGTGCTTGATCATCCCCTACAATCAGCACAAGCCGAGTGATTCGGCCAGAAACGATGTATCAACCCCTGCCCGCTAGCATGGTCCGATGATCTCGATACTGACCGCCATTATCCTGTCCGCAGGCATCCAGGTCCACGATGGCGACACTATGGCCCGGGGGCCGGACAGGGTGCGCTTGTGGGGCGTGGACGCGCCGCCGCTGGACGGAGCGGGGGGCACCGCCAGCCGAGACTACCTGCGCGCTCTGATCGCCGGTCGGCCTCTGTCCTGCGAGATGCTGTATCGGGACCGCTATGGGCGCCGCGTGGCCCGGTGTCGTCTGCCGGACGGGGCCGACGTGGGATGCGCGATGGTCGCTGCGGGACATGCACGGGACTGGCCGCGCTATAGCGGCAGGGCGTATCAGGGGTGTGGAAAAATGTAAGCAGCTTGCATTTTTTTGTTGACGCATGAATGTAAGCAGCTTAAATTGTAACTATGGGAACGGGTAGACGCCCACAGCAGGAGACAAGCAGATGACCCCCGAAGAGTTTTTTACTCAATACGCCGTCGCCGAAAAAGGCTTGGACGCCATGGAAGCCGCCATCGGTCCGCGCCGCAAATGCTTTAGCAATCCTGGCGCGCTGATGATCCGTTCCGCCACCGACGCAATTGCTCAATCTCTCGCCAGCATGATCGTCGATGCGGATGGACTGGATGCCGCTGCGCATGAAATCGGCCGTCTCTTGCTGGCTCGCGACACGATGGCTGACTGGACCGTCGAGGAGCGCGCCAACCTGGCCTACGAAAGCGTGACCCGCACCGATCATGTCGCGATGGTGGACTGACCATGGCACAGACAGGATACTGGAAAAACCGTGGGTTCTATCAAGCTTATTTCAATGGCCATTGGATCGGTGCTTTTGCCTCGCCGGAAGCGGCCCACGAAGCTGTCGAGAAAGCAAGGCGCAGGGCCATCGCATGACCCCCGAGGTTTTCACCTGCTGGCTAGCCGAGATGAAAGCGGCTGGCCGCGCCAAGACCGACAAGGAAGCTGGGACGATGCTCAGACTGTCCTCCACCTCCATCTCTCAGATGAAGCGCAAGGGGGTGACGGGCGATGCGGCATATCGCACGGCACTAGCCTGCGCTGCTGTGCTGCATGGTTTGGAGCCGTACGGCGGACCCGATACCAAAAAGTGAAAGCCATGCAAGGCATGACCCGTGCATGGCTTTCTCATATCCCCGAGGCATCGGGGGATCACGTGACCAAAGTCGTGATACGACATCGGAACTCGGTCTATCCCCGAGAGATCGGGGAATATAGGGAATGATGCCATGAGCGGCGGCGAAGTCAAGAGCGCGCGCCGATCAGTAGGCGCAGGCGATGACGGCGGGGGTCAAGCGCGGCTCCATTCGCTCTCGTGCCACCGCCGCTGCCACATGACGCCATCGCGCCATTGAAAGAAACCCGGCTCCTGCACCTTCTCCGTCAGCGGCTTGTATGCCGTGATGCAGAAGCCCTCGGGCATGTGGACGATGCGATGGATGCGGTCGTGCGGGATTTCGAACTCATCGCCTGGGCGCCGCTCGACTGTCTCCACCAGCCCCTGCGGCCCGTAGATTTCTTCGGTGTATCCGCCGCGAATGATCCGGCTTACACACCGAAATGGGTGGTCATGGGGGTCGCCCAGGTCCGGCAGGGTGAATTCATGGACCACCCATCCGCCGCCGTGCAGGTGAACCTTTAGCATCCCATCCCACATGCGTTCGGTGTGCGTATGGCTCATGCCGGATCACCCGGCGCGATTGGCGGCGCCACGGTATGCACCTGTCCCGCGTCCACCTGACAGGACACCCCGTCAGGCGTGGTGATCAGCGCGGTCCATGTCCCGCCCTCCGGGGCGATCCAGATTTCGAGGATCGCGCCACGGTCGGAAAGGCCCGCCATGATGCGCGCTTCACCGTATGCATCAGCCAGCCGGGCGTGTGCGTCCGCTGTCGGCAGGCAGGCTGCGGCCAAGGTCAGGGCGGCGATCATCACCGCACTGCCTGCTTGATCGCCTCGCCGATGGCCTGCCCTGCCTGAAACGCGGGTTCAGCCTTCACAGCCTCGATCTTGGACTTCGCCAAATTCTCGATGACAGCTTGCGACGGGTTCAGCTTGTTCAAGGCATCCGGCACCGAACGCTTGGCATAGTCGAGGATCAGGTCGATGGCTGCGGCACCGGTCATCTGTTTGGCGAGGGCCAGCCGGGCGGCGGTCGTCAGCGCAGTATGCAGGTCGCTCTGATACTTCGCCTCAATGTCGATGCCCCACTTGCGGCGGGCGGTGTTGGCAGCCCAGCCAATGATGGCCGTCAGCAGCAAGCCTGCAATTTCCAAAAGATGCGGAGCGGCAGCGTTGAACAGGTCGTCCATGGTCATTCTCCTTGAAGCGCCGCCCAGGTCGCCTTTCCGACGATCCCATCCGGCAGCAGTTGATGTTTCCGCTGAAATGCGACGACAGCCGCCTCTGTGGCGGGGCCGAAGATGCCATCCCCGACAAGGCCGAGGATCAGTTGCAGCGCGACGACCGCATCACCCCGGCTGCCGCGTCGGATGACCGGCATGGGGCCACGTGGGGCTTGCGGTTCCACGTCGCCCAAGGCTGCGCTGATCCGATCCCGCAGCATGTCACCGATCCGCACGGGATCACGGCTGTCCAGGATGCCAAGCGGGTCATAGTCATAATCCCATTTGTTTGCCTGAGTGACCCCCAGCGTCGTCTGCACCTCGGCATGGGACAGCACCGTGCGCCGCGTGACAGGGATGCTGTATTCGCGGCAGAGGCGGGCCACCTCGGCAATCATCCCCTCTACCTGCACAGGCGTCGGGAAGGCTTTGCAGGCGCGAGGGTTGCCCCATTCGGCATTCGCCATGCAGGCCATGCTGACGCCGATGGACCCCGTGTTCAGTCCGCGCGTGTGGGCCGCATACTGGCCGCTGCGCAGCACCTTACCGGCGACGTTGGCGCTGATGGGGTGCAGCCCGGCATGGACCTCGCCGTTGCCGTCGATCAGCCGGTGATAGTGCTGCTTGTCGAAGGCAGACGGGGACAACCCGCCCGCAGTGTGATGCAGAACGATGCGTTGCATGATGCTGTCCATGAAAAAGCCCGCGCTAGGCGGGCGGGGTCAGTAGCCGGGGTCGGGATGATGCCTGCCCGTCACAGGTGGCGGATCGTAGACCTGTGCGGCCAGCCAGCGCAGATGCACGTCTTCGCAATGCACTGGATCGCGGAACGCCACCGCCATGCACTCGATGAACAGGTGCCAGCCACGCCGCCATGCTCGGCTGCACAGCGGTTCGTGCATCGTGCCGCACAGGACGCGGTTGCAGGCCGCAGAGGTGCGCCAGTGCCAGCCGGTTTCGATCATTCCTTGCGCCCCTGCATCCGCGACTGGATTTCCAGCTCCTTCGCCAGATCCCCGATCACGTCCCGAAGATCATGCGCCTGATTGGCAACCGCATTAGCCGCTTGCGTGTTGGCCCGGATGACTGACAGGTTGTCGTTCTTGCTTTCCACCAGCCTGTCAGATGCCGCGCTGTTCAGCGTCAGGGCCTTGGTCAGCGACTGTTTCGCATCAACGTCCTTGTCGATAGAATGGGTCATCAGTTTGGCCGCTGCCGTGAAGGCGTCCAGCGATTGCACGATCCGCTCAACGTCCTTGCTGCTGACAATAGCCCCGGCGACTTCAAGAACATCCTCGCCAGCGGCAGGCTTGCCCTTCCGAACTCGCTGAACGCCCGCAAAGCCAAGCAGCCCGCCGATCAGCAACAGGATCGCATCTGCCCACTTGGCAGGGTCGATATTGCTCAAATCCATGCGTCACTTCCCCTGCCGACCCCGAAGAACGTCCACCCAGGATCGGTAGGAGTTGATGATCTCGAAAAGCACGGCGGTCGAATACATGGCTGGGGCTGACCATGCCCCGCCGCCGTCCATAGACGCATCCAGAAACCCGAGGCAGTAGCGCGACCAGAAGAACAGACAGGCCAGCGAGGCAATCAGCCGCATGTGGGGCGATATGCCGAAGCCCGAGAAGGTGCCGTTCACCGTCAAGGCAATGATCCGCATGAGGCAGCAGGCCAGGACGAACACCGACCATGTTTCCTGACTGGCAATCGCCGCCAATCGGGAGAAGGATGGAGAGGTCGTGAACATGTCGTGCTGGTATTTAAGCGCCAGCCCCATCGCCAAGGCGGGCCATGCCATACCCCATTCCGTGACGCGAATGGGCAGATGGGCATAGATGCCCTGCGTGATGCGGCGAACAATTATCATACCGGGGTCATCCTGTTGTTCCGTCTGTATTTTCGCGCCCGGATTGAGCATCCGCCTGCGCTTTCACCGAGACACGCCCCGCCTGCCGCATGGATCATTAACCATGAGTGATGATTCGCATTTCAGGGGTGGATTATGGGTATCAGGTCATTGTGCGCGGCTGCCGTCGCGGTTGTCGGGATCGGGCAGGCTGCGGAGGCGGCGACATATACAACGACGAATTACGATCTGACGGTCCGATACGAAGGGACAGTCTTCGACAGCGTGCTTTACAGCAGCCTTTTTGGCGAGGAGGACGATAAGTATTACGGCTACGTCCCCGCTGGCGACACGTCTCTTGGCCTGCAAAGCTATCTTTTCGGCGCCCCGGCGATCAGCACCACGTTCCGGTTCACCGTGAGCATCCTTGATCCTCTGGTCCCTATTACCGAGCCATTTTACGGCAATGGCGGGCGCACCCCTGTTTGTCAGCTTGGGCCTTGGGACTGCACCAGGACCAATCGGACATCCTTGGACCCTTACGGCTTTTTCCTGGCATGGGATGATGACTGGATCATCAGTGGCGCGCCCACGGTCGGCTCGTCAATAGAAGTGTTCTTTCATGCGATCTACGGCGACACGGAGGGGACTTTTTATACCACGGACCGCAGTCACGCGTACTCGTATAGCTTTGAGACATCGAATTTCACGGTGCTCTCCGTCAATGATCCAGCGCCCGTGCCCCTGCCCGCGACCGCTGCCCTCCTTCCGCTTGGCCTCGGCGCTCTCGCGGTGATGCGAAAGCGCCGCCGTCTCAGCTGACCGTCAGCACCAGCTTGCCGCCCGTCACGGTCACACCTGCGGGCAGGGATGCGCCGTTATTGACCACGGTGACGCCCGGTCCAGTTAGGTCGTAGGTGCCCGCGGGCAGGCCTGCGGGGACCACGATCTGCGCAGTCGGGGCAAGATTGACGGTCGCGGTCACGGTCGGCTCCACCAGTCCATCGCCCACCGCGCCCGAGCGGAGCCGTTGCAGTGAGCCGACCTCTGCATTGGATACTGTCCCGATGGTCAGCAGCCGCTGCAACGGCGCGCCGTTGTAGTTGCTTTGAGCGGTGATCTCGAAGGTCTCGCCTGCAACCGGGGTGCCGACCACATTGTCCAAATAGACTCTGTAGCTGTCCCCACGATTGTTGGCGCCTTGGCGCTCGACACCCGCCACGCGCGCGGTGAAACCGCTGATACTGCCGACGACCGGCTTGCCGATTGTCTTATAGATCAGCGGGCCATAGCTCGAGTTCGCACCGGCAGCCGTGGTGATGGAAAGACTTTTGCCAAATTGCAGCTTACCGGCAATGGTCATGGATGCGCTGCCAGAACCGTCCCACCCCGCCTTGCAGCGGCTACCCCCGATGGCCAGGGTCTTGCCAGCGGGGATCGTGCAATTCGGGCCGAACAGGGCTTGGGCCTGACCACACAAGTCAATGCTAAGCTGTGAGGCTTGCGAGGTGATATTCAGCCGTCCGCCCGAAGCGAATACATCAAGGGCTTGTGCAGCGGTGCCGATATAAAGCTGCCCGGCGCTCTTGATCGCCACTTGCAGGGCATCGGTCAGGGTGCCGACATTGAGGCGACCCGAGAAAACCTCGAGGAGCCCACCGCTGCTTTTCAGAGAGGCAATGACCGCATTGACCAGTGCAAAGCGGACGAAGTTGCCGGACAGGTCCACGGTGTCCGCCGCGTTAAGCCCCGGAAGGTCGTCCGTGGACCAGTTGTAATGGTTGTCCCAACGAACACCTTCAAAGTCGGGGTCGGGCACGAACACCAGATCGGCCTTGGCCGTCCTGGGATTGGCGGGGGTCCAGCCGAAACGGCTGCGCGCCCAGCGGACGCTTTGCTTCACCTTCGCGCCGACGCTTTCGGCGGCGATAAGATGCTCCGAAAGCTGGCGGATTGTGGTCTTGGTGGTGCCGGTCAGCAGGCCGCCGAGCCGCTGTGCCGTTGTCAGCTCAAGAACCGCCGTGTCCAAGCCCTCGACATTCTTGGTGAATTGGCCCCACTTGTAGACCTTGGTCGTATCCTTCAAACCAAGCGCGCCGATTTGGACAGCATCATCGACGTTAGGCTTTGCGGCGATCTCTGTGGAGTTTTCCGGGTCGGCGTGGTGCGCAAGAACACCTCCCTTCGAGACTGTCTGAATACCGCTGAAATGATGCCCGCCCTTGATGCTACCAATGGAACTCTTGGCTGTGCGATAGGCGGCACTGAACCCCACGTTATCGAGATTATTGGAGAAATGCTCTTTGCCAGTCAGAGCCTGATTATTCAAGTTGATATTGTTGTCGACTGACAGGTTCCCCTCAAGATGGACACCACCGCGAAGCTGTGTCCCGCAAGAAGAATTTTCGCCGAAGTAGTTATATCGAACCGTCATGTTGGTGACGCTTTGGGACAAATATATCCCGTGGCTGAACATGGTCGGGGGCTGCGGATAATTGATCGACCCTTTGATCTTGTCGTAACCATCGGCCCAGCCCGCGTGGTAAAACAGACTGCTGTCGATGACGATGCCATCAGAGTCGCTGCCATAAATCCCGGAACAATAATTGCCGCCTTGAGGACGCCAGACTTGGGTGCCGTCGGCCTCTGTATCCACGGCATCCACACGACCCTCCGTCGTCAGGTGATAGGTGCGGAAAGACTTCACCTCGCGGAAGGTATTCAGATAATTGTAAGAAAGCACCAATTCGTAACCAAGCGTCACATGGTCATAGGCAACGCAATAATTATAGCGAGGATAGCACTTCTCGTTGCGCACAGTCTCTACGTCTTGAACAACGCAATAAGGGATGAGATGGAAATTGCTGGAAATCTTGGTGATTGGCAGCGCACCGGAGCCAAAGGAAGCGATCCTCATGGGATGCAATTCGTCTTCCCCGTAAAGACCGCCCCAATTCAGAACCGTGTAAGTATATCCGCGCTCTAGGAAATAGTGATCGGAGCGGCCCGGCATATTCAAGCCGCCGACATGATCTTGCCAGATCTTCGCGACTGCTTCGCTGACAGCCATGGCGGCACTCCCGCCGTATTGCGGGCGAGCCAGCAGCCAAGGACCGTTTACCTGGGTTTCCGTGGTAGCGGTGCCGTTCGCGGTCGCATGGGCGGCGATCTGTGCCCTTGTCATGGCAGAGGGCGCATTAGAAACATACATCTTTCGATGCCGCTGGCCCGGCTCGCAGATGAACCGGTCTTTCGATGGGTCGATGGGGAGCCAGTAGCCCTCGCCATTGACGTGACCGCTGGCCTGACCGGCTGCCGTCACATGGATCAGCGCCTGCGACCCGCCCGGCAGATCAGCGGTCACATCTTGAGCCGCAAACACGTCCAGAAGGTTCAGTGTCGTCTTTCCATCGGGTCTTGGTGCCGCACGCCCGGCGGTGGGTGACGTAACATCGTCCTGCAAGACATTGACCCGCGCGCCGAGGGCGGTCATCTCGACGGTATCGGGCACCATTCCATAATTGGTGATCGTCACGGTGGGCTGCGGCACGCCGCCGATGATGAGCCGCGCCTCGAAGGTCTGGCCCTCAAGGCCGGGGGCTTTGATGGTGACGGTCATTTCACAGGCTCCGTAGGCGGGTGGTGGCAAGGATCTTCGCCGTGGCTCCATTCGGCATGACGAAGATGTAGTGCATGGCGACCCGGCCTGCTGCCGGGGTGAAAGTGTCGGTGCGGCTCAAGGTCGTCTGGCCAGTGGTTTTGGTGATGTCGAAAAAGTCCGTTCCCGTCGAACCGCCCGCATCCGCCAAACGACCGATAATCCGGGTTGCGCCGCCGAACTCCAGTTCGGTTCGTAGCTCATAAGCCTGACCCGGGGTCACATCGCAGTAGACGCGCGGGTTGGTGTTTGCTGCGGCATCCCACTCGATCAGCAAGTCACCATTCGGCTGCGGCGTGATCTTTCCTTTCTGGCTGGTCGTAGCGCTCGGCTTGAAGGTCGGGAATATCCCGGTGGACACCGCCGGGACCGCCGTCCCCGTCGCAAATGCCGTGCGCTCCCCGTGCTGGTCCGATGCCACGACCTCGAAGCGCACGGTCTTGCCCTGGTCCGCCGCGGTCAGGGTATAGGCCATGCCCGTCGCGCCTGCGATTACCACGGGCGTCTCACCCGTATTGGCCGTGGTCCGCCGGGTCCAGCGATAGGCAAGGTCGCAGTCGTCCGCCAGCGTCAGCCACAGGCCGGGATCGCCGGTCAGCACCTGACCCACGGTCCCGGTTCCGCTCTGCGTCGGCGCGACGTGCGCCACGGGACCAGCGGCCATCTGTGAGGGAGTGACGGTGCGAGTGCCTGCGTATCGGGCGGGCTGGATGATTTGGAGGTCGAATGGCGCGCTGGCGGCGTCCACGCCCGTGATGCGCCCGGTATTGGCGCTGGTGATGACCAGGGCCGGAGGCGCGGGCTGCACGTCCAGCGTGGCGCTGTAGGCGGTGTAGCCCGCCAGCGTGGCGCCGATGGTCACGGGGGCGTCCGTGGCGGGGGTGAAGGTCCACGCCTTCGTTGTCCCGACGCGGGTCGCCGTCAAGGCTGTGCCGCCTTGTGCCACGGTTACGGTATCCGGCGCTTCGTTGAAAGTGACCGTCGCCTGCTGGCCTGCCGTGAGGGTGCTGACGGTCGCGGTCAGGGTCGGCTGGGCGGTCAGGGTCCATTCGGGGGACCAGAGGATCAGCTCGCCCTGGCTGTTCCAGAACCGGGTGCCGGTGCGGATCTTGTCGCCTGCGGCAAGGCCGCTCGTGCTGAATGTCGCGCCAGTCTGGCCTTCCTGGATGGTGCCGTTCACCTCCCAGATCGCGGCAGCGGTCGGCACAGGGTTGCCCGTCGCCTCACCGATGGACTGGCGCGTCAGGGTGCTGCCGACGGTCGTGCCGCCACTGATCACAGGATCGGAGACGCGCGACGGGGCGGCAAGCGCAGGTGCCGCGCTGGTGGCCGTCTTGGCTGCGCTGGCAGGGCCTTGCCCGACCGCATTCACAGCCCGCAGGGTGATGCTGTATGCCGTGCTGGCGGCGGGCATGGTGATGGCGCGGGGACCAGTGTCCGCGCTGTCCAGAGCAACCCATTCTCCCGAGCCAATGCGATATTCAATGGCCGTGATCGATCTGCCTCCCGTCGCAGGCAGACTGATGATGTTCAGCGCGATTTCCGCCGGGCCGGTGCCGGTAGAAACAGACCATTGGCCCGCGCCGAACTGCGCAGGAGCCGTGGCAGCCGGTGCGCCGCTGGTGGCGGCCTTGGCCGTGCTGGGGTCGCCTGGGCCGACGACGTTCACCGCCCGCAGGCTGATGCTGTATTCCGTGGACGGGGCTGCCATCGTGACCGTGCGCGATCCTGTGCCGGTCCCGTCCAGGTTCACCCATGCGCCCGTGCCGACACGATACTGGATGGCGGTGATCGGGCTGCCATTCGCGGCAGGCAGGACGGAAACGGTGATGGTGATCTCGCGCGGGCCGGGGCCGGTGGTTACCGACCATTGATTGACGGCGAAGGTGTTGGGCTTGCTGATGGATGTTCCCGACAGCAGCGAGACGCCGTTCGCGTCCAGCATGTCAGTCTGCGTCGGCACGCCGTTCGCATCGGTCAGATAAACCGCCGTGAAGTTGTCGCGGATGTATTGCAGCATCGGATCAGCCCTTGATCAGATAGGCGGTGTTCGGCGCCTTGGGGTTCAGGGCGGCGTATTGGGCTGCCGTGATGATCTGGACGGTGAAGCCCTTGATCGCGCCCGCCAGCTTGTTGTCGGCGGCGATTTCTTCGATGGACTTGGGCGTGTCGCTGTGGCGGACGTAGATGTCTTTCAGGCTGGTGACGCTTGACCCGTCATCGAACGTGAAGGCCATGGTGTATTTGGTGGTGCCCTCAATGCCCTTGTCATTGGGCCACAAGGTTACGGTGAAATCGCCGGTCGCTGTGGTCACGTCCGCCTCCACGACCTTCTTGGCGATGATTTCCCCCGCCTCGTAATCGGAGCCGGACAGGGTGAACTTGACGCCAGTGATGGCCGCGTCCTGGTCGTCGGGCGTCTTGACCGACCCCGTGATGGTGGTTTGGCTGATCGGCATGGTCGCCTCCTTTGGCGCATGGAAAATCCGCCCGAAGGCGGTTATGGGGGGTCAGGATGTGGGGGTCGTCAGATCCAGCGGGGATTGGGGATGTTGAACCGGATCGCCGGTCCAACGCCGTCGGGCGTAAAGCGCCATACAGGGCTGAAAAACTTGGCGCCCGATGCGAAATCACGGTTGTTTGTGCGTCCATTGTCGGAATGACCGAACGCGACCGAATGTCTCACCGTGGTTTCAGGTGCAATGGTCTGCAACGTCATTACGTTGATGCCGATATAAGCCATGTCCTTGTTGTATTCGTAAACGGCGAGGCTGAAACTGCCATCAGCAGTCGGATGATCATTGCGGGCCTCGATGCTCATCAGGAACTGCGCATAAGGATCAACGCGGTAGATCTTGCGCGCTGGCAAGTTGGTCGCCGTATGGTCCGGGGCAACATAGCACCAGCCCAAGTGATCGTTGTCCTCGATGGTCAGCGGCGTATCGGCCAGATAGACCGGCTCACGGCGGGCATAGGTGGTGTGGGTCTGCGCTGCCACAAAGTTGGTTGCCCAGCCGAGGCCACCGTCTACGGTCAGATCGCATGACACCGGGTCCAGTTCGGCGGGCGCCTGCTCGGAGAAGGCCGCATCGGCGTAGCGTTTGCCAAGCGCGGTCAGATCCTCTCCGCTGAAATGCAAGTCATCGATCAGAGATACCGGCTGCAATCCGACCGACGACGCGATCTTGACGCGCGGAAACGCATCCTCGCGGGTGCCCATCTGGAGGCGCTTCAAAGACGATGCGTGTCTTACCCTGAAACGACCATTGGTGGCACCGACCAGCAATTCTCCCGCAATCACGGTCGTTTTGTTGCGCGCGATCCTCCCGTTCAGCTCAAGGCGTTTCAAAATGGTGCGAAGCTTGCGGGCATAGATCTCTACCTGATCTTCGCGGTTGGCCTCTCCCTGGTGCCAGATCATGTAGTCAACGCTGGTCGGGGCACCGGGAACCAGCGGGAGAGATGTGTTCATCTGGTTCATGGCGAAAGTGAAAAGATCCAGTTCGCCTGGTGTCTGTGACCATCCGTTATTCGCCACATCGACGCTGTTCATGAACGCCTCGATGTGGTGCCCGCCTGCCGCGACGAGGATCAGGTATACCTGCCTGCCAGTGCTAACCTGCAATTCCTTGCAGAACTGGAATGCGAGGTTGTTCGCCACAGTGCCAATAAAGGGATTTTGGCCGGGTGTTGCGACAACCCACGCTGTGCCGTTTGCTGCGGGTGACACTTGGCTGTTCCAAGCAAAGACGGAGGGGTTGACGGTTAGGTCGCCTCCAGTCTGTTCCGGGGTGGATCTCATGTTCGATTGGCCGAGGGCAAGCACGACAAGGGGAAGTTGGTCGTAATGCGCAATGATCTGATCCCGCATGGCGCGGAACTCATTCAGCAGAGCCGACTGTGCGGGACCACCAATCTGCGAAAAAACAGCAGCATCCCAAAGTTCACTTAGGCTGTCCTTGGTTTCACCCTCTACGCGGTCGATCCTCTCGCGCGTATCCGCCCACGTCTCATCAGTGTGGTCGTAGAGCGCGCCGAGGACACGGTTCACCTCGGCATCATGCGTCCGTTTTGTTGCCCGCCCGCTGTTTAGCGGCAAGCTGTAGTTCGGCTTTCGAGCCATCATCTTCTCCGATTAGGTGGTGGTGGCGCTGATCGAGGCGCTAAACGGCGACGGCTGGCCGTTCCGGTCGATGGATCGCGCGAAATAGTAGCGGGTCACGCCTGCCCCCAAGCCTGTGTGGACCTCGGTCACGGCAGTATTCGAGGCGCCATAGACCGGGCCAGCCATCAGGGCGGCGGCGGTGCTGTTGTTCGTGGCGGATTGCCAGATTTCCATGGCCCGATAATCCGGGTCATTCGGCGCGCGGAAGGTCGCGGCGATCTGCCCTGCCCCGCCGACCGCACTGACCGGCGTAGGGGCAGGAGCGAGATAGCCGCCCGCCGATGCGGTGATCCAATCCGAGACGACGAATTTGGATGCCGTGCCGATACCCAAGGTCCGCATCTGGACGCGATACTGCTGACCGACCACGACCGGGGCCACATAGCCGAACACGTCGCCGTCCGCGTCCCGGATCTTGCCGTCGATGGTCCCGCCCGCCTGCCACGGCTCCCCTTGGCGCTGATATTGCCATTCGTAGCTAATCGCACTGGCCGAAGGAGACGGGTCAGCCTCGAACCGGATGCGGGGAATGGACGTGTCGCCGCTGGTCAGGACCGTGCTGGCATCGCTGATCCCCGTGACTGCGCCCGGGGTCTGCAATCCCTTGATGGTCGGGTCGAAGTCCTCAAGGGTGATGTCCTGCTCGTCCGTCTCCGGGTTCCAGGCATAGATGGCCGGGCTTTCCTCGCGCAGCATGGCCGGGCAGCGCATGGCAACCCCGTCCTGCCCCACGGGATCGAAGCCGGGATGGATGCTCTCGACCTTGTATGTTCCGTTCCGCCGCGTGTAGGGCGCGGGTAGTTGCAGCGACATGACTGACGCCGCCACCAGATCGAAAGCATCGCCCGGTAGAACCCCGGACCAGGACCGTTGCATCCGCGTCCTGCGGCCCATGATCGCCGCGACGTATTGCGCCTGCCGGTGATCGGTTACAAAGCCCAGGTCGTATTGACCGAGGCGAGGCAAGCCGCCATCCTCTTGCTGCGCCCCGTCCAGGACATAGATCGGAGTGGTCGCATCCTCATACATGCGCTCTGGCGACGTGTAGGTGGCCGTCACCTCCGTGACCAACTCCCCAAGCGGACGGTTGCGATTAAAGGTCATCGGCTGATCGTCCAGTACGTCCGAAATCGTCATCACCGGCTCTTGCCAGACCGCTGGGACAAGCCCCAGCCTGCCGCCAACCCGGATGATCTCGGATGCCCCCGCCTCGACAAGCGGGATGATCGTATCCTCAAGCTCCTGCCCTTGGCTGAACACCAGGACGCCATTTGTCTCGAAGCGCGGAATGGTGCCGTTGCCCTTGACCGAGAATGGCACGTCAGCCTCGTCAGCAGCCCATGCGAAGGTATCCAGCCACAGGTTGCGGTCGTCATAGGGCCGCAAGGGGTTCTTGCGCAGGGCGTCCAGCACACACAGCGCCTGATTGGCCGACCATGCCGCCGGGGCCGAAGGATTGCGCGGATCGCGGACCAGCGACCAGCGACCGTCCACCATCACCTCGGGCGGGGTGGCGGGCAAGCGTTCCTGCCGGTCGTCGTTGTCGCCAACGTCCGCCCTTAGCCACAGAACCGTGCGCCCGCGCCAGCCGTCCGTGGCCTTGAAGATATCCCCGGCCTCCGAGAGGAACTGCGCGGGGGGCGAAACCTGATCCCCGCGCCCGATCCAGTAGCGGGTGTGGTTCTCGAAGGGATCGTTGGTCGCGGTCGCGCCGTTGCCCGCGAAGTCGTAGGGATTGCCGGTCGCCTCGACCTTGCGCTTGTCCAGATAGAGCGTGAACGGCCCCGCGCTCGGGCGGCTGTTCAGGATGAAGCAGCCATATAGGATCCTGCCCTTGACCCTGACTGGCGCGGGAGTTCCGGGTGCCCAGCATTTCCCATACACGAACCGATAGGCAGGCAGGCTTGTCGGCTGGTGCAGTTCGCGGATTACGTCCTGCTGGCGCGGGCTTTTCCGGGTTAGCGCCCCGACCGCGAGGTTCAGAATGACGGATGCGCCGATCTTGACCGCAGCCGCCGCCAGAGGCGACAGGGACGCGACCCACGCAGACACGGCCTGCACCGCTGCCACGACAGGCCCGGCATCAGCGGGGCCACCAAGACAGACAAGCGCCGTGGTCGCCAACAGAAGTCGTCTAAGCACGCCAGCACCGTTCTGCGCCGGGCAGGATAGTGTAACCCATCTCGCTTTTCCCCGCCCATTGGCCCGGTTGAATGCAGATCAGCAGCGCGCGCCCATCCGGCCCGCCCGCCATGCCCGGCCCCGACAGACCAATTTCGCCCGGCTGCCCTGTTCCGACATGAAGCCCCGATATGCGGGCCAGCGCCTCGGCCATCGCCGGGAAGCCGCCCCAATCGCGGATCAACCGATAGGCCCCAATGGCGTCCGAGTAGGTGCCCCTGACCTCCGCCATGGGGTCTGTGCCATGCAACAAGGCGAACACATCCGAAGCACTCGTGCAGCAATCTGCCGTGCCCCATTGCCAGCGTGCCGACATGACACGCTCGACTTCTTCCAGCACCTGATCGGGCGTCATGTCTCAGGCCAGGTAAGTCTTTGCGCTCTCGCATAGGCCATCTGCGTCAGCCGCCCCGCTGTGTCGGTCGGGTATTGCCGCCGCTGGTCCTCGTCGCTGTGCGAGATGGACGCCATGGACCGCGCCTCCTGCCCTGTCAGCACCGTCACCTGTGCCTCATGCTCCACGCCGGTATCCGATCCCGATGCGGTCAGGGTCAGCATGTCCATGATGCCGCTGAATAGCTGTATGGGCTGCCCTACGAGGGCATTGCCCTGCCCCGTCGTCTGCTTGCCGTCATGCCCGCCCGGCCTGCCTTTCACGGCGCCGATGTGCAGCGCCATGCTTCGGTTGCGGATCGTGTCGTCCGCATAGCCGTCCATGTCAGCCGCCACACCAGCAAGGGCAAGCACCGCCTCAACAGCGGCGATCTCCGCGCCTTCCTCGGGGATCTGCACGTTGCCGACCATGCCGACGCCCTTCCACGTCTTGCCGCCCCAAGTGATCGGCCCCACGCCGCTGTGCGCCCAGACCGGATCGTCGGGCCAGTCCAGCCAAGCGAACAGGACCGGATAGCCGCCCTGCCGGAACGCCGCCAAGGTGGCCGGGTCAACGCCGCGCCGCAGGATCACACCGGCCTCCACGGGTCAATCTCCGTGAAGGGGCCGCGCTCGTCCTCGAAGACCTCTGTGAACGTCCACTGATAGGACCAGTTCTGCCCCACAGGCTGCGCTGAACGGGGCATGGCATCAGCCTCGAACACACCGGTTTCCCGTGTCCCGATCTCGATGGTGCCGGATCCCGTCAGCGGCTCCAGCAGATACAGCACCGCCTCGCCGCTACCATCTGACCGCGCGGGCCGCATGACCATGGATGTCCTGCCGCCCATCGTGACGAACTCGCCAGGGCGCGCGACCGGCATGTTGGTAGGCAGGCCAGTGACGCGCACCCGATTGCCGGACAGCGCCTCGCCATAGGTGACGCCCGGCCCGGTCCACCAATCCACAGTCGCCGGTGGCGTTAGCCATGTGACCTCGGCAGGCGGCACGATCCACGACACCGGCTTGGTGCGCCCGGCATTGTCGGACATGTCGTCCAGATGCCAGTTGATCGGCGTGGAGTGGAGGCGCACCAGATGCACGCCCCCATCCAGCAGCCGTTTCAGCACCTCGATATAGCCCGCCCCGTTGCGATCAGCCGACAATGCCGCCACGTCCAGCGATGCCACCCGCCGCCTGCGCTGTGCCGCGCTGATGTAGCTGGCGCCCGTGATCAGCGACCGGGACCGGCTCACCGGATCAATGATCGTCCATTCCGCCGCGACATAATCCACCGGGGGCCAAGCATAGACATTGACCATCAGATGCCCCAGCCGCGTTTCGATTTGCCCATGGCACGGCGGGTCGCCCCGACCGAGCGGTTGACAAGCTGCGGGGCTGCCCCTGCGATTTCCCGCTGCGTCACCTTCTTGACGTAGGCATTGCCTTCTTCGTCAAAGGATGCCGTGACATGGAAGCCGCCCGACATGCCTTGCCCCTTGGTCGTGTCGATCACCTGTTCGCCGCGATGCAGCAGGGCCAGGAAGCCGCTCTTGCCGTCCAAGCCGCCGGAACGGGGACCGCTGGGGGTCCAGCCCCCGCCATCAAAGGAGGGGATGGCGTTCACGCCCGCCCCGCGCAGCGCACCGGCCAGCGGATCAACCGCACCGAAGGCAGCACCGAGCAGGCTGCCGAAGATGCCACCGCCCCCTCCCGTCCCGCTGAACTGCGACATGAGCGCCTGCCGGATGCCGCTGGTCATCAGGTCGTGCGCGATACCCTTGAAGATGTTGGCAAGGCTTTCGCGCAGGCTGTCACCGCTAAGGACAATATCTGCCATCGTTTCCGAGATTTCGTCTATGCCGTCCTGAAAACGCTTCTGCGCTTCCTCGGTATCAGCCAGTTGCTGCGTCAGGCTGCCAAACTGCGCCGCTTGCTGTTCGATCTTCGCCGTCATTTCCGGCGTCAGCTTCACGCCTTCCTTCTGGATGCGGTCGAAGGCTTCCCAACGGGCTTGCAGGCGGGCAACTTCGCCCTCGGATTTGCCGACTGCCTCGATCTGCCGCTTCAACAGTTCGGTGTCGCGGTTGATCGTCTCGAACGGGTCGAAGGCGGAACCGCCCCCACCGCCGCCGCCCCCGGATTTCTTGCGTCGTCCCCCACCGCCGCGCGGTGCGACATAGGTAGGCGCTTCCGGCGTGCGGATCACGCCCCCAGCCGCGACCTGAACGCGCATGGCGGACCCCTGCCCGCCGCTGAAATTGCCGAGCGGGTCCATGTTCGTCTGACTGGCCGCGATCTGCTTTGCCGCCCGTTCGGAGGCGACACGGGCGTTCGCCAGATCCCAAGCCGCCGTGGCTGCCGATTGCAAGGTGCCCAGAAGCCCGCCGGTTGCCGCATTGGCTGCGTTGAAATACCCGGCAAGGCCGCTGGCTGCGTCGGACATGGACCAGATTTCAATGCTTGCCAGCGTGGCGTTGGAACTCAACTCCACGACCGCAGCACCGGATTGCTCCGTCAGGGCTTGGAACTGCATTGCTGCCTGCCCGCTATCGACTAGGGCGGCGTAGACCTCTAGCAGGCGCGGCGGGATGTTATCGACCGTGCCATACACATCCAGGAAGTAGTCGCGCATCTCTGCGGCTGCGGCAGCCTGTGCCTGCGGTCCTTGTGCGCCTTCAAGTTCCCGGTTGAGTTGCAGCAGGCGGGCCATCTGGTCCACCGTGATCTCAAGATCCTCGGCCAGTTCCCGGGTCCAGCTTGCCGACCGATAGGTCATGCCGCCGAAGATGCCCTGAACCTCTTTGGCGATCCGATCAGCCCCGGCGTTCAAGTCCTGCATCGCTTGGACGCGGCGCAGTTCCTCTTGCTCCTCCAGCAAGGCGCGTGCGCTGACAGCCGCCCGCCCGTATTTCTCGATCAGGTCATCAAGCGGAGCATTGGCGCTCTCGATAGCGTCACCATAGGCGTCCATGCTATCGGCAAGGCTGTCCATCACCTCGTCAAGCGACTTGCCTGCATCGCCTGCGCTGATCAGATGCGGCACGATGGCAGCCGTGACGGCCACAGCCGTGCCCATGAGCGACCCATAGAGGGCCAGCTTTCCACTCGCACCCAATGATCCAGCGAACTGCGGGAACTGCTGGGTGAAAGCCATCATGGCGCTTTGACCAGAGGCGACCTGCACCGCGAAGTCCTGAACCTGGAAGCTGGCCTGGGTGACGCGATGGGCATAGCTGTTCAGGCCGTCCGAGCCGTCATCCACAGCCTTGTTCAGAGGGGCCATAGACTGTGCCGCCCGCTGACGTGCTGTCGCCGCCGCCGCAGCACTCAGGGCGCCGTCCCGTTCCGCCTCTGCGATCTCGTCAAGCGCCTTCTCATACTGCTTGGATGCGGCATAGAGGGGATTGTAGCGGGTCCGCAGTTCCTCCAGCCGGGCGGCATGACGGGCAGCCGCCGCCGCCGCATCGTCCTGCTTGCTGGTGTTGGTCTGCGTGGCGGTCGCATTGGTGTTTGCAGCCAGCGTGGCCTTGGCGATGTTGTTCGCCAGGGTATCGAACGCCTTGCCGTTCTTCTCGGCAATCGCGTTGCCCTTGTCCTGCGCCGCGACCACCTTGGATATGGCCGCGAGGATCTGGTTCAGGCTCTGGCTGGTGCGCTCGGACGCCTTCTGCAAGCCGTCCTGCGCATCATCCGCCCGCTTGGCAGCGCCGGTCATCTTGTCCAGATCGTTCGCCGCTTTCAGGGCGCCCGAACTGTCGATGGCAAAGCCGAGTGCTGCAACGTCCATCATTCGTCCTTTCGGAGCATCGCGGCGACCGTCTTGGCGTCAGCCTTGGCGGGCTGATCGTCTCGACCGTGAGCCAGATATTCCCGGTCCATGGCGCGGATGCAGGCGCGGAAGGATGCCCGCTCTGCATCCTCAACAGGCCAGCGATCAATCGCAGCAGACGGGATCGGGCCTAGGCCCATGCCCATCTGCCGGTCGGTCGTCAGTTCCAGGAAGGCATCAAGCCATTCCTCAGCCCCCGGAAGCAGATCAGGGGGCCACATATCGTCAGGGATCGCGATGCCGCGCCGATGCATGATGGCGCGGGCCTTTGACGCATCGCCGTGGGTGAGCATCCACCGCACGGCCTCGGTCAGTTTTTTTCAAGCGCCTTCTGGGCTGCTGCCTGCTTCTCGGTGACGCTATACATGGCCGTGCGAACACCAGCCTCGAACACCTCGACCGCCAGCAGTTCGGCGGCACGTTCCTGCGTGAACTCGACAGGCTTCTTGCCGCTGGTGACGTTCTCCCAGCCGGTCAGGACCGCAGCCAGCATCACATCGCGGTCAACCTGATCCTCCTGCTCGTCCGTCAGGGGCGACGGGATGGCCTTGCCGTCCTTGTCCACCGTCATCTGATCGGCAGCCACCTTGCGCCGGAACCGGCCATAGGCGCGCAGCACACGGGGATGGGTCAGGGGGCGCACCCGCAGGCGAATATCGCCCAAGCCGGGCAGATCGCCAACCCATTCACCGTCCGCCGCGTCGGCATCCGCCTTTTTCAGCGCGTCAATGTCCATCAGGCGGCGTCCACTTCGACCACGTTGGAGTTGATCTCCAGCGGGAAGGACCGCATCTGGATCGTGTTCGCGCCGCCGCCAACGATGCGGGACGACATGACCAGCGCCGAGAAATACAGGATCGTCGGGCTGGCGCCGCCATCGCCGTCCGACAGTTCGATCTTGAAGGCATAGTTGGCGCGCGACTTGGCTGCCTGCATCATCGCCTTCTGGCCGGGATCAGGCGTCACCCCCAGCAGCGCGGCGAACTGCATCTCCGTCGAACCGGCGTTGGCCGTGCCCTTCTGCTTCACGTCGCGGCCCCGGTTGATCAGCGCCGTGGTGATCGTGGCGTTGGTGTCGCCCACGTTGCCCATCGTCTCCCAGCCGTCCACCTCCAGCCAAGTCTGGCCCGAGAAGTCAGCTTCGGTGAAGTCCTCGTTGGTCGGCTCAAGGATGCCGCCAATGTAGAGTTTGCTGCCTGCTACAGCGAGTAGAGCCATGACGGCCTCCTATGTTCCCAGATGCTCAAGACGGACGCGGATCGGCGTCTGCCACCATGCCCCCTCGCGGAAGCCTTCACTGACATGCGGACGCTCCGTGACGCGCATCGCCTGCCACTCGTAGGTCAGTTTCAGATCGACCGGGAAATGCCCGGCGATCTGCCCTGCCTGTTCGTCTGTCACCTCGACCGGCTGCCTGTCCGACAGCGGGGTCATCAGCATCATCATCAGCGACCATACCTGCCGGTGCTGCGTTCGGATCGTTACCCGCTGCGGTTCAGCCTTGACCCGGCCAACCGCCAGATAAGCCTTCCCGTCAGGGTCGAAGTCGGCCTTGGGCCACGCAATCGGCAGATCGCCCGCCGCCGCGATGATCCTTGGCTTTACCGCCATCCATCGTTTCGTTTCGTCGGTCGGCATGTTATCTCCTTTCCATGAGCAAGCCGCCGATGAGCGATCAGGACATCTATGAAGCGTTGCACCAAGCGCAGCGCCTGTTCATTGGGCGCACCGCCGAAACCGTCCATGGCGATACGGTCATCAAGGCCACGCTCAAGACCCTCTCGGGAATGCAGCTAGGCATCCTGCTGATAGAGGCTAAGGCCGGGCAAACGCCCCTGCCACGCGACCCTGAATAAGCACGGCCTCCTCCATCACGATCCGCTGCCAACGTTGGGCAACGCCCTCGATGAAGTGATAGCCTTCCTGGTTGTAGCTACGGCCCCGGCTGTCCTCTCCGACAAAGCCGTAGTTCATCCGCCGGGCGTAGTTGGCCTGAAAGCCGAGATAGATCGTCTGGCCGATATCAGCCCCGGCAATGGTCAGTTCGATCCCGCCTGACTGGTCGGTGAAGCTGAACTCGCCTTGCCCTTGCACGATGCTCGGCATGGCCGTGGTCGAGCCTAGCAAAGACCGGCGCAGGTTGCCGGTCTTGATGGGCATCCGCCCGCCTTCGTTGACGGTCTGCCGGACCTCGTTGGCGACCCGCTGCGCACTGGATCGGAACACAGCGCGGGTGCGGGCCTCAGTCTGCGCTGCCCAGGCAGTCACCTGTGCTGCAAAGCCAGCCATCAGATACCGTCCTATTGTGGTGTCAGAAGCAAAACGCCCCCTCTCAGGGGGCGCTTCGTTGTTACGCTGCTATCAGGGCGCGGGCTTCATCTCGAAACCCGTCCCGCCATTCATCGGACAGACCGAACAGCCCGTAACTCGTGCTGGCAAGGATCGTCAGGGCCACGTCCGTGAACTTGAGTTTCGGGGCAGCCCGCATCTGGTTTTCGACCTCGATCTTTCGATCCGTGGCGGCGGCGTGTTCATCCTCGTCGTCGCTTTCGGCGTAGATGCGGCTCTCTTCCGCGTCCAATACCAGCCAGCGCCGAAAAAGGTCCTCCACGGGCGTTTCCGTTTCTGCCTCCGCCGGAACTACCCCCATAACAGGGAGAACGGCGACGGCAGGGATCGCCTTAAGCAGGTTACGCCGTTTCATGGGCCACCTCCGCACCTTGAGGCAACACAGGACGCGGGGTTGCCGGGATGGCGAAGGCTGTTCCGCTATCACGACCTGCACGCCAGAAGGCAGCAGAGACGAATGGATCGCGGAACAGCGTGTGCAGTTCTTGGTTCTGCGCAGTCGTGCGCGTATATTTGGCAGAAGCCATGATAGTTCTCCTCGACAGAACTGTTGATGGTTAGGCCTCCGGTCGCGTCTTCACCCGCGCCGGGGGCCGTTTGGTTAGATGGCCACCTTTCGATTAGGCCAAACGCTTTCCGGTAGGAGGACAGCGCCTCGTGCAATGGCGACTTCGCCTGCCTTAAGATGCGCTTCCGCTAAATCCCGGAAATGGCCTTCAATCGCCCATTTGCCGTCCGCAAACAGGGTTTCAACTGCGTAAATGCGCCCCGTCCCAGCGTCAGCACCGCCATTCTCAGGGCTGTATTCCGAAACTTGCACAGAAGTGCGAGGAACCGATCCATCGGTTAGAGGTGTGAGGTAGATGACGTTTGTCATGCCCTACCCTCCACCAATTTGAACCGACCCTGCCCCATGCGCTCCGATGCATAAACCTTCGTCTTGTGAAGCAGGCCCAAGCCAAGGATCGTCTCGGCCTTATCGGGATCGTAAAGACGGATAGCCTTCTCACCCCGATCTGCGCGGCCCTCCAGCAGACAGCCGCCTTCGGCCAGCCTGTTGCCGAACCACAGCGCAGACCCTTTGATGCGGGGCGGCAAGCCGTGCGCATCCCAGATCTGCTTTGCGGTTTTCCCACTGCGCAGCAGGTAGGCGCTTTCCGCGAGACGGGCAGCAACCAGCGGCTCGACCAGATGCTGCACGATGCCCGGCAGCGCCTTCTCGATCTCCGTTACCTTGTGGACGACCATGCGCATGATGCCGAAGCTGCGCTCGATCTGTTCCAGCGTCTCGGCAGGAATACCCGGAAGCTTTTCGCCTTCCATGTGAGCGCGGACAACCGAGTTGCACCACATATGGAATTCTGGCGACAGATACTTGGCGTAGGCCAACCCGATCTGCCAGTGAGCAAAGGTTGAGCCGCCCACGCCGCGCCCGCCGCGTTTCGTTTGGATATGGTCCTGGCCCACTTCCAAAGTCCCGGTCACGCATTCGACAAAGGCCTTCGTGGCATCCTGCCGCAACCACTCCGAAGGCTTCTGGCTCTCGGGCGAACCCGCCGCCTTCCACATGTCCGTCAAAGACAGCATCTCGCCTTTGTCGCGGATCAGCGTGCCCTGATAGACGAGACCCTTGCCCGAAGGCTCGATCAGGGTCATATCGTGTCTTGTCATCTTCGGTTCCTTCTCAACCGTTGGTGATGAGGTTTGCCGCGTTACCGCGCGGCGGCTTCATTTCCGGCAGCGGGGGCCTCACCGCCAAGTTTGCCCCCCGCTGCCTCTCCCACGACACTCTCAAGCGCCGTTAGGATTTCCTGTGTCATGGTGCGGCGATTGATCGCCGCCCGCGCTTTGATTGCTTCTCGCCAACCGTCAGGAAGCCGAAGCATGAACTTGTCGCTTTCCCTGCTTGTCATGTCCTTCTTTCGCTATGGCACCGCGCCATAGTCATATATGGCACCGTGCCACGCATGGCGTCAAGAATAATTTTAAGGCACGGTGCCAGCAATTCGGAGAATCGCTATGGCAGCCCCTACCACTCGCGAAAGCGACAAGTTCATCGTCCGCCTCCCTGACGGGATGCGCGACCGGATCAAGGCTGCCGCCGAGGCGAACAACCGCTCGATGAACGCGGAAATCGTAGCCACGCTAGAAGACCGGTATCCCGCCCCTACATCGGGCGATGATCTTGATCTGGAGCACCGCGAAATCACTGTCAGGGGTATCGACAGAGTGTTGAGGTTGGTCCGGGAAAACATGATCCGTCAACTTGATGGCGGGGGCGGGGATGCGGACATCCTCAATGTGTTTTCCCAGATTTTGGACGATGACTGACCGGAGAACCAACATGGACAAGCAGGCGAAATCTACCTTCATCGGCATCATGGCAGCGGTTGCTGCCATCGTGGTCATCGGTGGCGGCGGTTATGGCATCTACTACGCTTCGCAGGCCGATGAACGCCGCAGTGAACGCTTAGATAGAAGCATGCGAGATTTGAGAGACAGCGTTAATGACTACAGATGCGCGACAGAGCGCGTCAGGCTGTTTGACCAAGGCAAGGACTTCGGTTTAGGGCATCCATGCCGAGATTAGTTCGGCTGGATCAGCGCAGGCCGTAGTCATACCGAATATTGATCTCCATATTGCAGGTGCAATTCGCCACATGCTTTGCGCCGCCCGCCGGATCCAGCGGGTGCATCATCATGGTGCCGTCTGGCAGGACGAACGGTGTCGTCATTCCTTGAACGGTCTTGTTGTTCATCTGGATGTGCAGCAAGCGTGGTTCCAACCCGCCGCCGCCATGCCTCCACTTCCGCGTCACCGCCTCGACGGGATAGCCGGTCTTCGCCAGTCCCTGCCGGAAGCTGTCCATGCGCGCGGCCATGACCGCCATTCCCGTTTCGGTGCGGGCAATCGTTTCGCCCCGTAACGCCAGCAGCCGGTCAGCATAGCGGCCGGTCAGCCTTGCCGCATCTTCCTGCGACAGCGGCTTGCCGTCCTTAATGGCCTTCTCGACAATCGCGTCATACCGCTTGTCGCGGCGCGTCATGTCCAGCACCTTGCGCATCTCGGCAGGATCGCCCGACAGCAGGCGGTCCCGCATGGATGCCACATAGGCTTGTTGCGGCTCCGACAGCCCGACAATGCCGCCCGTGCGCTGGTTCTGCTCTTGGTTCCGGCCCCGGTTCAACCGCCCCGCTAGGTCAAGCGCAATCCGGTTCGGATGCTGGCCCTGCTGGAACCCCGCCAGGATCGCCGCACGGGCTGCCTGCTTGTCCTGCTCGTTGATGGCCGTTACCCGGTCAGCCGTGACGCGGCGGATCACCCGTTCCGTTTCCGGGTCTTGGACGCCGAAGCGGAACACGACGCGCTTGCCGGGTGGCTGCGGAATGTTGGCGGATTGCAGTTGCCCCGCCGCCGTGAATGTCTCCTGCAACGCAAGTTGGAACCGCGCATAGGCACCGGGATCCAAGTTCAATGCCTCGATAGCCGCGTCAATGTCCTGCCGCTCCAGTGCCTCGATCAGCATCCGCAACTGGATACCGTTGCGCAGGTCTGCAATGGCTTCGAGGAAGGCAGCTTGAACTCGGGGTTCATAGGCAGCCAGAAGTTCCTCGATCTGGGCGCGAAGGGATGCCATCAGCGGGCAAGACCCCAACTCTTCTTGCTGCGGTTCATGGATGCACGTCGCAAAGCGGTGTTAAGCCCCTCAGTCGGTGCAGCCTTCGCTTCCGCATGGACCAAGCTGCCGACGATCTCGACCGTAATCCCGCCGTGATCCTTGCCGTTCAGCATGGCGAGGGCAGCGTTTACACGCTCGACAGCCTGCGCCAGTTTGTTCAGCGCCTCGGTCGCCTCGGTGATGCCCGATGTGTCAACCGTGATGGTGAGATTTCCCACGTCCATGTCAGGCCCTCCCGGCGCCGCAGCGCAGCATGTCAGCGATATCCGAAGCTGTGGCGATCTTGGCAGGACCAACCCGCACATAGTGACCATCAACCACGAACTTTACGGTGATGGTCGATACGGCTTCGGCCTGCTGCTCAATCGAGACGGCCTGCTGACCGGGAAGGACGGTGCCATTCCCATCTGCCAGCATCAACACCATCCCGCCGGGGGTGCCACTCGCCTCTTGCATGATCAGTTGCAGCTTCATGTTACCCCCTGACGATGATGCGGTGACAGGCCACGATGCCCGCCCCCGGAATGTCGGTCTTGCGGATCACCGTCACCGGCTTTCCGTCGATGGTCAGCACGTCCACAGGCTCAATGCCCATCGCAGGCGGGGCGCACAGCACCTCGCGGTCGGATGCCAGAACGGTTTCCCCATCCACGAACTGCGCAGACACGCCCTTGACGATTGCCAGCAGCGGTTCGGCTTCCTCGGTCGGGTCAACCGGCACCCACGGCTGCGCAGGGTCAGGTTCGCCGGGGATGGTCCGCGTCAGCGTCACCGTGCCCTGCTTGGCACCTGCCAGCAGGCGGCGGGCTGTTGCGGCAACGCGGGTGTAGTCCATCAGGCCCGACCCAGCCAGCGCACCGTGGTTCGAGAACCGCGATCCGCCTCAATCAGCCCGAACAGCATGGGCCGCAGCCAATCGAAGGACAGGCCCGCCGTGTCAGTTGCGCCCGGCTCGAAATACTCCGTCTCGATCACATCCACCTTTTCACGCTTCACGGCAGCGGAGGGGTCAACCCCGGCGAACGTCTCGCGCCCGAACGTCTCGGCAGCCAGCCGCGCGGCCACATACCCGACGCGCAGCAGGGCAGCATCATCCAGAACCTGCCAACGAAACGACCCTGCCAGCCAGCGAGAGGCCCGCACAAGCGCGCCTTCCTGCTTTGGGCTGTGGGAGGTCATAAACCGCGACAGCGGGCTTTCTGGGACGGCTACAGCGGCCTCCGGCTCCAGATAAGCCACCGCATCGGCAAGGCTGATGAATGACTGCGCCAACGGATCGGTCAGCAGGTTTCCGACGCTGATGGGCATTATTCTTGATCCATGACAGCTTGCGGATACCGATAGGCCAGCAGCGATATTGCCATGCCTACGTCATTCCGCGTTCCAGCCGCACCAGCCCATCCACTTCCCAAGCTATTGGGGCGAACGGTAGCGTAGGCAAATGCCCGAAGGTCGCCGCTTTTCGCTTCCTCAAGCAGGCGCTCGATTTCCTCAATCACGCCTTGGTCGGGTTCGCCCGGCAACGCCCCGTCACGAAATGCCAGAACATCAGCCATGCAAAGCCCTCCGGTTGAACAGGGCGGCTCATCGCCGCCCCGCCCTGGTTACTTGCTGCGCTTGCCGACAGGCTGGTCAGCGATGACCTTCTGCGCGCCTTCGACAATGGCTTCGCCAGCCTGCTCCGGCGTGGTCGCGGGCTTGCCGGTGTCCACGTTGGTGTTGCTGGCCTTGATGCCGATGCCGCCGGTTGCAGCGACTTCGGCGTTGGCCGGGAAGTTGCCTTCGCTGTCGGCCAGGTGCTGTGCCGTGCCTTCGGGGTCCGGCAGTTCCTCGGGAAGCCCGGCGGCGTGGCGCGCTGCCTTGGTCGCTTCCTTCTCGGCTTCATTCGCCATCTTGTCGTAGTCCGAGTTGACGGCGGCTTTGCTGCGCATGATTTGCGCACGCGACTCAGCGGCACGGGCCAGAGCCTCGGCCATCACGGGATCGTCTTTGTCCGACATGGTTTTACCCTTTCAGATCGGATGATGAAGGCGGGGCCGAAGCCCCTGCCCGTTAGCCGTTCGTGGTGACTGCGACGATGCGCACGGTTTTAGGATCGTAGACGCGCGTCCAGTTGGTGCCGGTCGCCAGTTCGGTATCGGTGACGCCCGATGCGGACGCGGGAGTGCCGGTGAAGGCTACACCGCGCGGGTGCATGACCCAGTGGCGACGATACCAGACCGTCTCGACCCCTTCGCCGTTTCCAGCAGAGGCCACGCTGTCGATCTCGACGGGCTTCTTGGGTCCGCCGCCGCCAGTCGCCTCGGCATAGGCCAGGGCACCGTTACCGAACAGGTAGCTGGTGTATTTGAAGCCCGAGGTGCTGCCCGCAACGCGGGGGCACTGATCGGAGACATACACCACCTTGTCGTCCCACATGTCGAAGTCGAGGCCGGTCGCCGGATCCTTGAACTTCTCGATGGCACGGGCAGCACGCAGGTTGTAGAACACCCGCGAGTGCATCAGGACAGCCGACAGGGTCTGTCCGTATTCGCCCAACAGGGCATAGGCGTTTGCCGCGACTTCGGCATCCAGCATGACCGGCGTGACCGCGCCATCTTCGGATGCCACGTCCAGCTTGTTGCCCGCCATGCCGGACGACGCGAAGATGCCTGCCATTTGCTGACCCATGATACGCTGTTCTTCGCGCACCCAGTATTCGGCGATCAGCGTGGCAACGGCGTCAAGCGGGTCTTCCGCCAGCATCGAGGCCACAAGGTTTGCCGACTGCCAGCCGTTGTTGCGGCGGATCTTGCGGGCCATGTCCTGGCCCTGCGTCAGCTTGTGCGGGGTCGCGTTCTGCGCCGGGTCGTCCGTCGAGACGTTCGAGTTGCCGGTCAGGTCGTTCCAGAACGGCATCTGCACCAGATCGCCGGGTCCGTTGGCGAAACGCTGGATTTCAGCGTCAGCCGTGACGATGGGAGAGTTGCGGATGCGCGAAAGCTGGGCAATCCGCTGGATGGTGGTGGGGAGAAAGAGCGGGCCATAGATGACGTCGCTCAGGCGCGTGGTAGCCATGAGGTCTATCCTTTGATGATGGGATGATGGTGATTGTCAGCCATCCCGTCGGGCCAGGCTGTTTCTCGGGTGCGCCATCGGCGCGAAACTGGCAGGGTGATCCCTACCAAGTCGGGGTGATCCCGGCTGCCTGCGCCATTTGGCGGGCCTTGGCTGGGTTTTCCTGAATAATCTGCTGCTGCTTGGTCAGGTTCGGCTTTTTGCCGTTGCTGCTGTCCCAAGGATTGTCCGTGAAACGGTTTCCTTGACCGCCCAAGGCATCGCCACCAGTCGCCTTCTTGACGTAAATCTTGCCTTCGTCGGAGCCGGACCAGTCCTTGACGTAGTTCGCCAGCGGCATCGGCCCCATGTCGGTTTCGACCTGTGCCTTGAACTGGCCGTCTTCCTCGACCAGCTTGACCGCACCCTTGGACCGCAGCAATGCCATGGCGCCGGGCTTGAACGCAGGGTCAACGCCCGCCTCATCCAGAGCCTTCGAAATGCCGTCTTCAATGGTCGCCTTGGTTACGGCGCCTTCAAGAACCGCGATACGCTGATCCTTCTTGGTCAGTTCCGCGCTGTGCTTCTTCTCCAACTGCTGCCGGACCTGGGCAACCTGTTCCTCGGTTTTCTGCGGCGGCTTGCCTTCGGCTTGCTGCTGCAATGCCTCAAATGCGTCGGCGTCGAAGTCGTCAGGCAGTCCTTCAAGGCGCGCCCGGGCAGCGGTCAGTTCCGACTGCATGGTGCGGTTCGCCTGCTTTTGCCGTTCATGGGCGGTCTTGAGGTTCACGACGGAAGGGTGCCCGTCGATGCCCTCCAGATCGAGGACATATTTGCCATCGATCTCGGTGTATTCTGCTTTCAGGACTTCCGGGACATCGTCCAGATTGTCGATGATGGTCTTGAGAGCCATCGGCTCATCTCCTTGATTGGCCCGGCATCGCCGGACTGGAAAAGCCGCACGTTGGCGGCAGGGGTTATTCCGGGGTCGATCCAAGGGCAGCTTGACGATCTTCGTCCTCGCCCATCTGTTCGGCGTCGATGAGCTTCAACTCCGCCTCGTGATCGCGCTCTGCGCTGGCGATCTCGCCTTTTTGCAACTGCTCGTAGAACGTCTGATAGCTGATCGATCCGCCCTGCCAGAGCGCCATGAGCGCAGCGGCATCGGTCGGGCTAAGCGTGGCATCGATAAACGACAGGTTGGGCCGCACAACGACGGTATTCGGGTCCACCCCGATCATCACCGCGATATGGCGCAGCGCCTTTTCCAGACCCTGCGCACTGGCCTGGGCGATGGAGGTCAGCGTGGCCGTCTGCGCCGCATACCGGATGCGCAGGGCATCGCCGCTTTCGGCTGACTTCTTCTCGGCGTCGAACAATCGCGCCCCGGCGGATGCGGCGTTGGCGCGCTCGTCCTGAATGGCTTGACGCAAATCCCCAATGCTTTGCCCGCTTGGCCCGACATACTTGGCATCAGGCGCATGATCTTCCTTGCTCGCCGTGAGACAGACGACGACCCCAGCACCTACAGCCTCCGGTGCTTCACCGTTGAAGATGAACAGCGTTTCCTGTCCACTCATATACAGGACATGCCGATAGTCAGCGTCCAACCGATACAGCGCCAAGGCAGCGCGGGCTACGCCGATCAGCGGCGGCTCACTTGGGGCGACGGACAGGTCACGCGGCCCCATGACCACGAACGGGATTTCCGTCAATGCCGCCCCGCCCCGTGCGGTCGGCTGGATTTCCTTGCTGTCCTTTTCTTCGCCTGTGTAAGTATGGACGGTGTATCGTCCACCATCCAGTTGCAGGACGCGGTATCGCTTCTGTTCCCGCCACTGGAACTCGTCGCGGATTAGTCCGCTTTCGTCCAGCACGTAGAAGTCCCGGCCCTCCGACCAGTTGATGAGTGCCTCGGCGGAATAGCCCGCCAGCCACGGCAGGTCCGATCCCTCGCTGGATGCCTCTGCCAGAAGCCCGTAGCGGCCCGTCAGTAGCAGTTCCCCGGTGATCCGGCGGTGCAATGCCTCCAGCGGCAGCCCATCGCCTGTAGCGCGCTCCCACAGCCCCTGCATCGCAGCAGGCATGTCGATCTGCGCTTCCGTCCGGTGGATAACGCCGACCATGCCCCGGATCGTCGGGGCCAGGATCTCCGAAAATTGCGCCCGCATCTGGTAGGCGGAATACATCATCCGCCCAGCGTCAGCTTGGGTGCGGAAACCTGACGGCATCGGCAGATAAGCTTCGCCCGCCTCCTTGACGGCCTTCTCGCCCCGCTGGCAGGCGCGAAGCATGGCCCATTCGTCCATGCGGTCCAGCCAGTCAGGATGCTTTGTCGATACGGCCATCAATACATCCCAACGACTGCACGGGTTCGGGTTTCGCGGGGTGTTGGCGCAATCAGCATCAGTTCAGTCAGCGCCCAGACCAAGGCATCGGCCCGGTCGGGCGACCCTTCCCCGATGAAGCCGTCAGGTCCGATCAGGCAACATTGGTCCTCGACATGAGGCAGCGCCCCGACGTGGCTGATGCGGCCTTGCTCATACAGCGCGGCAACTGGCTCTGCCCGCGCCACCTTGCCCCTTGATGCCGTCACTTCCTTGTAGCTGACCTTTGGATCAACGGTGCGGATGACATGCTCGACCATGGCCCCGCCGAAGTTTCGTTCCGCCACGATCCTGTCAGCCTTGAACCGGCCAGGTGTTTCCGACCACCCGCCGAAGTAGGCATTGACCGCCCGTCTGCCCCATCCATCCGGTGACAACTTGCAGGACTGATCCGCCAGGACATAGCCCCGGCCATCCACGCCCTTGCCCGCCACCACAATCCCGATGCTGTCCCCGTCATCCGAAGCGCCAGCCGTGCCCGAGGGGTCCACGGCCACTACGATCCGTTGCAGGTCGGGTGCTTCCCTGACCCGGTTGTCGTCAAACATGGCCCGCGTCCACAAGGCGCCGGGCAGATCGTCCAGCATCTCGGCATTCAGTTCCTGCCGACCGAGCCGGGTGCCCTCGTATCGGTCCCGGATTTCCGCGATGAAGGACGGCGCCAAGTTGGCCGCGTTGTCGAACGTGCTGCCCTTCGTGACCACGGTTGTTCGCCGGGCCATGATTTCTTTCAGGACTGGGATAGGCCGGGGCGTCGTCGTCACCAGCACCTGCGGCCTTTCACCGAGACGCAGACCGAATTGCAGCATGTCCCACGTTTCGCGGGCCTTCTTCCACTTCGCCAGTTCGTCGCACCAGGCAGCGTCGAATTGCGGGCCGCGAAGCTGATCCGGCTGTGTAGCGTTGTAGCCCAAGGCAATCGCCCCGGTGTGGAACGTCACCTGCACATTCGGGTTGGCGACGATTTTGGGCTTCTGGTGTTCCGGGAACACGGACGCCAACCCGCTGTCTCCGTAGCACATCACCTCGACCAAATCCTTGTAGGTTTCCCCGATCAGCGCAATCCGCTGCCTGCCTGCGTCAACCTGTTCGCGGACCCATTCAGCCCCTGCCCGCGTCTTGCCGAAGCCCCTGCCTGCGTTGATAACCCATGTGAGCCAGTCGCCTTCGGGGGCCAGTTGTTCAGGACGTGCCCAGAACCGCCAGTCCTCCAGCAGTTCCTTGACTTGGGCGTCAGTCAGACCCGCCAGGATCGTCTGCCGTTCCTTTTCCGGCAGTGAGGCGAGAGAGGCGGCTAGCGAGGATGTCACGGGCGCTTACGTCCTCTGTCTGGATAGGCCCACCGTCTCGCCCTGACAGTTCCGACTTATCAGCAAGGCCCAGATCGCGGGCGATGATGTTCGGGTTCAGCAGTTCAGCCGCTGCGCCCTCGAACTTCTGGGTGCGGATGATTTGTTCCACGCGCGCAATGACGGCAGATAAATCATTTCTGTTCTTGCGCCAGTCGCGCCAGGTTTCCTCCACGATGTCGAGGAACACGCATAGGCCGGTGATCGTCATGGCACGCATCTTGGCAAGGGCCATTACTTTGGGCTTGCCTGCCGACTGGACGACCTTTGCCTCTTGCAGCGGGTTGCGTTCCACCCATTCGAAATACTCAAGGCAGGCATCCCACAGATCGCTTGCTTCCGCAAACCGGGGATTTGCCCCGTGGGATGATCGCGCTTCCCAGAAGCGGTTTCCTTTAGGGGCAGCCATCACGCCACCTCAGCCGGTTGCGCCCCGGCGCTTTTCCGGCGTGCCATGCTGATCTCCTGCTGTTACGATACCCAGGTCATTCACCCCGGAGCATTTCCATGAAATCCGCCATTGTCGCCACTGTCCTGCTTGCCCTTGGTGCCTGCACGCAGATGGATCAGTATTTTGACGGCAAGGTCGTCCAGGTGGACGGCAAGGACTACCTCGTCCGCCAGCTATCGACCGGCTCCTATCAAGCGATGCCGAACGAACCCGAGGCGAAATGGCATGTCGATGCGGCGGAATGGGCCTCTAACATCAAAGCCATCGAGTTGGCGACGGGATGCCCTGTCCTTCAAGGGTCGGTCCAGAACAACCGATCCGGCACGATAGCTGCTGTGCAGTGCTAGGCCGCTGTCTGCGTCGGCTGCCGAGAAATCGTTATCCGTCAGAGAACAGCCCTTGACGAACGGGACGTTATCCGATAGCTTACACCCATGAAGCACATCGCCTACACCAAAGCCGCCCAGAGAGCCCTTGCACGGATGCCGCGCAATACGGCGGCCCTGATCCGCAGCAAGATCGAGGCCTACGCCGCTGACCCTGCCTCGCAGGCGAACAATGTCAAGGCGCTTAAGGGCCGCGAAGGCATCAGGCTCCGGGTTGGTGATTGGCGCGTCATTATGGACGACCAGGGCAATGTCTTGGCCGTCTTGGAAATCGGCCCGCGTGGCGGGATCTACGACTGATAGGAGGCGAAAATGACCGAGATGGTTACGATCACCCGCGAAGAATACGACCGCCTGCGCGAAGCGGCGGAGGACTTGGCCGATCTGCAAGCCTACGACCGCGCCATGGCCGATCTGGCAAGCGGCGCCGAAGAACTGTTCCCTGCCGAAGTGGTCAATCGCGTCATCGACGGCGAAAGCCCCGTGAAGGTGTTTCGCGAGTATCGCGGCCTGTCGGGGGCTGATGCCGCACGGGCGGCGGGTATTCATCGTGTCCAGTGGCACGAAATCGAAACCGGCAAGAAGCGGGGGTCTGTTGATACGCTCAAGGCTATGGCAGCGGCGTTGCGGGTCGATCTGGATATGATCGCCTGATCAGTTCCAGCACTGCACGTTGTCGGGGAACGTGGTCGTCAGTTGTCCGCATGTCACAGTCGGCAGGCCCCAATTTGGATTGTTGGGCCATGTCGGTGCGACAATCGGCGCAACCGGAATGCCAGGATATGCCACGACAGGACGGCACGGGCACTGCGACACATGCGGGGCATTGCCGCACTGGCAGTTGGGGCAAATCCATCCGTGCATCTGGTGTCCTTTCGGGATTGATCCGCCCTTGGTGAGTTCGGACTGTGGGTCGTGCCGTTGAGTGGTCAGCTACTGGGCAGCTTCACCAAGGGGTCGGCATCCACGGTGATCGGCAAGCCCTCGGCTACCCGTGTCTGCCTGTGCGCCAATTCCGGCTGCGCCTATGGGGTAGCGTCCTACCCGTCCAATCCGAGAGGCCGGTGATGGCCCGATGACCTGTTGAGCACGGCCAGAAGTTGAAGCCGTTCGTTGCCTGTGAACCGGTGCTCTTTTCCGGCTTCCGTGCGCCCCATGTTGACTGGGGTGGCGATCAAGTCGCCCCGCGCTCAGGAAGATGCAACTGCCCAGACGGTTGTCCAGAATTTCGGCTATCAGCCCGCAGGCAGTCGGCCTAGATGCATCCGGCAAAGAGCGGTGAGGGTTTTGTGGGCTGATCAGACCCAACCGGATAACCCACAACCGCAGATGGCTGCTGCCTTGCCGTAGCAAGGGCGGATAGTTGTCACCTCAGCCGCCGCCTAAGATAGGCGCGGCTCCGATCTCTCGGGCCGCGCAGAATAACATCGTCAGCGACGTTCAACGTCGTTCGCCTCGCCGGGATATGAGGCCCCGACTTGCGCCACGTGAGTGCTACCGGCATGGCCGTTGTTTCTCGACGCTGCTGGAACAGCATTTATCACATGGCGCAAAGCAATTCAAGCCCTTGCGATCTTTTGCAGGCGAGACACCGCAACTTGCGTTTCGCTGATGCCCAGAAGCGACTGCGGCAGGATCAGTTTAGCGATGCCCGCATGAACGGTGGACACGTCAACGACCCAGCCTTCCATGATGCCGGATGCAATCCGCACCTTGTCACCTGGGGAAATGGTGCGCTTCTCCTTTTCCCGCTGACGGATGATTTCAAGCCGTTGCGGAACCTGCTCCATCTGGGCCATCACCTCATCGTCCACCGGCAAGGGGTTGCCATCCACCCCGATAACACGGGACAGCCAGCGGCACTCGCGGAGGACATCCCACTGCGGATAGCCAGTGAAGCGCGCAAAGATGTAACGAGGCACGATCTTGCCTTCATACTCGACGTAGGCCCGCTTGCCCCGTGCCAGCTTGCGCTTCCGATGCTCTGTTGGAAACCATGCCTCAATGCCTCGCTTGTCCAACCATGCCTGCGCCGAGGTTTCCTTCTGCGGTGGTGTCTGGAAGCCATACCACAGGGGCGGGGCTTCTCCGACCTGCACAGGGCGGCGCGGCTCTAGCGGGATCGTCTGCCCGATGAAGTAATGTGCGGTCATGCGTCAGCCCTCACGAATGTCGGCCACGGTTCAACGTGATCGAATGGGTTGATCCCAGCCTCTTTCGCAAGCAGGCCAAGATAGGGGTCACGGTTCACGCCCTGATAGTGCTCCCGGTCAGGGATCTGATCGTCAGGATCGGCCTTCTCCGCGTATCCCGTCGCCAGCAATTCATTCAGGGCATAACGGGCGCGATCTGTGATCTTCATTTTTGCGCCTTCGCCGCCGAATGACAGCTTGCAGCGGGCGCCGTTCAGATAGGCCAAGCCGAAGATGATAGCATCGTTGCTCAAGGTGCTGGTCATTGCGCGCTGTCTCCTGTGGGTGTGGCGGGGCGGGCGGACACCCCTGATTTTTGCCCGCCTGATGCCCTCTGGCTGGCCGGGGCATCGGTGGGGCCGGAAAAGTCGTTGCGCCAATCCTGCCCCTCTTCCAGCGGCTCCTGCGGCCAGTCCTCTTCGTCACCCGCGCCTAGCGCCCGGCACGCTGCGTCCAGTCCGTCGCGGTTGTAGGCGTCCCGGGCGGCGCGTTGGCTGTCCTTGCGTCCGTGGCGGTCTGTTTTAGGATCGCGCTGGCGTTTGTGTCGGGATGTGGGGTCGTAGGTCATGCGGCTTTCACCTTCATCAGATTGGCGTGCCATGCCTCGAAATCTGTCTCGATCATTTCGTAGATCGTGGGGTGCTGGCTGCGGAATTGATCGGCAGGAAAGCGGGGGCCTGCCTTCCACATGCCGCGCTCGTCATGCTGGATCAGCCAATGCCCATCCATCCAGCGTGTCGGGTTGATGCCGATGCGCTTGAAGTCGGCCCGGCTGATCTTGCCGAAACGGTTGACCCAGACACAGACGCGGATCGCATTGATCTTCCATTCGCCTAGCGTCACAGGCGCGGGTCTGCCAGCAACCACATCAGGAACATAGTCAGGTAGCTTCAACCGCTCCACGGGAGCCTGATCGAACCACTTTTCGCACCGCATCCACCTGTAACCGATAGTTGCAAGGCTGGCAGCCGTCACCCTTTCCGCATCGATGCAATCCGGCAGTTGGGGGTCGATGCTGAAAACAGGCTTTAGCGGCCCTTGGATCGCATAGCCGCGCCTGTAAAGATCATCATGGCGGGCGAAGGGCTGTTTCAGCGTCAGAACAGTGATGCCAAGTTCTTTTGCCAGCACTGCGTTCTCTGCCACGATACGACCGACCAAGACAGCGCGGAAATCTGGTCCCGAACTACAATATTTCCGACCATCAATGATCTGGGCCAGAACCTTTGCATTGAGCGTCAGCTTGGCCTCAACACCGATCTGGACGCCGCCGGGTCCGACAAGCACAATGTCGTATCCCGCCGTTTCGGCATAAGCAGTCCATTCTGCTGGCAGGGCCTCAATGAAAGCGGCGCACAAGGCAGCTTCATTGGTCCACTGAATTGCGTTGGCTTTCATCCCTGCCCTCCGTTATGCTGCTCCGGGTCTGTCAGTCCGTCCGTGAGGTAGGACATGATGCGGTCGATGCGGATCTCCGTGCCTGCCAGAGCAGCGACCTTGCGGGCGTCTGCGCTGTCGAAATAGCCGCGTGCATGGGCCAGTTCTGCGGCGTAGCTGCTCGTCATCATGTCCCTGCCGTTCTTGCTGGCGAACCGGCTGCGACGGGATGCCGCCACCAACAAGGCGCGGTATTCGCGCAGGGCCATGGTCAGCACAGAGGCCCAGAGATGGCGGTAGGGGGCGATCTCGGCTTCGGTCATGGTCATTTCCCGATCTTTGCGAAGGTGCGGGCTTGAGCGGCCATGCGCTCGGCCATCAGCCGGTCGTTGTATGCCGCCAATGCGATCCGCAGTTTGGCCCGCATCTCCTCGCTGGCATCAGGCTCAAGCCAGTTGCGCAGGGTGCGCTCTTTAACCTGCAAATCGCGCGCCATGAACGACACCGCAGGCCAATCATGCCCTCCGATACTGACAGGCTTGCCCTTGCCGCGATTGCGCTCCTTGCCCTTCCTGCCGATGCCGAGGCGGTCCAGGTTGCCATGGGTGCGAAGCTGGTAATACGCGGCTGCGCTGTTCACGCCCGCATCGTTCGCGGCCTGCACCGCATTGGTGTATCGCTTGCCGCGCCAGACGACTGGCGTTCCCGATGATGTTCCCAGACGGCTAAGATCGCCGTAGCGGTCGATGTGGTAGAAGATCGTGCCGGGTTTAACGCCAAAGACGCGGGCGGCTTCGGCTTGGGATGGGTAGATGATGCCGTCGGGGCCACGAACGGGTTGCGCGCGGGGGTGCTGGGTCATGTCGGGGTGGATGGTCACGCCTCGCCCCTCCGCCTGCGCTCGTTCTGGATGGCGCTGACGATACTGCTGTGATCGCGATGCAACGCCCGCCCGATCTGCGGCGTGGACATGCCATTGCGGTGCGCGATGTAGCAAACCAGTTCGCGGACGCGGCAGTCATGGGCCAAGCGGCTAGGCCCCATCACGGCGGCAAGGCTGTGCCCGGTCCATTCGCAGACCTCTTGGGCAATGGCGCGAACCGTGGCGCGGGGGTTGTTCATCCGATCAGCGGCAAGCTTGTCCGCGTCGGTCATGAAGCTGTGGGATTGGACGGTCATTCCTTCACCTCGGGAATGCGCTTGATGATGCTGGGGAACAGTTCGGCCACGCGGGCAGCGTTGCGGGCGCGGGCTTCTTCGGTGATGACGGGCTGCACATCGCCCGGCTTGGGAAGCGCGGCAGCGCGCGCGGCGTATTCTTCGCCACGGCGCTTCTTGAGGACGGCCACGATGTCACCGGGGTTCGGCTTGCGGCGGGGGTTTTCGCGGCGCCATTCGCGCAGTCCCCAGCGGACCTGCTCTAGGTGCCAGTCCTCCAACTCGTCAGCCCAATCGGCCAGGACGGCAGCCTTCAATTCCGGGGCAAGCTGTTCCTGCCAGTAACCTTGCAGGACAACCTCGACCTCAAATCCAATTCGGCTGCGATGTCTTGCGCATTCGTCCTGCGACATCGAGTTGGTCACGCAAGGCGTCGGTGCGGGTAATGGCGCGGTGATCCGGGCGGGAAGATCGGCGGTCATCGTAGTTCCCTTCCATGATTTTCTTGAAGTTGGCGGGCTTGGCTATCCAGTCGATGCCGAAGCCGGAGAACGGGCGGGCTTGCCCGAGGAATTCCGACGAGGCGGCTTTCTCGATGGCGATCCGCCACCCTTCGACGCCGCCTGCGTCCCTGATCCGACCGCTGATTGCCTTGCGGCGCGGTTGGTCTAATTGCTGGGGAATAGGCCAGCCCAGCTTTTCAGCCGTTGCGCGATAGGCCATGACGGCATCGGCAACTTCATCAATCGGCTTGTGATCGACTGCCAGCGACAGGGAAGCTTTAGCTTCCCCTTCTTCTATCTGGCTTCTGGCTTCTGGCTTCTGGGGCTTAACCCGGTCGGTTGCTTTTTGGTTATCCGACTGCTGATTGTCCTTGCTTTTACAAAGGACTGGGTTGCCGCCGTTCTTCCCGTTCTTCCGCGCAATGGCGGCTTTCTTCGCTGTCCGCGTCATTTTCCGCGAGTAGATGACGCCATCTTTCGTGCGGGAGAACACGCCTGCTGCTTCCAGTTCACCGAGCAATTCGGGGATCTGGTCAGAAGGGGCGCCTGCCAACACGGCGATCTGCGCATCCGTCGGGGACCGACCGGCAACGAGAAGGTGGCCGTAGGGAACGGCCTCATGCATCAGGGCAATCATCTCGATCCACAGACCGCGCGATGCCAAGCTGCACATCCGAAGGGCGGGATCAGACCGCCAGTCAGTAGGGTAAAACTTCAACCATGGGTCAGCCATTGGCCCCGCCCCATTCTTCAACGGTCATCGCGCCCTTGGAGAAGTTGCAGGTCTGGCACGCTACCGTTAGGTTTTCGGGGTCATCACTGCCGCCCCGCGAGTAGGGGAAGATGTGATCTATGTGGAAAGGCCCGTCGGTGTCGCCACAGTAAGCGCAAACGCTACCGTCCCGATCCATGACCTCGCGCCGCACACGAGCGGGCAGCGGCCTTCTTCCGGCGGTAGTCAACGCCAGGAATGCCATTTACGTTGTGGATTTCTGACCTTCGTAAACCAGAAGGTTAAGGCTGGAAATCTCGTCTAGGGCCGCTTTCATCCGGCGCTTAGACAGGCGGCAAACTCTCGCAAGACGCGCAAGATCCCACTCGGGAAGCCAGCCGCCCTTGTCGAACGCCACGGCCGAAAGGATGGTGTAGGCACCCAGTGCCTCAGTGGAAAGACCAACTGTGCCGCCCAAGAAGTGAACGACGTGCAGCGGCATATGGCTCTTGCTGCTCATTCTGCGTCCTTCCCCATGATCCTGTCGCGCAGGTCGCGGAAATCATTGGGTGTCCAGTTGCCCGGTTCGGCCATGATCTCGCGGGCCAGCAGGCAGAAGCCGTCCAAGCTGACCTCTGCCCAATCATCGGCGGGCCAAGCGTCACAGAAAGCGCTGAGAGGCACGGCAACGCGGGTCTGCTGGCGGACGAACCGGAAGATGACAGCGGGGCGCTTGCGGGCTGCCTTGGCGGCGGCTACGGCCTGCGTCTTCCATGAGCCGAGGCAGTTGACCCCTTCCGCATGGCGCTTGCACTCGATGACGAACGGGAAAGCGTCATCATCGGGGATCAGGTCGCCGCGCTCAGTGGCACGGTATTGTTCCAGGTCGCGGCGGAAGGTGATGCCGAGGCGGTCATGCAACTGCCCGGCAATCTCGTTCTCGTAGGTCGCGCCTTTGCGGCGGCTCATAGCGCTCATGCCCTATCCCCCAAACAGGTCTTGCTGGCGAACAGGCGATGGACCGCCAGATAACGCTTCCGAACCTCGTTGCTGCGGAAGGTCATGCGCTTGCAGCGGTTGGCGATGAAACGTGTCATGCCATCGCTGCTCGGCCCATTCTCGATGCTCTCGACAGGCGCGCAGGGGCTTGGTTCGTTCGTGACCTGGTGGGGCCACGAAACCGAAACAGCCGATGCCATTGCATCCGTCATAGTGACACCGCATGTCATGCGACGGCGCCGAACAGGTCGCCCACGCCATCCTTGCGGAAGTCGTCCTTGGCCTTGGCGATGTTCTTCACGGCCTGGCGGAAATAGGACTTCTTGAGTTCCGCACCGATGCCGCGACGGCCCAGATAGACCGGGCTGTAAACCTCGGAACCAACGCCCATGAATGGCGTCAGGACCGTTTCGCCGGGGTTGGTGTAGAGTTCGACGCAGCGATGGATGATGTCCAGCATCAGGGGGTGGACGTGCTTCACATCGTCCGGTTCACGCGCTTCCCCATCGTCCACAACCGCGCGGGCAGTCAGGCCGCATCCGGTTTTTTGGTTGTTGCTGGCGCGAATGTCCATCCAGGCGCTTGAGGCATAGCGGCGCCAGACATAGTGCGAGAACTTGTTTTCCTTCTGATCGCCATCGAAGTCGCGGAAACGGCGAACATCATCCGGCATGACCTCTGCGCCGAAGTAGCGAGTGAAGCCGCGCTCATGCGTGACCGGAACCTTGTTTTCCCCGCCTTTGCGGAAAAACAGGATATAGTCAGCATGAGCGATGCTGGACTTGGTGCTATCTTCGCAGATCGTTTGATGTGCCAGCCCGCGAACCATCGTCCGCAGCCGGACTTGAAGCGGTTCATTCCATTTCAGGCGGCGCCCGATGAATTTGAACCCGGCTTCCTCGTGCAGCTTGATGATGTTGCCGGGCAGGTCATGCGATGTGCCAACGGCATCCTCGCCAATGTCCATGCAATGCACGGCGTTGATGCGGCCCGGCTTGGTGACGCGATGAAGGTGCTGTATGAGGAAGCTATATTGCCGGTAGAACTGATCGTAGCTGGTGCAATTCGACATATCCCGTTCATCGCCGGAATACTGGAACAGCCCGGCGAACGGCGGCGAATAGACCGACAGGTCAACGGAAGTGGCGGGAAGGTCCGATACGACCTCGACACAATCCCCGTTATAGATGGCGTAATCGTCGGTGATGACTTGATCGGAAACGGCCATTGCTGGTCCTCCTAGAGCCACGCCGGAAGGCGGACGGCATCGGTTTCTGTGAAAATCCGCTTGTGTTTTTGCGCCGCGATCATGTGTTCCATCATTGCTTGGAACATCGCGTCTGCGGCTTCCGCCTTGCGCTTGCGCGACTTGGCGACGTTGGAAAGGCTGGTGGTGCCGATCTGGTGAACGGTCACGGGCCGCTTTTGCCCGAACCGCCAGAAGCGGCGCACGGCCTGATAATACTGCTCGTAGCTGTAGTCGTCGAAGTAGGTGCAGGCGGCAGAGTGCTGCCAGTTGACCCCAAGGGCCGCGATCTTCGGCTTGGTGATCAGATATTTGATTTCGCCAGCCTTGAAGGCGTGGAACTTCTCTTCTTTGGCGTCGTCGCTGTCAGCGCCGGACAGGTTGACCGCGCCAGTTATTGCCTCGGCCAAGTAGTCCGCTTCGGCGTTGAAGTGGCACCACGCCACGCCGCTGTCATGCTGCGACAGAAGTTCCGCAGCTAGGTCGCAGCGTTCCTTGATCGTTGCCTTGCGTTCTTCCCGTTCCATCGGCAGGCCCTTGACGGGCATGGCGAACAGTTGACCGTTCAGCGGCTTGCTTTCGATCTGATGCTGAATTTCGCGCAGTTCGGGCAGAACCCAACCGGCATCGCTGAAACCCATGTCGGACGGCTTTCGGATCGCCCGTGCCCACGATGCGACCCAACGCCAGAAGTGCGGTTCTGCATGACCCTTGAAGCGCCATTGCTGGCCGATATGGGCGGGGTGCAGAGTGTCATCGTTGGATTTAAAGAAGGTCTGCAACATGTCCATGTAGGCCATGTCGCCCAAGGCTTCCGACGATGTTCCGAGTTCGGTATAGTCGTTTGGCGACGGGGTTGCCGTGAACATGGCGCGGTATTTCACCTTGCGCATGAAGTCGGTGATATGCCCCCGAATGGCGCCGTCGAAGTTTTTGAGTATCGAACTTTCGTCGCAGACCACGCCCGCGAAGTCGTCGGCATTGAAGTAGTGCAGCCGTTCATAGTTGGCGGTGATGATGCCGCGCCCGGCAGGGATTTCCCCTTTCACAGAACGATAGGCGTCAATGCCGAATTTCTCGGCCTCCTCTACCGTCTGACTGGCGACGGAAAGCGGGGCCAATATCAGCACCGGGCTGTTGGTCTTGCGATGGACGTTTTCAGCCCACACCAGCTGCATGAGGGTCTTGCCCAATCCGCAGTCCGCGAAGGTGGCAGCACGACCCTGACGCAACGACCATTCGATCAGATGGGCTTGAAAATCGTAGCAGTTCGGGTTTTCATAGACTTGATCAAAGCCGAACTCGCCTGCCAGATGGGTCTTGCCTTCGACAAAGGCGCGATAGTCGGACATTCCGTTATCGGCAAAGTCTCTCATTTGCGACCTCGTAGGATGAACAGCCCCACAGCGCAGGCCAGCAGGATGCCGGAGGCTGGCAAAGGAACAGGGGCGATGGGCGGCAGGGGCGTGTCAGGCTCTTGCACGATGCAGCACGGGCTATCCGGTCCATCGGGCCAGCTAGGCCACCACGGGGTAGCGGGATGCCATGGGGTGACAGGGCCGGGAACGGTGCCCGTGACAGGCGGAGTGACCTGTGCCACGGTGACAGGCGGCAGGACCGTGCCCCAGGCATAGCCGGTCGGGAGGAAGTCGTAGGGCGTGATGGTCGGCTGATACTTCGCCAGGAACGCGGTATTGTCCGCTGGATAGGCCCGGTCGCCATAAACGCCCCGTTCGACATAGCCGGGCATGGGGCCAGCGCCGAAGTCGATCAGGCATTGACGGGACCAAGGGCAGGCAGAGGGGGATGGGAGGGTCATGCCGCACCGCCGTAGGTGAAGCGGGCGGACGGGTAGACGCGGACCCCATGATCATCCGTCAAGGTGCCATCTGCGTTGACGATGTAGGACCGGCCCGAAGTGAAAGCCGTGCCAGTCAGGTCAGAGCGGCAGACGACAATATCGCCGCCAGTGACCGTCATGTCGTCCAAGTAGAACGACCGGCAGGGTCGCGGAAATCCAGTCGTCAGACGGGCCGCTTGCTGGATGATCGCGCGGTCTGTGGTGGGGGTGGCAGCAGGGGCGCTCATGACCATGCCCTCAGTTCGTCAATGTCGTGATCCCCGGCTGTTCGCGTATGGACGTGATAAGCCCCGACCTCATAATCGGCTGTCATCTTGCGAACGCGGGTCATCCATCCCTTGAGGACGAACACACGAGATACGGACTGCTGGCTTTCGTCGATGCCTTCCGCGATTTCTTGCAGGGTCTGTTCCCAGCCATGGGTCTGACACCATGCCCAAGCGCGGAAGGCGATGGCTTGGGAACGGGGGGAAAGGCGCGGGGCGCTCATGCAGCGCCTCCTTCCAGCAACGCGGCCATGCGTTCGTTCGCGGCCAGCGAGTCAGCGACTTCCTTGCGCGCCTTGTCCCGGCAGCCGAAGCCAGCGGCCAGATCGGCAATTGCCTCGATGGCTTCCCCGTGTTCGCGGGCCATGGCGGCAGCGCCTCTCAACAGGCACGCGCCCTGTTCGACTTCCGGCAGCGACTTCGACAGCCAGCGGCGAACGCAGGGATCACCCACGGCATCCTCTAGCGCCATGATCTCGATCAGCGGCCAGTCCAGTTGCCCCGACTGGCGCTTGCTGATGCTGCCCTTGGACACGTCATGGTTCAGGCGAGCACCAACCAGAGCGGCAGCGGCATCAACGCCCCCTGCCCGGTCTATTAGCCCGCCCATGAAGGCGCGGATCATGGCTGCGTCATTCATGGCTTACCTGCGCAGAAACCGTGTTTCCTTGGCGGTCAGCCGCATCACGCCCATGTGAGAAGCGGGGAAGCCCGTGTTGTAGTGAGTGGAGTGTTTGGCGTGTCATCTTGGCCTGTGCCCGGTCTGGGTCGGTTGAAGACGTGCGGAGAAAGGGCGCGGCGACTTGATCTAGGCCGCGCCCTTGGATGTTTTTGCTTTTCTGGCTTGTGCGAGTTCGGCCAAAGTCAGGCGCTTTCCGCGCCTCTTTGCCGCCGCGATCAGGTCGAGGTCATAGTCAGCCGGGATGCGTCCGCGCTGCTTCCATGCGGCTACCGTCTGATACGGCTTGCGGAGGTCGGCAGCGAGGTCCGCGACCTTTGGCCAAATATGTGAGATATGCTCTATGCATATTACTATGCACCAAGCATTTTATGCGGTCAATGCCCTATGCATAACTTTCTACGCTATGCAAGCAGCATGGATACGCCAGGAAAACGATTGAAAGATGCCCGGATCAAGGCCGGGTTTAAGACGGCCAGGGCCGGAGCCGAACGGCTTGCCCTGCCATATCCAACTTACGCTGCCCACGAAAACGGCAGCCGGGGCATCCTCCCGGAAGAAGCTGCGCGCTATGCCAAGGCTTTCAAGACCCGCCCCGAGTGGATCCTGTATGGCGAGATCGGCCCGGAGCCGTTGACGGGTTCTGGAGAGCCTCAGCGCCCGCTAGCCCCTGTAGTAAAGTCCATATCGGACTCTCTGGATGGCTTAACCGAAGCAGAGCAGCGGATGATAGCAGAGACTGTAGCTCGGCATCGCGCGCTTCTCCGGCCCGATGAGACACAATCGTGACCAGCCTATCGGAAAGGTCGGCCATCGCCTCTTCCTCCGTCATGTCCACTCCTCGAAACCGCGCAATAAATAAGAACATAAGCGGAACATCGCCGGTTGATCAACTGTGCTGTGATGGCGGTCTTGTAAAATCCTGTGGGCAGAACGGTGTGTAGCTTGATGTCGCCGTGAAGGGCGACTTCGGCGCGGCCCGCCTGCTGGATGAATGGGCGCAGATGGTAGGGCAGCCGCTGGGATGGCATTGGATGAGGTGTAATAGGGGCTGTTGCGCACCCGGTGCGCAGGCCGAGGAACCAGCGTTGGGATCAGGGGTTGAATAAACGTAAAATTAAGCGGTGTGCGCTACAAATTTCTGGCGTTATGGGTGGGTCTTTCCTAACCTTGTTATCAGCGTCAGAGGTCATTGAGGAGAAAATGACCTTTCTTCCGCTTGGTGCATGGCTTATCGGAGGCCCGATCATATCTGGTTGGTGGGCTTACGAGTTTTTTTGCAATGGGGGTGATGATGAACAACAGTGAGAAGGCGATCTGCGCTGTCTGCATGTTCGTGGGATATGTCCTGCCTTGGACCCTCTTGTTCGTGGGCGCTGGCATTGCCTGGTTTGCAGACGACTCGCTATGGGAAACAGTGTCTGCTGCCCTGATCATTGTGTCGCTGATTGTGTTCTTGGTGTTGGCCTTCCTGGCCCACCTGTCAAACAATCGCGAAAAGCCCTGCCACTAAACGCAGGGTCAAATCCAAGGCCAGCCTAGCCCCGCCTCGCGCGGGGCTTTTTCGTAGCCACCTGACGGCCCGCCAGTCACCCGACTAGGCGGGCTTTTTCGTGCGCTTCCATTTGGTCAGGAAGGAAAGGTCCAAGTTGTCCAGTGAAGGGGTGGCGACCATCATCTTCGGCGCTACTAACCTGTATTGCACAGCCCAGGCCAAGTGACGGATGAAGGCGCCCAAATCGAGATAGTAGTTGGGGAAGGCACGCTTTAGGTCGATCACGCGGTTGACGTTGACCACAACGCTTTGCTGCTGCTCCGTTTCTTGCCTCATGTATTCATCCCCGATCAGCACGAACCCACGCTGAACCTCGACCATCAGCTTGCCTGTGACCGCATCCAAAGAAAGACGAAAAACATGAGATTGCGACGGTGCATTCGATGCCCGCTCGATTACTTCGTTGATCATCTTAAGATTTACTAGCGCGTTCAGGCTGCGGTCCATTTCATTGATCTGACGACACAGACCATGAGTTCCCTGGTAACCGTCAGGCAGCGGCAGTCCATCGCAAACGGCTAGATAGTCGCCCATCAGCGCCATTAACCGCAACCAGGACGCATCCCCTTGCCCCCCTTTTAGGTCTTCACCACGAACAGCGCCGATGGCCTCGATTGCCGTGGCCCATATGTGCTGCAAGCGAGTCCTGATCTGCAATTCAAGATGTTGGCCGATGTAAGGTTCTGATCTTCCAGTTCCACCGAAGCGCAAGATGGCATGAATGCCGCGATACCCGTCCGGCTTAGGCTCGGCCATGTAGTCACGCGAACGGTGAAACTCACTTGCGGAAGCGCCGTTCTTGTAAGCCTCAAAGACGTGGTAACAATCGGCAACCGAAGTCATCACAGCGCGGCACCCCGCCAAGTCTTGCATCCCCCGCAATGTGGCAGATCCGCGTTTCAACTTCTTGCGCACAGAAGTCATACGCTTAACACGACCAGCGGTCACGAAGCCGCCCTTGGCGATATGGTTAAGACGCATCCGCTCGGCCACCATTGGGTAAGCATGAGCCATGCGCCAGTTGTGGGCTGTCTTGAACGCCTCTCTGACCGCCTCATCGTTCACCCGGTCCAGCGGAATATCGGTTGCGAGAAGCTTTCCAGCCCGATCTATGGCGCCGAACGAAAACTGCCGAACCGGATAATCAGTCACGGGGATGCCTGCGAGGATGGATGCCTCCTCAGGATCAGTCAGAAGCACGTGATTCGACAATGCCAAAGCCTTTCGGGAACAGGCCACCTTCTGGCGAAGGATAGCACGTCCGAATCAACTCCACCAACCAAAACGCATAATCATATGCTTTACGCATTGACATGTAGTATGCGTTACGCATATTCTATCCTCATAGCCCGACCGAAGACGCCACGGCAGATCGCGGGCCAAGCAGCAAATGCAATTGGAGGATAACGTGACGAAATACATGACCCTTGCCGCCCTGCCCCTCGCTCTCGCGGCGTGTGCGGCCAACCCTGACAGCATCGCCCCGGTTTCTCTGGGCGCAGCCTACGCCACCCACGACTGCCAGCAGGCACGGACGGACCTGATCACCGAGCGCAACACGCTTGCTGCCCTTGAAGGCAAGCAGCGGGGCGCGGTTGCCGGGGATGCCATCGGGGTTCTCTTTATCGGGGTGCCTGTGTCCAGCCTGACCGGCGGGGACGTGGAGGGCCAGATCGCAGCCTCGAAAGGCAAGGTCATGGCTCTGGAAGCGCGGGTTGCCGCGTGTGGGGGTGCGCAATGAGTAGCGCACCGATCCGCTCCATCAAGGGGTTCGACGCTGATCTGAAATGCCGGGGTATGCAGTTTGAAGTGGGCCGCACCTACAAGCATGAAGGCGATGTTGAAGCCTGCGTTGGCGGCTTCCACGCCATTCCAGAAGATATTCATCCGCTCGCGGTGTTCAGCTTCTATCGCCCTGCCGGAAGCCGCTTCTGCGTGGTTGAGGTCAGCGGCAAGACTGACCGTGAAAGCGACAAGATTGCCGCTGAAATTCTGACCGTGCATCGCGAAATCGGTCTTGGCGACTTGGCTCAAGAAGCCGTGGATTGGGTGATGGCCCGCGCCAAGCATGAAGGCCCGGTTGCGGTTGAGGATAATGGTCTAGCCACCGCCTCGGGCTATCAGGGCGCAGCCACCGCCTCGGGCGATCAGGGCGCAGCCACCGCCTCGGGCTATCAGGGCGCAGCCACCGCCTCGGGCACT